>CANKTH010000056.1 GCA_947486185.1 Deltaproteobacteria bacterium
AGCGCCACGCGCGCGGGCGGAATCGGCACCGAGTCCTACATGGCCCCCGAGCAGCACGTTCCCCAGAGCGAGCTCGACGGGCGCGCGGACATCTATGGCCTCGGCGCCACGCTTTACCACCTCGCGACTGGAAAACGTCCGCTTGGGCTCTACGCGCGGGAGCGTTGGGCCCTGCTCTCCGTCGAGCTGCCCTCGGCGCTCGCGGCGCCGCTACAGCGGGCTACGGAATTCGACCGCGAGGCCCGGTACCCGGACGCCGGCAGTTTCGGCGCCGCGCTCGCCGAGGTCCTACCTCCCGCGGCGTACAGCCTGGCCGGGCCGGACTTGTCGCAAACGCGCTCCCCGGCGACGCCCGTCCCATCGTCGCCCACCTGGCAGGCGGCGACGCTGCCCCCGTTCTCGGCCGCGACTGAGGGGGGCGGCGTACAGGGAGCAGGGCGGGCGATCGCCGCTCCCGACCCAGATGGTACGGATGACGGTAATATATTGGATCTAAGTGCTGGATTGCCCTCTCCGTGGCGGGAGCCCGATGCGCCTGCACCGGAGTCTGGCCGGCCTACGATAGCTGCTACGCTCACCCATAGCGGCCTCGGCCCGGTGCTGGAGCCGGCACCCGCGCCAGTGCCAGAGGAGGGCGCAGCGTTTTCCTCGGACCCTGCTCGAACTCCGGTCCTGGTGAACATCCCCGACTCTCCCCGTGTGCACGCCGCCCTCTCCGAACCTGGGCGGCGCGCCTCCTCGGTCGATCATGCGGCGATCCTGGTGCAAGGTACGATAGTGGCCCACCCGGCCCCGGCGGGCCCCGGTCTTTCCCCTACGTTGGCGAAGGAGCAGCCCTTCCCGGCGGCGCGGGAGCGGGAGCCCTTCGCTACCACCTTCGGCAAGTTCATCCTATATGTTGACCGTGCGTCTCCGCTCCAGGTCTTCGCAGCGATGTGTAGCATGATGGTGGTGATGGTCGTCTCATCGGGCGTGATCCCCTTCGAGTCGGCGCCGCCACCCGAGCCCGTCCTGGTCGGTGCGCCAGCCGCTGTCCGCGAGCCCCCGGAGGAGGCTCCGCCTGATCCGGTACAGCCGCCGGAGCCTCGCCGCACCATCGGCGCTCCTCCGGTCGGAAAATCAGGGTTGATCGTGCTGACGGTGCCGAGCAGCCTGGTGACGATCAACCGCAGCGAGGTGGTCCAGAGCGGCATGGAGCAGCAGCTCGACGCCGGCACCTATACGGTCGAGGCGGTCGTGCCGGACGGACGTCGATGGGCGGCGATCGTCACGCTGACGGGCGGTCAGACCGAAAAGCTCTGCTGGGACTACGATCAGCGTTCGCCGATCTGTCCCTGAACCTCTTGACGACGCGGCGTTGGCCCCGGGTCGGGTTCGGGTTAAGCCGCGGTGGGGGTTCAGGATGCGGATCGGTGTCATTGGTGGGAGCGGCCTGTACGCGATGGAGGGCCTGACTGAGGTGCACGAAGAGCGGGTCGTAACCCCCTACGGCGACCCGTCTGACGCGTTGATCCACGGTAAACTCGACGGCACCGAGATGGTGTTCCTCCCGCGGCACGGTCGAGGCCACCGGTTCAACCCTTCCGAGGTCAACTACCGCGCCAACATCTTCGCGCTCAAGCAGGCCGGAGTGTCGTGGATCATCTCGGTGAGCGCGGTAGGGTCGCTGCGGGAGGAGATCCGCCCGGGCGATGTCGTGGTGATCGACCAGTTCATCGACAAGACCTTCCGTCGCCAGCCCACGTTTTTCGAGAAGGGTCTGGTGGCTCACGTGGCCTTCGGCGACCCCGTGTGCTCGACGCTTCGCGCCTACCTCCTTGCGTCTGCCAGAGAGGCGACGGATCGTGCCCACGACGGCGGCACCTACGTGTGTATGGAGGGGCCGGCGTTCTCGACGCGTGCGGAGTCCAACCTGCATCGCTCCTGGGGCGCCAGCGTGATCGGGATGACCAACATGCCCGAGGCAAAGCTCGCACGTGAGGCGGAGATCTCGTACGCGACCCTGGCGATGTCCACCGATTATGACTGTTGGCACCCGCACCATGACGCGGTGACCGTGGAGCAGGTGATCGCGGTGTTGTCCGCCAACTCTGCCCTCTCTCAGCGGATCGTGAAGCTCGCCGCCCAACGTATCGCCGCGCACGTGGGGCCGGCGCCGATGCACAACGCGCTTGCTACCGCGATCCTCACCCCGGCCTCGTCGGTCTCCGCGGAGACCCGGGCCGCGCTCGCCCCGCTCATCGGGAAGTATATGCCTGTTTGAATATTGACTTTGAGGTTGACCATGCGCCTGCCGTCTCTCTGTCTCCTGTTCCTGGTCGCGCTCGGTTGCGCGGCAAAGAAAGAGCGGGCGCGTGCCCATCTCGATCTTGGGACCGCCTATGTCCGTGAGGGTAATGGCGCGATGGCGGTCGGCGAGCTGCGCGAGAGCGTGCGACTTCGCCCATCCGACTGGCGCGCCTGGCATGGGCTGGCGCTGGCTTATGTCTACCAGAGCGACCTGGTACAGGCGGAAGACGCCTTCAACCATGGGTTGAAGCGGGCGCCGGACGAGGCTGAGCTCCTCAACTCCTACGGCGCCTTCCTGGTGCGCCAGGGGCGGGCGGCCGAAGGTGTCGAGGTGTTCAAAAAAGCCTTGCTCGACCTCGAGTATCGTAATCCCACCCTGGTGATGAGCAACCTCGCCTACGCGCTCTACCTGAACAACCAACACGACGAGGCCCGCGTCTACGCGCGTGAGGCCCTGCGCCGGCAGCCTTCCCTCTGCGAAGCGCAGTTTCATCTTGGGTTGATTGAAGAGGCCCGTAACGACCTGGGCGCGGCGATGGACGCCTACTCCCGGCTCGTCAAGGCGTGCCCCGAGGAGTCTCTCGGGGCGCGGCTTCGAATCGGTTGCCTTGAAGTACGTAGGGGCAACGCTGATCTTGCGCGTCCGTTGCTGGAGGAGGTCTCGCGCGAGGCGCCGGCTACTGCGTTCGCGGACGAGGCCCGGAGCTGTCTCGCGAGCGCCGGGTGAGCGGTCGCGAGCTGGGTGAGGCACGCGCTCGGAAGGGCGTGAGCCTGGAGGAGGCGTCCCAACGCACCCGTATCCCCCCGCGGTACCTCGAAGCGTTGGAGCGGGGCGATCACAGCATCTTCCCGCCAGGCCCCTTCTTGAAGGGCTACAGCAACCAGTACCGCACCTGGCTCGGGCTTCCGGTGCTCGCTGAGTCTGGCGCCGGGGCGAGGCTGGAGGCGGGCGAGACGCAGGGACGGATAGAGCGGCCCGATCAACCCCGCGATCCCGGTCTTGGCGCCGGGCGTGACAGGCAGCCAGGAAGGGACCGGAAAGGCCGGCGTGATGCTGAGAAGGCCGCGTTGCCGGTGGGTTGGGGTCGGCGCGTCGCCCTGGGTGCGCTGGCGCTGGTGGCGCTGCTCCTGGCCCTGCGGCTCGGTAGCGCGCTGGTACCCGAGTCGGAGACGGCGCTCGGCGTTGCGCCGGATCAGGTGGTTGAGCTTCGGCCGGTGGAGCGCGTAAAAGTCCGTATTATCGCGGATGATCGAATTATCTACGACGGTGATCTCGTGCCCCGCGGCCCGGAGGCTCCCCCGCCACGCGCCCGTGCCTGTGATGGCGACTGCATCTTTTCGGCGCACGATCGTCTCGAGGTGGCGGTCTCGAACCTCGCGCTGGTGACGGTGGTCTACGATGGCGAGATCCTCAAGCCTCTGGGAGCCCAATCTCGGCCTCGGCGGCTCGTATTCATCGATGACCAGACCGGGAGCTGAGCCATGGCCGAGAGCGTGCTGCGTCAGCGCATGGACGCCCTCCGTCGCCTCGCCCGACGCGGGGCGGTGGCGCCCCTGGCCAAGGCGGTCGCCAAGATGCGCGCCGAAGACGTCGCCGTCGCCGTCGCACATATGTCGGCAGCCGAACAGCGGCTGGTTTTCGCCCAGATCCGGGTCGACCACACCGCCGCCGAAGTCCTGACCCGCGTCGAAGGAGAGGACTTCCTCCACCTGGTCAATGACCTCCCGGTCGAGCGTCTGCTTGTATTGGTCAACGAGTTGAAGGCCGACGACCGTACCGACCTGCTCGAGCGGCTCCCGGCGGAGCAGCGCGAGGGGGTGCTCGCGCGGCTTCACAAAGAAGAACGCGCCGAAGTGGAGGAGCTGCTGGGTTACCGGCCCGACAGCGCCGGCGGCATCATGTTGCCGTACGCCTTCCGGCTCCAGGAGGACGTCACGTGTCGGGACGCGATCGCCGCGGTGCAAGAGGCGGCAGATCATGAGCTTATCTACTATCTTTATGTAGACAACGACGCCGGACAGCTCTCGGGGGTCGTCTCGTTGAGGGCGTTACTGACGCATCCTCCGTCGACGCGCCTGAGCATGATCATGAGCACCGACATCATCGCGGTGAGCCCAGAGACGGACCAGGAGGAGGTCGCGAAGATCACCGGGCGTTATAGCCTGCTCGCCGTCCCTGTTGTGGACGAACAGCGTCGCCTGCTCGGCATCGTGACAGTGGACGACGTGATCGACGTCATCCGCGAAGAAGCCGCCGAAGATATGTTGTTGATGGCGGGTGTCTCCGAGGAGGCCGCCGACCCCAGCCGCAGCAGTCGCCTGAGCGCAGCTACGAAGCGCTTTCCGTGGCTCTTGGTGACGCTGATTGGCGGGATCGGCATCTCGGAGCTGGTGTCCCGCTTTTCCCACACACTGGAGGCCGAGGTCGTCCTGGCCGCGTTCATGCCGATGATCACGGGTATGGGGGGTAACGTCGGCGTACAGAGCGCGACGATCGCGGTCCGCAATCTGGCGACAGGTCAGGGTGAAGGCGGGTCCTGGCGGAGCGTGGTGCGGGAGGTGGTGGTCGGCAACATCCTCGGTGTGGCCTTCTCTCTGTTGATCGGAGCCTACTGTCTGGCACGTTATGGCTCGCCGTTGGTCGCGGTATGTGTAGGGGCGGCGCTGTTGACGGCGATCACCGTCGCCGCGATGGTCGGCACCGCCGTACCGCTGTCGCTACGACGACTCGGGGTCGATCCGGCGATCGCTACGGGCCCCTTCGTCACCACCGCGATCGACGCGCTTGGCCTGACGCTCTACCTCGGGATCGCGAGCCTGCTCTTGGGCCGGATTTGAGCCCGGAGGAGCCCCCGGAGCCCGCGATCGTGATCGCGAGGTACGATCACGGGGAGAGTGACCGGATCCTCCGCCTCCTCACGCCGAGCCGCGGGAAGGTCGGCGTGATCGCTCCGCGTGCCCGATCGCCCAAATCGCCGTATAGCGGCCTTGATCTCGGAGTCGGTCTTCGCGCGCGCTGGCGTGAGCGCGGTGAGCTGGGTCGGCTCACCGAGGCCGAGGTGGTGGACCCGCGGGCGCGTCTCCGAGAGTCCTACGAGCGTCTGGCGGTCGCGAGCTATTGTTTGGAGCTCGTAGGGGCCTTTTCGCGTGAGGGGCAACCTGAGCCCAAGCTCTATGGCCTCGCCGAGATGGCGCTCGTGCTCCTCGATGGGTTGGATGGTGGGTTCGAAAGCGCATTTGTGGCAGCCCTGGAGGGCAAGGTCCTCAGTTTTGCGGGCCTGTGTCCCCGGCTGGGCTCGTGCGCGCGCTGCGGCGGGGCGCTCGAGGAGGCGACGTTGTTCTCGCTCCAGAGCGGCGCGTCACATCGGCGGTGCGCGCCCGACGAGGAGGGCCTGCTGGTGGTGGACCCAGAGACGCTGCGTCGGCTCGAGGACCTGCGGAGAGCGCCGCTGCGCGAGGCGATCGCCGGAGAGGCGGTGGAAGACCTCCTTTATCGGGTGGTCGTGTTTCAACTCGGCCGTCCGTTACGTTCCCGTGCCCTCCTCGACGTCCGCTGAATTCCGTCGACGACGCGCCCGTTCGGCGTCATCCTGGGCCGATGCTGCGCCTCCGTTCTGACACTTCCCTGATGCTCTCCGTTAGCATGGTCGCCTCAGTCGCATGCGGGCCGCAGAGCTTCGTGATCGGCGACTCGGGCAAGGGCCGCGACAGCAACATCGTCACGATCCCACCGGGCGGGGACGCCGACACCGACGCCGATGCCGACAGCGACGCGGACAGCGACGCTGACAGCGACACCGACGCCGACACCGACACGCCCCCGCAGTACGACTGCGGCAATCTCCCGGAGTTCAACCTCGGCGATACCACGCTCACCGAGGCGCGCGCCTACCATGGTATCGCGTTTGACGATGAGGGGAATCTGTTCGGCTGGGATGGCCGGAGCGCCCTATTCAAGAGCCGGAGGGACGACACCCGCACCCTGTTCGTCCCTGGCCTCACCTACGTCGAGCAGCTCGACGAAATGGCCGACGGCACCATCGTGATGGTCGACGGGGCCGGGCGTCGCCTCGCACGGGTCACCGCCGACGGCGCGCTGGAGACCATCGCGACCGACATGGCCGGCGTATACGGGGTCACGACAGGGCCAGACGGTATGTTGTATGTCGCCGACGGGAGGGTGCATCGCGTCGATCCCGCAACGGGAGAAAAGACCACGCTCCTCCAACAGATTGGGCGGGGGACCAGCGTTCATTCCCTCAATTTCAACCTTGACAGCACACGCCTGTACCTCGGGACCATCGGACGCGGCGACCTCTACTACGTGGACCTCGACGCGGACCTCAACCCGGTCGGCGAGCCCCAGGTGCTGGCCAGCGGCGTAGGCGCGGGGTGGCACGACGGGGTCGAGGTGGACGCATGTGGGAACATCTATGTGGCCGACTACGTGACGAGCGGGCTCTATCGGGTTGCGGCAGCGGACAACGCGGTCGTGAGGATGGTGGAGCCCGGTAACTATACGGCGTATGGCCACGGGACCCGCTGGGGCTCCGGTATCGACGGTTGGCGGGCGGACACGCTCTACCAACCGCAGCCGTACAACAACTCCACGGTCCGGGAGGTGATCATCGGCTTTCCTTCGGGTGATACCGTACGCACCTGGAACGGGGTGGCCGCGCCCTGGTAGCTCCATGGTAGCTCCCTGGCCTCCGCCGGTCGGCGGTTGCGCTCGGCCCCCGAGCCGACATAGAAGGCAGTATGCGGCTTCGTTTGTTCAGCCTCCTGATTCCCTCTGCGTGCGAGAGTGGGGCGATCGCGCTCGAGGACAAGGGTGCCGCCGGCACCGACTCGACGCCTGTGGACGACACGGGCACCGACGGAAGTGACAGCGTGCCCGCCGACGACACGGGGACGGATTCCACGGGCACCGACGATACCACCGATACTACCGATACTACCGATCCTGGCACGACGACCACGCCCTGCGCCGCTTACGGGCTCGTGGCGGAAGAGGCGCTCACCCTCGCGGAGGGTACCCAGGTGGATGGTTGGAGCTCGGCGCTCGGCGGCTACGGGGGCGCCAACTCGCAACAACCGTCGATGATCGCGGTCAACGCGGCGGGGAGCTGCGCAGCCAACATCGGCGGCGTGGTGACGGGGGACGTGTGGATTGGCGCGGGTGCCGACCCCGCAACCGCGGCCTGTTTCGGTTGGGGCGGCAGCGTCAGCGGGGCGGTCCAAGTCTTGGCCGCGCCGGTGCCGATTGAGACCCCGGTGGCCCCGGGGCTCCCAGCCGGGACGGCGCCCCTGCGCGCGAGCTGGGGCGAGACGCTGAGGCTCGACGCCGATCAGAGCGTCACGGGATTCACGGTCGAGTACGGGAGCGCCGTGGAGGTCCTGCGATCGATCACCGTCCTCGTGGAGGGGGACCTCGCGATCGACGGCGCGACCGTGACGATCGCGCCAGGCGAGCGGCTCGAGCTGTTCGTGACTGGAGCTGTACGGATTGGATGGGGGGCTTGGGTCAACACCGACGGCGAGCCGGCGCAGCTCTCGATCAGAATGTTGGGAGGAGACCTCGTGATGGACTCTGGCAGCTATGCCAGCGCGGACATTCGTAGTGGCGGCGGGCAGTTCTCCAACAACGGCGGCCAGTTTTACGGATCGTGGTCGGGAGCGCGGCTCGGGAGCGCGTGGGGCGCCGGTTTTCACCTGGATGAAGCGTCCATCTGTCCGTGAGCCGGACTCCGAGCGGGCTCGGCACGGATCACCTCCGCCACCCCCAGAAAATCCGCCGCTAACGATGGGTCTTGCGTACACCACACGCCTTCGCGCCACAGCCCCGCCTCCAGCGTGATGCCCGCGGCGTTGCTCTCGGCCCAGGCCGCGAGCGACGAAACCCCCGAACGTGCCGCGGCTCGCCGGGTGAGGATGCGCCAGGAGCCGCGACTCTTGGGGTGGAGCCGTGGCCGCAGCGCCAGCGCGACCCGGCCCATGGTCCACCGGGCGTTCAGCTCAACCAGGGGCAGGAGCAGAAGCCCGCCGCCGGGCTCCCGCACGAGCATGAGGTCGATGCCTACGGGACCGGTGCCCGGCCACTGCGCCAACAGCGCCGCGAGCTCCCGCGCCGCGGCTGCGAGGCGATCATACGGCATAAAAAGGAACCTTCGAAGCTCCTCCGGGAGCCCCTGCTCCGCTCGTTCCAGCGAGACCGACCGGAAAGCGCCGCGCTCGTCGGTCACGAAGCGGACCGCGCCCCGGAAGCGTACCTGGGTTGTGCCCCGGGGCGTCAGGACCGTGTCGAAGTGAAGGGACAGGTCTACCAGCCGCTCCCACCACGGCTCCACGAGCATCGGGCCGGCCGCGAGCGCGCGGATCGCCTTGTCGGGTGGGTCCCCGAGACCGATCCGGACCTGCCCCCGGCCCGCGGTGGACCAGGCTGGCTTGAGCACCGCGCCCCGAAAACCGGCCAGTCCAAGCTCCTCTCGCACACACGCCAGCTCCGCACCACTCGTCACGTCCCGGCCCCAGCACCCCTCGGGCAGCCCCAACTGTCGCCTGAGCGCGGGCAGGGCCAGCTTGCCGCCCTCCGGGCCGCGCCAGGCCGCAGGCGCCGGCCGAACGAGGTGTGTAGCCAGCGCGTTCGCAACCTCGGTGCTTCGTGCCGACCAGCCCCAAGGCGCTACTCCGGCCAGCCGGCGGGCGTGACCCTCACGCGCCTGGGCGCGGAGCAGTGTTTCAAGTGGCATGAACTCCACGCGCGGCAGCCCGACCGCCGCTGCCTCTGCCCGCCAGCGAGCCGACGGCTCGGGCGCTAGGATGAGGTCCCCGGCGCTTGCGAAAAACTGAGGTAGCGTCGCAAGATCCCGCGCGAGCTCCTGCGTGGCGCGGTCCTCCGGTGCCGGTCCCTCCCCTCCCCGCTCACGGTGTTGCTCATCCGCTTCAAAGCCTGGGTGAAAGTACCATACTGTCGGGGCTCGCGCCGCGACCTCCCCGGAGAGGAGCACCGCGTCGATCAGCGCCTCGTCAAGCCCCGCCTCCCGCCGCAGCGTTCGGGAGGGCTCGGGCCCCCGGGCGCGGGCAGTGGAGAGCGGCAGCCGGAGACCGTCCCGAAACGCCGACACGTCATCCAAGCTCGGGTCCTTCCACTGCCGGAACCAATACAAGGCGTGACGGACGTGGCCCACCTCGTCAGCGGTGACCTGGTCGAGCAGATCCGCGGTCTCGGCGTCGCCTACGCGCCGGAGCCGCGCGGCGTAGTGAGGCGTAAAATCCAGGTTTGCCTGCTCGAAAACCAGGCCGAGCCTGAGCACGAGATCGAACGGAGTCGGAGAGTCGGCGACCGTACGCCAGAAGAAGTCGTTCACCGGCACCTCGCCCGGAGTGACCCCGAGCTCGGTGACGCGGCCGAGATAGAGGCGAAGATGTCGTTGTTCTTCCCCTAGTATCGTGAGCAGCCCCCGCCGGAAGGCGATCGGGGCGTCCGGGAAACGGAGGAGGGTCCACGCCATCAGCTCGATCGCCTGCAGCTCGTGGTTGGCGAAGGCATGGAGGAGCCGGCCCAGTCGGCGCGGGTCGGTGAGCTCCCGGTCGGTGGGCAGCGGCTCGCGTTCGCGCGCCTCGCGCTGGGTGAAGCGTAGACCCAGGGGCCTGCCCGGCTCGGGGACCTCCGTAAATCTCAGCGTAGAAGGCTGATCCCAGTCGGACTCGGCGTAGCTCGGGCGCGGGATAGGCCGGACCTTGGCCTCCAGCGTGTCGCCGAACAGGACCTGCCGCAATCCGTCGGCGAGCGGCGCGCCCGTTGAGCCGGGGACCTCGCCAGAAGAAGCGCGGGAGTTCATGAATTTCCGCTGCGAAAAGCTTTACGCACCGCCATCGTCGGGCTACTATCGCGTCGCGCGGGGGCGAACATGTGCAGGCGGCTTCACCGGATTGGACTCGTATATGCGGTGGCAGCGGTCGTGGCGCTCGGGGCCTCGCAGCCCGCGTTCGCGGCAGACAAAGCCCAGGGTACCATGGGGGCCCCTACGGTCGACGCCGATGGCAGCGTTCGCGTGGAGATGCTCGTCTCCTGCACCCCCGCCGAGGTTCAGGCGCTGTTGGCTGATCCGATCCGCGCCCACTCGCTCTCGCCCGATATTGCCTCGATCTCCCGGGGGTCCACCTCCGGCGCGTGTACCGAGCTCAACATCAGCGCCAAGGCCGTTGGCGGCTCCACGATGGACTATCGCGCCCAACGTTGTCGCACTGCGCTGGGCTGGCGCGAGTCGCTGGTCGAGAGCAGCTCATTCACCCACATGGACACCGAGTGGACGGTCGAGTCCACCGACGCGGGCACCCGGGTCGTCCTGCGTGTGCGTACCGCCGTGACCGGCCTCCCGGACTTCCTTGTTCGGAGCTCGGTCAGCCGGGGCGTCAGCACCACGGCTACCAACCTGCTGATCGCGTTGGGTGTCCGGTAGTTCGGGTGATTGACCTCTACACCTCGCCGACCCCCAATGGCTGGAAGGTGTCGGTAACGCTGGAAGAGCTGGGGCTGCCCTATCGGGTGTTCCCGATCGATCTGGGCGCTGGCGAGCAGAAGCGACCAGAGTTCCTAGCGATGAACCCAAACGGTCGCATCCCGGTCATCGTCGACGACGGCGTCGTGGTGTTTGAGTCGGGGGCGATCCTGATCTGGCTCGCCGAGAAGACAGGGCGTCTGATGCCGACCGATCCGGTGGGCCGCTCGCGGACCCTGCAATGGCTGATGTTCCAGATGGGGGGGGTCGGCCCGATGATGGGCCAGGCCAATGTGTTTTCCCGCTACTGGCACGAGGTCTACCAGCCGGCGATCGATCGCTACCAGAACGAGAGTCGGCGTTTGTTCGAAGTGCTGGACCGCCGTCTGGGCGAGGCGCCGTACCTCGCCGGCGACGACTACACCATCGCCGACATCGCGAACTGGTGTTGGGTGCGCACCTGGCGCTGGTCGGGGGTGTAAGTCGAGCCCTTGCCCAACCTGGGCCGTTGGATGAACGAGATCGCGGAACGTCCGGCGGCGCAGCGCGGACTCGACGTGCCGGTCCCGCGCAGGCGTGTGTCGGACGACGCTCGCACAGATACCGGTAAAACCCTCGTTCAACGATAGAGGTTCGGAGCCGGCCTATAGGGGGGCGGGCGGCGTCGGCCCCGTGGTCGGATGGGGCGGCGGCCCGGGCGGCGGCTGTGTGTGCGAGGGGGCGGGTGCCGAGGGCGAGGGCCCGGGCGGGTGCGGGCCGGGGGACGGGCCCGCCCCGCCAGACCCGGATGGGCTATTTCCCGATTTGCGGGCTCCCCCGAACCACTTTTCGGCCTGACCTTCGAAGGTGTCGGCGACCTCCACTGGCGCCGCGGGGGCGTGGACGGTGATCGGCCTGGCCGGCCAGCTAAGCGAGGTGAGCAGCGCCTGCAGCTGCTGCGCGATGAGCGTGTGCCCATTGATGTTGGGGTGCATCTCGTCCATGAACATCTGGCTCGGACTGGCGCCTGAGGCGGAGAATAGCGCAGGCAGATCGAGCAGGGGCGCCCCACAGGCCGTCGCCGTCTGGCGCATCACCTCCCGGTAGGGGGTCCACGGAGGCGCGCTGACCGTGGGGGACAGGTCCTCACGGTTCGGCAACATCAGGAAGAGCACGCCACCCTTGCGCTCGGCCATGATTTCACAAAAACGGGCGAGGTTGGCAGCATAGTCCTGAATCGGCACCCGCCTTGGCCCTGCCGGAGTGGTCTGAGTCATCCAGCCCACCTTGCCGAATCGGCTCGAAGAGCGTTGATACAACGCCAGATATTCGAGCCAGTTGAGCAGGCCGCTCCGCGCGCTGAGCACGTAGCGCAGATTGACGCCGTCGGAGCCGAGCAGGAGCTCGCGATCGACGAAGCTGTCAAAGTTGTTGTCGGACCACAAAGTGCCGACGATGAGCAGATCGGGGTCGAGGTCGAGGCCGCGGAGCGCGAGGAGGTTGAGCGCCTGGAAAGAGGAGTATCCGGGAACGCCGCCGTTCACGAAATCGACGGGAGACCGATCCTCGAGCTGGCCCGTGAACACGATCGAGTCAGCGACTCCAAAGCCGTAGATGCTGCTGTCACCCAGCGCCAGGGCGCGCGCGCGCGTCTTTTTTGGCCGGTCGGGACCCCGAAATCGCTGTTGATTCACGGTCACCAGGGCGCCGCCTGCTTCTACACGGCTGCCGGGCTTGAGCTCCCAACCGAGATAAGGGTTCCCCTCCAGCAGGATCGCTCGGTCGCCGCCATCGGCGTGTACGAGGCTGGACGGACTCGGCGCCGGGGCGAGGCGCGCGAGCCCCTCCATGCCACCGAGCAAAAGCAGCGCGGGAACCACGGCGAACGGCGCGCGGGCAAGCCGGCCCTTCATCGCAGCTTCGCGGCCGGGGTGGCGCTGAGATCGCGGCCGCTCCCCGTGTGACGAGGGAGGGCCTCGGCGGTGAAGTTGCTCGTGGCGCGTCCCCGAGGTCCGGCCCCCGTACTGTGAGCGCGGTGCGCCACGGCATCAGCGCGTTGGCGCCGATGGCGGCGGGGTGCCCGAAGGGCAGGAGGAACGGCACGTTCCCCCCTTACGCGAGGTTCATGACGCGACGCGGTGCGCCGCGACAGCAGCGTTGGGGAAGTGGGGCAGGACTCCCGCACTGCGGCATCAGTGATCGTGGGAGTGTCCATGGTCGCCGTCATGAGAGTGGTCGTGGGCGTGCGCCGCGACCTCCGCGTGAACCTTCGCCATGTCCAACGCCATCACCTGCCCGATGAGACCGTCAAGCTGCGGGCCCGTGAGTGCGCCGGGCTGCTGGAAGAGCAGCACCTTCTCGCGGAAGACCATGAGCGTGGGAATAGCCTGGATTCCGAACTCGGCTGCGAGTCGCTGCTGGGCCTCGGTGTTGACCTTGCCGAAGTCGATATCGGGGTACCGCGTCGCGGCAGCTTCGAACACCGGGGCGAAGCTCCGGCAGGGACCGCACCATGATGCCCAAAAATCGAGAATCAAGGTTGAGTTTTTTGAGAGGTGCTCGCTGAGGTTCTGTTCGGTGATCTCAATCAATGCCACGGTTGCTCTCCTCGGCGGGAAGCGCCCGCCGACTCCGGGCCCGCTAACCGGGTTTCGGCCCCCCGGAGGCGCGCAAGCTACCGAACAAACGGATAGCTACCCGACGTGTCTCTGCTCGATGCGTTCCGCCGCCCGACTCGTCGCGCCGATCCGGCCGCTCGCCGGGCGGCCATCGCCGATCTGTTCGACCCGGTCGAGCTCACCTGGCTCGTACTGAATGATCCCGACCCGGGGGTCCGGATCGCGGCGACCGCGCGCTGTCCCTCGGCGATGGCGCTGGTGTGGACGGCGATGCGCGCGCCCGAACGGGCTGTACGCGACGCGGCTATCGGCGCGCTCGGGGGCATGCCCGACCTCAGGAGCCGTTTCGGCGTTGAGGTCCAACCCGAGGTGGAGAAGCTGCTGGCGCCGGCGCGTCAGGTCCTGGGTGTGGACGCGGAGGCGCTCGGGCGCGCGCTCGTCACCCTGCTCGAGGGCGAGCTCAGCTCCGAACAACGGGCGGGGATCCTGGGCCTCACCAGCGAGCCTGGTCGGGTGCTCCTGGCGGTTTCCCACCCCCGCGCGGACGTACGCCGCGACGCCGCGCGCCTTGCGCCGGCCTCGGAGCTTGTATCGAGCCTCGCGCGCACGCGGGCGGAGATCGGCGCCGAGGCGCTCTCGGCGGTCGTCGATCCCGAGATGCTGGCGCAGGTGGCGCGCGATGCCGCCGACGACGACCTGGCGATCTCGGCTATTTCTCGTATCGATCGGCCCGATCTGCTTGTGGCCCTGACCCAGTCGGAGCTCCCGCTCGCCCGCCGGGTCGCCGCGCTGGCCCGTGTCGATGATCTGGCGTTCATCCATACGATCGCGGCGTCGCGCCACCCCGTGGAGCTCCGCGTGGCGGCGCTGCGTCGTATGATGAGCCGCCGCTCGGCCGATCAACTCCGCGCCTTGCTCACCGATCGCGAGCCGCAGGTGCGGCGGATGGCGCTTGAACGCTGGGATACGGTCACGCCGTCCCATCTCGCCCTCCCCCACTCCCTGGTCAGCCGCCTGGCCTCGGACTCCGACCCCTCTTGCCGTGCTTTGGCGCTCGCGCACGTGCTCGACGCCGCGCTCCTGGAGACCCGCGCCGCGACCGATCCCGACGCCGATCCCAAGGCCGCGGCTATCGCGCGGCTCGCCGGGCCCTGGACGGCGCGGACGCGCCGGATCGCAGGCGCCGACGAGGAGACCCGGTTTCTCGCCCTTCGTTGGCTGGGCCGGGACGTCGTGCGCCATTTCCCGGGGATGTCGCTGGAGGAGCTGACGGCGGAGCTCCGCGCGGGTCGGGGCCCCTTTCCGAGCGCGGTGTCCCTGTCGGGCCGCCTGCATCAGCGCCCGGTGGGGATGGTGTTGTCCACCGTTCGACTGGAGCTGCGCTTGGGATGGCACAACCCGCTCGCGCCGCTTCGGCTACTGTGGGACCCCGCGAAGGCACCCGGGCGGATGAGCAACGACGATCAGCTCCCGCGCGGTTGGCAGCGAGTGTTCGTGGCCCCCGAGGTGTTTGTCGAGGGAGATCCAGATCCATCCGCGCCAGGAGGCATCGTGGCCGCGCTCGGGGCCTGGGGGGTCCTGCCGCTCTCCGTTGCCGGCCCGATCCGCGACGTGATGGCCAACCTGAGGCTCGCGGAGCTGACCCTCGAGCCCGAGGCGATCCACGCGACGGTCGGCGTAGGATGCTTCGATCTGCCCGATCCCCTCGCTGTGCTCGACGCCGCGATCACGGCGACGGTCCGCGTACACAACGCGGTGGTTCAGCTCACGACGGAGACCACCAGCGGGCCTGTGCAGGTCGTCCGGTGTCGCGCGTGCGGCGGCCGTTTCAACGCCGCGAGCCGGGTGAGCTGCCCGAGCTGCGGGACCGAGGCGGGAGAGGGCCCCGCCTGACGCCCGGAGCCCCCAGTGACGCGCGGGCTCTTCGCCGCTCTCATGGGCAAAGCGGCGTTTCTACGCGGAGTTCGTGGTTGGTCTCGTCGCACTCGGCGTGGCTGTAGCCGCCGAGGCGCATCACGTAGCCGCGGGCCCCCGCGAACGCGGCCGAACTCAATGAAAACACCCCACCAACCTCCGCGACTCCCGCGGCGATCGGCGCCACCGCCTGCTCGGCGAGCCAGACCTCGTCGGGGCCGACCAGGGCGTACAGGCTCACCGTAGCGGCGCTCGCGTCGAGGGCGCCCTGGTTGATCACGCGGTAGCTGAGCTCAACCTCATCGCTGGGCCGGCATCCGCTGACGCACACCTCCCCCGCCTCCAACTTCAGATCGGGCGCGCCGGGTTGGTCCACCGAGGGGCGCGCCCGGAACACGTTGTGGACGAGCCACGAGGGGGTCTCGCCCGTTGGTACCGAGCCGTCAGGCCCCAGGTTGGTGACCGCAAAGTCGTGGGTTCCCCAGGTCGGTCCGCTGGCGGGCCAACCTCCGCCCAGGTGGCCGTAAACCGTGACGCCGAGCTGGCCGCCCCGGTACAGGTTGGAGGCGACGGCGATCTCCGCGTGCCCGTCGCCGTCCATGTCCGCGATCACCGGGTACTCCCACAAGGTCTGCGAGTCGTGGTCGGAGCCTTCGTAGAGCACGGCACCGGAGCGCCCGTCATAGAGCCGAAAAGCCTCTTCGTCGGCGAATAAAACCTCGTAGGCGCCGTCGCCGTTGACGTCGAAGCCGCTACATCCGGCGAGGCCCGAGTTGTCCTGCATCCGGCTCTCCCAGACGCGGGTGCCGTCCATCTCGTACAAGGAGAGCGTCGTATTGGCGGGGATCGCGATTTCTACGGCGCCATCGCCGTCAAAGTCCGCTACGGCGGGTGGGCCTGGGTTGGAGCCAGAGATCCGCACGCGCCGGATCAGTCGGCCGTCGCTCTCGTAAATCAAGAGTTCGCTCCCCGAGACAAACAGCGCTTCTGCTTGGGGGTCGGCGTCAATATTGGCGACCGCCGCGAAGTTTCCGGCGCCGGAGCCTGCGTTGGTCCACAATACACTGCCGTTCGGAGCATAGACCACGTTGCCGAGCAGGATCTCGCGCGTCCCGTCCATGTCGAGGTCGGCGACCACGGGCGTGCGCCAGGAGGTCGAGAGGCTGGAGCCCAAGGTCCCCTCGATCGCGCCGGTGACGCCGTCGATGACGTAGATGTCGAAGATCACCTCGGCCGTGCCGTCGTTGTCGAGGTCGGCCACCGTCGGTTGGGGGTAGTAGGCCATCGCGCCGGTTGGCGAGGTCCAGATCACGGTGCCGCTGGCGTTGACCGCGGCGACCCGACCGCTGGTCTGGAGCGCGATCACCTCGGGGTAGCCATCTCCCGTGACGTCAGCGATGGTGACGCCGGCGTTGCCGTTGTAGGATCCCGCGGTACGGAACAATACGCGGCTCCCATCGCCGGAGATCGCCATCAGGCCCCCGCTCCACTCGGAGAAGGCGATGTCGGGGAGATCGTCGGCGTCGACGTCCCCATCCCCATCGTCATCGTCGAGGTTGCCGACCGCGGGCATGACGATCACCCCGAGCCCGCCGTTGTCGAATTCCCACTCAACCCCGAGGTTCCAGGGGTCTACGATGGTCACCGGGATGCTGCCTTCACAGGCCTCCAGGATCGGCACCGAGCCGCCCGCCGGCGGGGGAAGGTCGCAAGCGGAGGGCCCGGTGTCGTCGGTCGCGGGGCTGCCCGTGTCGTCCTCCGGCACGTCCTCTTCGGCGTTCTCCTCGTCGTCGTCGTCGTCGCCTTCCGGGTCATCCTTGAGGTCGCCGAAGTTGTAGTCGGAGCAGGCCAGGAGCATCAGGAGGAGCGGCATAGCGTGAGTGTAGCGTAGCCGTGGTCAACTACGACAAGATCCGCGCGACCTGCATCCGAAGCTCACTCGGAAGGAAGGGTTTCGCGAGCACGGCCCGCGCGCCCGCGTTCGTAGCCGAGCGCACCTCGGCCTCAGGAGCGCCGCCACTTACGACAATGACGGGCAGGTCCGGCCATTTTTCTTGGAGCTCACGAAGGAGTGACACGCCGTCACGGCCCGGGAGCCGGAGATCGAGCACCACGAGATCGGCGCCGCCCGCCACCTCCTCCATGAGCCGGCCGCCGTCGGCCAGGGTCACCACCTCGTCGAAGAGGGAGCTCAGCGTCAGTTCAAAAACCTCTCTCACACCTACGTTATCTTCGACGACAATCACCCGATGGCCGTGCGCCTCGCGGTTGGTCCGCGCGGGTGGGTGAGACTCGGCCCGGCTGGCGGCGCGCCCCCCGAGGCAGATCGCGACCGTGCCGTCCCGAATCTCCTCATGGTAGAGGCGAAGCCCGCTGCCGCGGGTGTACTCCCAGAGCTCGTTGAGCATCGGTCCGGTGACCGTGCCGTCGGGCAACAACCAACGTAGAACGGCGCGTTCGCTGGAGCTGGGAGCGTAACGGATCCGGAGCAGCGGCTCCCCATACTCCTCCATCGCCTCGATTGAGATGGACCCGGCCGCTACACCTGCGTCCAGGGTGCGGAGCAGGAGCTGGAACACGACCCGGTGGACGATAGCCGCCGGCGCGTCGATCCACGGACCCGCGTCGAGGCTGCACACCGTCGGCGGCGTGCCTTCCAAGAGCCAGACCAGCTCGCTCATCTCACGCGCGACCTGCCCGAGATCGGTCGGGCCGCTCAACGCGACGCCTGAAGAGAGCGAGAGCATTCGTTGACCGAGCCCGCCGAGGTCGGCTCCGAGCTTCAACACGGCGTCGATACAGGTCCCTGCGGAGGCGGCGTCTTCGCTGAGAAGCGCGGCTTCGCATCGCCCCACGATCTCGGCCGCGAGGTTGTTCAACCGATGGGCGAAGCTGGCGCTCAGCCGACCCGCGATGTCGCCCGCGGCGCTCGCACGGCGAAGCCGCTCCAGCTCCGTGTCGCGGGATGCAGAGTGCATCATCGCCACATGGCAGATGGTACGCCCCTCTTCGGAGATCGCGGCGAGCGAGATTTGGACGGGGATCTCCACTCCGTCGGAGCGGCGGAGGAGCTTTCGCGCCGAGGCCGTGCCCACCGCTAATAGGTGGCGCCACAGCCGGAGCCGCTCGGTCTCGTCAAGGGGGCTGGCGTAGAGAAGTTCGAATGAGCGGCCGACAAGCTCAGGTTTTCCGTAGCCGACCAGCGCTTCGAAAGAGGGATCGCACCAGATGATCTCTCCGTCGGGATCGGTGAGCACGGTGGAGTCGGGGTGCGCGCGGACGAAGCGCAGGAGCAACCGTCCAAGGGTCGCTTCGTCGGTCTCAGCGTAAGCGTTTCGCAGGCTGAGGCGGGCGCCGCGGGCCGCGGCCGAGACGTCGACGTCGAAAAGTGCACGGCTAGGGCCGTGGCCAAGCCCCAGCCGCAAATGTCCTGCCTGGCGGAGCACCGCGGCCTGGAGATCGGGACGCTGCGGCAGCACGCGCTCGAGGCTCGTCAGCGGAGGATCGAAGGAGGCGCACACGGCTTCCATCTCGTCCGACTGGCGCAAAATGCGTCCTTCTATGTCTACTTCCAACCATAGCGCCATCAAGTCCTCGGATGCCCAGCCCCCACGAGCGCGGTCGGCACCGACGCTCAGGCTTCTTCGGCCATCGCGCCGATCACCACCCGTGCCGGGCGAATCAGACGGTTCCCGATTCGGTACCCCGTGGAGACGACGGCGACCACCGCATCCGCCATCCGTTTGTCCGTCACGGGCATGGTCGCGATCGCCTCGTGCTCGTTGGGGTTGAAGGGACCGCCGGTCGCCGAGACCTCCTGGAGGCCGAGCCGGTTGAGCGCGGTCATGAACTCGGCGTGAACCATACGCAAACCGGCGAGGGTCTCAAGGGGCAGGCCCGAAGAAGCCTCGATCGAACGGTTGAGATTCTCGACGGGCTCAAAGATCGTCGTGACCACCTCACCCCGCCGGATCTCTTCCTGCACCTGGGCGTGCCGGGCCAGCCGGTCCTTGGTGTTCTCGATTTCTTCGGATTTCTGCCGCCAGGCGGTGCTCACTTGCCGGAGGCGACCCTCGAGCTCGTTCGCGCGCTGCTCACTGTCGGCGAGCGCCGCACGCAGGCTCCGAACCTCGGCCTCCAAACCGGGGACTGGGTCGTGGGGAGCCGCCGCCGCCTTGGGCTTGTGCCAGCCGCTGTCGGACTCGTCATTCGAGTCGCGCTCGGCGCCGTCGTCGGCCGCAGCCGTCTCTTCGACCGCCGCCTCGGCTTCCTGTTCCCCGTCTTCTTTTTTCTCATCGACGCTCATTCACTCGCCTCGCTGACGGCGCGGAGGATACGCACCCGGCCGCAGCCGTCAAGCAGGGTACCTCCGTGGAACGCCAGAACCAGATCCTCACCGCCCTCACCCTCGTCTTCCTCGCGCTCGTGGCGCTCGTGGTGTTCGACGATAAGTCCAGCGCCGACGCAGACGATCTCGATCTCGACGCTCCCGCCTCCCGAGACCTCTTCGACTACGAAGACAAAGATGTCACGCGGATCGAACTCGAGGCCAAGGGCGTCAAGACTACACTTGAAAAGGTTGATTCAACCTGGAAGATGGTGGCACCTAAGGAGTACACCGTCGCCCAGCGTCGCGCCGAGGAGCTCGTGGAGCGGCTCAACACCCTCCGGATCGAAGAGCGTGCGCTGGACGGCGAGCTTGAGTCCTTTGGCCTTGGCGAATCGGAGCGGGCGAGCATCAAGCTCTACGCCGGCCAGAAGTCTTTCTCGATCCTGATCGGTAAGGACGCGCCGATCGGCTACCGGAGCTACGCACAGGAAGAGGCCGGCGGCAAGGTCCACTTGTTGTCGTCGCGGGTCGCGGACCTCGTTCAGCGGACGCCGGACGATTTCCGGAGCAAGGACGTGTGGTCCTTCTCATCGTTCGCGGCGCGCCGCGTTCGGATCGAGAAGGGCGGGCAGACGGTCACGCTGCGGAAGGACGATCACGGGTGGTGGCTCGGCGATGAGGGCCCGCGCGCCGACGAGAACACGGTGAGCGGCTGGCTGTCCAAGGCGAGCACGCTGAAGGTCAGCAGCTTCGAGGATGAGGCGAGCCCGGCCTCGCTGGGCCTCGACCCGGCCCAAGGCAGCATCACGGTGGAGGACGAGACCAAGACCTGGAGCTTGACCCTGGGTGAGGGCGATGCAGCGAAGGTGGAAGGCGCGCAGGTGCGTCTGGGTGAGGGAATCGCCGAGCTGATTCGTTTTGACGATTGGACCAGCAAAAAGCTCCTACCCGTACCGCGCTACTCGCTCGACGCGATCGAGCTCTCACTCGGCGGCAAGTCCTTGTCGCTGAAGAGTCAGGAGGGCGCATGGTCGGACGCTACGGGCACGGCTTTTTCGGCGAGTGACGCGCTGCTCTCGGCGATCGAGGCGGTCGCGGCGGATCGTTCACAGGGGGTCGAGGCGTCGGCCGAGCGTTGGGGAAGCGTGACGCTGGGTGAAGGCGACAAACGAAGCACGGTGGTCTTTGGTGGAGTCACGGGCGAGGGGCGGCGGGTCGCGCGCGAGGAGGTCGGTGGTCCTTCGTTTACGGTGGCGCAGGCTGATCTGGACAAGATCATCGCCTTGGTCCCCTGATTCAGCGCCGCAGGCCGACTCATGTCGCGTAGCCCACACGCCTTACGCACCCTGGTGCTGGTCGTGATCGCACTGGCGCTCTGGCTGGTGCGCGAGTACCTCGACGCGCTGTTGATCGCGGGTGTAACCTGCGTCTTGACCTGGCCGCTCTACCAGTGGACCTTACGGCGCTGTCGTGGACGAGAGCCGCTCGCGGCGTTTCTCACCACCTTGCTGCTCGCGGTCGGTGTCGTGGTGCCCGCGGGCCCGCTCTTGTTCGTAGCGACGCGTGAGGTGGGGGTCCTGCTCAACCTCGTGGGCGAACAGATCGGCGGTGGACGCCTGGATACGACGCTCCGGCAGCTCGACCGCAACCCCGGCGCGGCGTGGTTGTCGGAGGCTACCGGGGTGCCTGAGGTCGTGTCGGCGACGGTCCGTACGCTCGGTACCGACGCCGCGGTGAGCGTCGGCCACATTTTGACCGAGCAGGTGCCGTCGTTGTTGGGGGTCACCGCGCAGCTCGTCTTGCATGTGGTGATCTTCTTTGTGGCGGTGTACAGCGTGTTTTCGCGCGGGGTGAAGGCAGGGCGCTGGGTTTTGGAGGTGAGCCCGCTCGAGCCGGAGCACCTCGAGCGGCTCTACAGCACCTTTGTCGCGTTCGCGCGAAATGTGGTGTTTGCAGGCGTGGTCTGCGCGACTGTCCAGGGTCTGGTGGCGGGGCTCGGCTACGCGCTGGCGGGTGTCGAGCGTCCGATGCTGTTTGGCATGATCTCTTCGGTGCTGGCGTTCATCCCGCTAGTCGGGACGGCCCTGGTCTGGGGACCGTTGACCGTGCTGCTGGTGTCCCAGGATCACATGGGCGCCGCGATCTTCCTCGTTTTGTGGTCGTTGGTGCTCACCTCGTCGGTGGACAATCTCATCCGGCCTTTCCTGGTGCGCGGGCGGTCCAACGTGCCTCTCCTGCTGATCTTCTTGGGCGTGTTCGGCGGGCTGGGCACGATGGGGCTCATCGGCGTGCTGGTCGGGCCCACGCTGATGGCGATGTTGTTAGCCTTGTTACGTATTTATCACGAGGTCGAGCGGCCGCAGCTCTCACTGGCCGCGGGCGCCGTGGAGCACACCCGCCAGCACCAGAACGCCTCCGAGGATCCCGGCCAGGGTGGGCACCTGGGAGAGTAGGAGGAAGGCCAGCAACGTCGCCCCCACGGGCTCGAGCAGGACGACTGAGGCGACGGTCGACGCGGGCAACCACCGGAGGGCGTAGTTGAAGCCGTTGTGTCCGAGGAGCTGCGGGCCGAGCGCGAGCCCCACGATGAGCAGGCTGTTGCGGGTGTCCAGGCCCGCCAACACCGGGAGGTCGAGGACCCACGTCGCGAGACCCAGGGCGCCCGCCGCTGACGCGCACACGAGGCAGGCATAGGTGCCTATACCCACTCGGGCGCGTACTGAGCGTCCCAGCACGAAGTAGGCGGCCGCCAGTATGCCGCCGAGTGTAGCGAGCAGGTCTCCGCGCCAGCTGCCTTCGTTACCGTCGCCCCCGCTGGCGAGCACGAGCACGCCGACGAGCGCGACGGCAAGGCCGTACCAGAAGCGCTGCTGGGGCCGCTCCCGAAGCAGAAACCAGCCGAGGAGGCCAGCCCACGCGGGGTTCAGGCAGACGAGCAGCGTCGAGCGCATCACCGAAGTGGTCTCGAGTGACATGAACCATGTGACAAAGTGCGCGGCCAGACACAGTCCCGCGAGACCGATACGGAGCAGATCCGGGACGGCGATGGGGCGTAATCCGGGGATCAGGAGCAGCGCCACCAGGGCGGTGCGTCCGAGCGCCAACACAACGGGGTGGACCCCATCCACCGCCACGACCATCACGCCGGAGGCTGAGACGGCGAGGAGCGCGATGACGAGCACGAGCGGGAGGTGGCGGGGCACGGCACGTCCTGGGATCAAACCTGGGGGCAGTACCCGGGTTCATCCGCGACATAGGGGCGGCCGGACTTGAACCGGCAAGAGATTTCTCCCATCCGATTTTGAATCGGACGCGTCTGCCATTCCGCCACGCCCCCGCGGCACACTTTATTTACACGGGGCGTGGCCGTTGGCAAGCCGAGACCGCTACGATCCCGGTGAGGGCGACAAACGCCGTCCTCGTGGAGCTCCCGATGAAACCTCACCTCCTCTCCGTTCTGCTGCTCGTCGGCTGCGAGAGCGGTAAAATCGCGCTTGGCGGCGGGGATGCTGTAGACGCCCGGCTCATCGCCGACCTCTACACCTGGGAGTGTGACGACGGATTTGGCACCTACGCCGGAGTGTATTCCTACCTGGTCTCGCTGGAGTACGCGCCCGACAACCTCGCACCCCGGGGGCTGCCTGCTTCGGGGTGTTCGGCTTCGCTCGACCTCTTTCCGCAAGACGCCGGCGCTGGCGCCCACGAGTTGGACGGCGCCTCCGCCCCTACATGGACCAACGGCACGGTCGCCGGGGTGGACATCAGCGGCGTGCTCGCCGAGACGGCGACCGGCTTCTACTTCGACGACGTGTTCGCCAACCAGCGCACCTGCAAGATCATCGCGGACGTGCAGGGGGAGGGCACCACGATCGACGAAGCAGGCGTCTTTTCCGGCGTCTCGACCCCGGCGCCTGAGGAGCTGGAGGCGGTGCACGTAGCTGGCCTCGACGCGACCGTCGGCATCGCCTTCGGCGATGAGACGCGCGTGAATTGGAACGCGGGAAGCTGGGATGAGAGCTACGTGCAGGTGCGCCGCGAGCAGGGGGGCAACCTCATGGAGTCGGTCACCTGCCTGACCACCGGCAGTGAGAGCTTCACCATCGACGATGCTGTCTGGAGCTTGATGTCGGAGTTCCTCGATGTGGACATCACCAACCTCTACGTCGGCTTTCAGAACACCGACGTTGTGGAGGCAGAAGACGGGCAGAAGATCGAGGTGTTGACCCGCGCGAACCACGTCGCTATTGTGCAGGAGTAGGCTACGCATTCTCCCCGTATTGCCGTCCGCGGGCCCGACCATCTCGGCGACGGTGTGATGGCCGAGCCGCTGATACGTGCGCTCCTGGCCGCGAATCCAGGTCAGGTCGTGGTTCACGGACCGGGTTGGGCTTCTTCGCTCTTCCCCGGCGTTCCGCGACTCCCGCCCGAGAGTCGGCCTGACGCCGACGTGGGAGTGCTCCTCAAACCAAGCTTTGGCGCTGCGTTTCGCTGGCGCTTCCTCCCGCGCCGGGTGGGTGTGGCGCACGCCCGTCGCGGCTGGTTGTTGACCACGCCGCTGCCCGTGGTCCCGGCGGAGCACCGCCGGGAGGAGTACCAGCGGGTCGGCCGGGCGCTCGGGCTCGATGTGGCGGGGGCCCCGCGCTACGAAGGAGGCGGAGCGGCACCAGCCGGGTTGGAGGCTGGTTTTGTGGTGCTGAACCCGTGGAGCCCCTCCCCCACCGTGCGCTGGCCCTACTTCCGCGAGCTGGCGTTGGCGCTGCGCGCGGCGCGGGTGCCGGCCGTGTTTGTGTGCGGCCCGGGCGAGGCCGCGTCGATCGCGGCGATCACCAGGGATTTTCCTCTGTTGCCGGCGCTGCCCTTCCCCGCGTTGGGCGCGCTGCTGCGGGCCGCGCGGGTGGTCGTCAGCAACGACAGCGGCATCGCCCACTTTGCTGCGGCGAACGGTGTTGAACCGCTGGTGCTGCACGGCTCGACCGACCCCGCGCGTACAGGGGTCGGTCAGCCGCTCGTGGGGCCGCCAGTGTGGTGCGGCCCGTGCTATCGGAAATGGTGCCCTTTCGGACTCCGTTGTCTACGTCAGCTCCCGGTCGAGCGTGTGCTTGACGAAGTGCTCGCCCGCCTCAGGGTGCTGCCCCTGGCCCGATGACCTGGCACCTGGTCACCACCGATCATCCGCCCCAGGTCGGGGGCCTCGCCACCTGGGCGGGCGGCATCGCGCGGGCGCTCCTGGCCGCGGGCGAGCCGGTCCGCGTCCATACACGTGATCGTGCGCTCGAAGGTCGGTCTCCGGCCGACTTCCCCTACCCGCTCACGCCGATGTGGGGGCGCTCGTGGCGGCGCTGGTCCCCGCTCTGGGCCCGTCTGTCGGTAGCGCCCCGCCTGAAGGACGGGGACCGCGTGCTCGCAGCCACCTGGCCGCTGGCCCTGTGGTTGTTGGGCCGCGCGGAGCTGTCGGTGAGCTTTCACGGCTCTGATCTGACACGTCCCCCGCCGCTCTCTGGCCGCGAGCGCGTGCTCGATGCCGCGCGCCTGCTGCCGGTCTCGGCGTACCTCGGCGGGCTGTTGGGCCGCCGGTGGACGCGTCTGCCGATGCCGATCGACCCGGTCGAGCCGGTGCGGCGCGGCCCGCGACTCCTCACGATCGCGCGCCTGGTTCCAGGAAAAGGTGTGGATCGTGTGCTCCGGCTGGGGCACCGGAGGGGCTGGCCGGTGACCGTGGTCGGTGACGGCCCGGAGCGTCCCCGGCTCGAGGCGCTCGCGAAAGAACTCGGCGGAGATATTCAGTTCACCGGGAGGCTCGCGCCGGAGGCGATCCCCTGGCACGGTAGCCGCGCCGTCGCGCTCTTCTCCGAGGCCGACCCGGACGGCGGCGGCGCAGAGGGCCTTGGCATCACATTGCTCGAGGCGGCTGCGCGGGGTCTGCCTACGCTGGGGAGCCGCTGCGGTGGCGTGCCGGAGGCGGCGATGATCGTGCTTGATCCAGAGGATGACAGCGCCGTCACGGGGAGGTTGCCCGACGTGGACGAGGCGCAACACTGGTTACGCGCCCGCCATGGGAGCCAGCGCGCGGTAGACGTGCTCCGCGGGGGCGAGCCGCCTACACCCAACGGATACGAATCAGATCCTTGATGTTTGCGCATGAGCGCCCGGCGGACAGCACGCGTAGCGGCCCGCCCTGTTTGACCGGCAGCTCCGCGTCACCGAGGGCGTACACCAGCACCGCCTCGCCGGCCGCCTCGGGTGGCGCAGGCTCGGAGACCATTCCATCTCGCGCGACCATCAAGAAACGAGCGCCTTCGGGTGGGGTCCCCAACACCGCGCTCAGCGGCACGGCGCGGCCGACCCGCCCGGGAAAGAGCAGGGAGACGTCTGGGATCTGGCCAGGCATCGCCTCAAAGTCCGACCGGGTCAGGTGCTCGCTCTGGCCATCCTGGTCCACGCGCGAGAGCCCAACCCCGCCCTCGGTCTCGGCCAGGGCGGCGATCAGCAGCGCCTGGATCCTATCGATCTCCACGCTGGCTTCGGCGATCAAGTCCCAACGGCTGTCGCGCCGCCACGCCGTCGCCCGGCTCTGGAGCGAGCCTCCCGCCTTCTCCAGCATCATCCAGCCGGCGTCGGTCGAAAGATGCCCCTTGAACCGTACGATACCCGGGTCCGCCAGGAGCACCTTGACGCGGTCGAAGGCCAAACGTCGGTCTGCGGGCAGTACGGCCGAGCGCGCCTCAAATCCCTGGGTGGAGGGAGCTTTCTCCTGCTTCACCACTCGAAGCCGCAGCCCCGCGTCTTCCGGCCACGACCAGGCCTCAGCGGGCAGGGCCCCGTGCTGGGTGACCGTCACGCGGAGCGGCGCGGGCGAGCGGGCCGTGAGCTCGGCCTCGAGGGCCGCGAGGGCGGCAGGCTCACACTGGTCCGCCCAGTTGATCGCTACCACATCGGCAGCTTCGAGCTGTTCTTCAAGAAGCGGGTGCTGAATCGGGCGACGACCATCGAGCACCACCACGACCGGGCCGAAAGCCAGGCGGCCCCGGAGCGAGCTCCGGCCAACCATGTCGAGCAGGTCCTGGGGGCGAGCAAGCCCGGACGGCTCGATGAAAATACGGTCCGGCCGTAGGTTTTCGAGCATGCTCTCCAGCGCCGGAAGGAGACCCTCCGGGGCGGTGCAGCAGACGCAGCCTCCCGCGACGTTGAGCACCCGAAGCACACCGGGGATCCCTGGGCCTTCGGCGCTCAACATACCTGCGTCGATCGCCGCTTCACCGAAGTCGTTGACGAGGATGGCGCTCGTGCCCGGCAGGGTCGCCAGCGCGTGCCGGAGCGTGCTGGTCTTGCCAGCGCCAAGGAAGCCGGCCACGAGGAACACAGGGGTTTTTTCCATCGTCGCCGGCTATCCGGTCCGCAGGGAGGCCGCCGCTCCGGCCGGCTGCGGCGGCAGCCCGCCGATCAGTTCGCCGTTGGCGCTTCGCTCAGTTGGCGACGACGCCGTCTTCATCGTCGTTCCCGTCGGCCCAACGGAGCACGCGGTCCACGTCGGCCCACCGGGTCAGCTTGCCCTCCGCCCCGAGCAGCGTGACGACGAGCCGCTGACCGCTTCGGGTCTCCACCAACGTGGTGAAGCAGTACCGCGCGGTGTCGGTGTAGCCGGTCTTGGCAGTATGAACGATGAGATCTTCACGAGCGCCGAGTCGGTCGGTGGAGTAGAGCCGGCGGGGATTGGCCTTGTTGCTCCGATGAACGTCCCACATCTGCGCGGACGCTACCTGGGCGAGGAGCGGGTGACTCGCTACCGCGACCGTAGCGCGCGCGATGTCTCGCGCGGTGGAGAGGTTCTCGTCTTCGAGACCTGAGGGGTCCGCCCAGCTGCTCTGCTCGAGGCCCAGGTCGGCGGAGACCTGGTTCATCCTCTCGATAAAGCTGTCCACACCCATGCCGGCCGCCGCCGCCAGCGCGTAGGCCCCACGGTTGTCGGAGGCGACGAGCGCCGCGCCCAGCGCGTCCCAGCCGGTGATACAATCGCCGGTTGAAAGGTGGCTTCGTGCGCCGGAGCGCGTAGGGTACTGCTCCGCCCCGATACACACCTCCCGGTCGAGGTCGGGCGAGGCCGACACAAACGCCAGGGCGGAGATCAGCTTGGTGATCGACGCCACCGGCCGGACCGTGTCGGCGCCGCGGGCGTAGAGCACCTCTTCGCGATCGAGGTCGTACACAAAAACCGAGCGTGAACGTACTGAAGAAGGCCCAGATGCCGCACCCCGCCCGTCCATGGCGACGAGCGCGTGGATGTCGGTGTTGCCGATGAACCACGAGGGCACGCTCCAGGCTTCGCCCGGCGCTCGGTCGGCTGGACTGTACTGGTCGGAGGGGGCGCCGCGGCGGCGGCCTGGACCGGCCGACACGCTGAGGGTCGGCGCCACCCGACCGGCGGTGATCAACCCAACCGGCCCTTGAGCGACGGCCGATCCGGCTTCGCGGTTGGCCAACCCGGAGACTTCGACCGTTGGCGGGGCCGCAGAAGCGGTAGCGTTTGCGATCGAACCGACCGCAAAGGGAGCGATGGACGCGGCGAGGCGAGTGGCACCACCCGCGCCGGGCGGCGGAACCGCGACCGAGGCGTCCACCGCGGGCGTAGCAACGTGGGCGAGCGTGACTGCGCCGATGACGACGAGAGAGGTCGAAGCGACACGGAGGACAAGTTTCAGCATGGTTCCCCCCAAACGGGCCGACCCGTACTCTTGCCATGTCAAGTGGGCGCGCGCCAGGGCGGACGCGCCGCGTCGCGTAAATAACCAGTACGTGGGTATTCTATTCCGCGAATAGAAAAAGATGCAATCTGCCTGTGGGGCCTTGTAGCCGCGGCGCGGGCGAGGCGGCCGTTCGCTGAGCGCCCTGGCCGACGCTTGACGGGCGGGCACCGCCACCTTTCAGGGGATGATGATGTCCTTACGGATGAGCAGGCCGCCCGGCACGCTCTCGAGCGTCATCACCAGGTCTTCGGCGTGGAATGTGTACTCGAGCGCCGGGTCCCCCTCGAAGTTGAACTGGGTGGTGAACAGCGTCCCGTCGGGCAGGACAAAACGCCAATGGAAGTGGGCCGGCAGATCCAGGCCCGACGCGACGTCCGTATAGACTCCTGGAAAAAGCGTCGAAAAACACAGGCGCCCCTCCGCGTCGGTCACCGCGTTGCCGCGCGCCTGATAGCCCTCTTCGTCGTAGGTCAACACCGTGGGGCGGGCGTGCCACACGTAGGCGCGCACTCCGGGGCGCGGCTGACACGCGCCGTCCAGAACACGCACATGGACGATCAGCGGCGTCCCCACCTCGCCATCCACGTTCATATTACTCTGTTCAGGACAGCCTTCTTTGTAGAAGGGCCCCTCGCCGGCCGAGGTGGTGGGCTCGCAGCTCTTGGGCAGCGCGTCGGACTGCGCCTCACACTCGGGCACCTCCTCGACCGTAGCGCTCTCGGAAGGCGTCGACTCCGACGGGGACGACTCCGAAGGTGGGGAGTCGTTGGGGGGGCTGTCCACCCCGCCCGCACCGGTGTCCTCCGGCCAGGGCACGACGACCGTGCCTCGCACTGCCCCGGTGCCGCCGCTTGCAGGCGGCTTTCGTATAGGGTTCTGACCGCCGCAGGACGGGCTCGGCCCCGCGGCCAGGAGGCCCAGGGTCCCTACGACAA
>CANKTH010000057.1 GCA_947486185.1 Deltaproteobacteria bacterium
CGAGGTCAGCTGCTTTTTTACCCGCTTTCCCGCGGAGCTGGGCGAGATGGAGACACCCGCGGCGGCGGTCGAGCGGCTGGCCCGAGTGCCCGCGCCGCGCCCCGAGGTGGACGCGGCGGTGCGGGCGATGTTGCGGGTCGGCGGATTCAAGCCTTCGGGTCGGAGCAAACCGGCGTCGGAGTACCTCGTGCGTGCGGCGGGGGAGGGCACGCTGGGGAGCATCAACCTGGCGGTGGACCTCATTAATGTGCTGAGTCTGGAGAGCGGCCTGCCCATCTCGGTCGTAGACGTGGAGCGCGCCGAGGCGCCCTTCCGGATCGCGCTCGGGCAGGCGGGCGCGCGCTACGTGTTCAATGCTTCGGGGCAGGAGATTGAGGTTGGCGGCTTGATCTCCTTGTGGGACTCCGAGGGCCCGTGCGGCGGCCCGGTCAAGGACGGGCTGCGTACGAAGACCGGCCCCAGGACACGCGAGACCCTGTCGGTGGTGTGGGGAAGCCGTAGCCTGCCGGGGCGCGCAGCTGCGGTGGCCGAAGAACTACGTGCCTTGCTCGATGCGCTCGGCGCGGTCACGACGCCAGCGACAATCGCGTAGCCCGCGCGTCTGCCGCGGTGGGCGGGCGCTTCGCGAGAGGATCCTGGCGTAAGTGGACGTCGTGCCGCGGGGCGAAGAGCGTCGCCCGGGAGAGGTCGAGCTCACGGTCGACCGCAGGGTGGATGGCTGGGAGCTGGGCGTATGCGGCCGGATCGTCGAAGAACAGTTGGGGCACGCCGGCATCGACGAGGCGCGCCAGGCCGGTCGCCGGGGTCGGGCGCGGGCCGAGGCTGAGCTCGGTGAGGCGGAGCGAGAGCCGGAGGGGAGAGAGAAAGCCCAAATCTCTGGACAGGGACAGCATCGTCAGGTCGTAGCTGCGGGGGCTCAGCCGGTCGAGCGCGGCGCCCGGCTTGGGCATGAGTTTGGCGATCGGGCGATCCTCGCGGATGAACTGGTCGATGTACCGGGCTTCGAGGTGGTCGGGGCAGGCGGAGAGCGCGGCCCGGGTGGCGGCGACCGCGAGGCGCCAACGCCCGTGCCGGAGGTGCAGCAGCGCGGCGTCAGACCAGGTGTCAGCGGCCTCCCCATGGGTGGTGCAACGGGAGAGTCTGGCTTCAAGCTGGCCAGGAGCGGGGCGGCACAGCATCGCCAGCGCGAGGACCTCGCCGCCGGGGGCGCCAGGAGGCGGGGCCGAGAGCTCGGGGCCGAGGCGTTCGAGCTCGCGAGAGGCCGCTGCGTGGTGGCCGATACGCCAGAGCGCTCGGACAGCGACGGCGCGGGCATCGGGCGCCGTGTGTCGGGGCAGGGCGGTGAGCACAGCGGCGTGGTCGCCGCGGTGGGCGGGCACAAAAAGGTCGTTCCAGAAGGCGGGCATAAGCATCGGAGGCTCCAGTTCCCGGGCCGGAGTTGCAAGGCGTGTGCCAACGGGCAAAGGCGGATTATGCTGCGACGTGGCGCTGATCGTCGGGCGGCGGTCGTCGAGGCTGACGGTGGTCCGACACTGGCCGTCGGGCGTGGTGTCAGGGTCGCGGGGAGCGCAGCGGCCCCGGTGAAGATACATGGGTGCGGCACAACGGGGAGGTGGAGTGCATCTGTTGCAGCTCCTAAGAGAGGGCAAGATTCAGGAGTTCAACGACCGGCGGGGAAGCCGCGTCACATTGGACTTTTTCGCGGCCGACCTCGCGGGACGTGATCTGTCGGGGGTGGACTTCTCGGGGGCAAACCTGGAGAAGGCCGACCTCTCAGGGTGTAATCTCACCGGGGCGATCCTTGCGAAAGCGACGCTCATCGGAGCCGATCTCACGGGCGCGGTATTGGATCGGTGCGTCGCGGTCCGTGTGCGGCTGCGTGAGGCCTACCTCGGCGAGGCGCAGGCGAATGGGGCTGAGTTTGGCAGTGCCGACTTTTCGGAGGCCGACCTCACCGGCTTCCGGGCTGATGGTGCGCGGTTTACGTCGGCCCGGTTCAAGGGGACCACCTTCACCAAGGCGGTGCTCCGGCGGTGTGACTTCTCCGAGGCGCGCTTCTCGGACGCCGATCTTCGCGGGGCGGACCTCACCGAGTCGGTGTTCAGCCAGGCCGAGCTCGCTCGTGCGGATCTCTCCGGCGCGACGGCTACGGGCGCGGTTTTTCGTGCGGGTCGGTTGGGTGGAGCGATCTTCAACGGCGCCGCGCTCGCGGGCGCGCAGTTCGCCGAAGCGGACCTCTCGGCAGCAGATTTCACCGGCGCCGACGTGAAGGGCGCGGATTTTCGTGGCGCGGACCTGTTCGATGCGAAGCTGGACCCGGGGGCGCTCGGCGAAGCGCCGGCGACGGCTCCGGCGGCTGGCGGGCTCGAGGAGCAGAAGGTCGATGTCGACCTGCGCTTTGAGGATCCCCAGGTGGTGTGGAGCGGAGGCGTCGGCTGTGTTGTGTGGGAGAACGCCGACTCGGAGGAGGTTTTTGCCCTTCGCGTAGCCGTGTTCTCCGCCTCGCCTCGCCCGGTGTCGGTACACTCGGTCGCGCTGAGGGTGGCGACGGAGTCGGTGCTCGCTCGCGGGCTCGTGCCGATAGAAGCCGGCTTTGCGGCGGCGTTCTTCATTGACCGCCCAGGCGGGGTGGAGCTGGTCATCCACCCGATCACCCTGGCGGGTGTCGTCGGGGAGCCCAAGTCGGTGCGACTGGGTTACGTACCGGTCGTCAAGCCCGTCTTTGTGCCGGATGAAGGCGGCTTCATCGTCTACGGGATCGGCCGCCACGGCGCCCTCTCCGCCCACCGTTGGGACGGAACCCAGCTCGCGGAGCTGATGCGGGCCCCCGCGGGGACTTACCGAGGTTTTTGCGGTCGCCGTGACCCGGTGCTCCTCGGGAAGGGGGGTACGCTGGCGACGGTCCGGCGTGACGGAATCGGCCGGCTCCTGTCGGCGCCGGCGAGCTACCCGGGGCGTCTGTCCGCGGCGGCGTACCAGGGGGACGGCGAACCGCTCGCCGTGGCTTGGACCGCGAGGAGCGAACGTGGTTTTCGTTTCCAGGTCCTCGGAACGGACGTCGACCGCGCCGAGGCGACACGGATCGACGCGGCGGCGGAGATCGCGTCGTTGGACCTCGCGGCGGTGGGCGACCAGTGGCTGGCGGTCTGGGTGCGCGAGCCGGGTTCGGGCCGGACGCCACCGACGCCGATGGGGGCGTGGCTCCCGGGCGGTCGGGCTTTTCCTTTGCTTGAGGGCGAAGAAGTGAGTGATGTTCGGATCGTGGTGGGGCAGGGGCCGCCGCGGGCCGTGATGGTCACGGCCGACGAAGAGCTGCGTGTGGTCGAGATCGGGGCGGCGGATGCCCAGGTGGTCGCGCGGCTGGGTTGAGCCGCGCCGTGCCAGCATCTCCGGACGGGGCCCCTCGTGGTCGCCGGCCGGCCGAGCCGGGTCGCGCTCGGAACATCGGGTAGGAGTCGCGCGATGATCAGTCGGAACGTACAGATCCTCCACGCCTGGAACCACAAGAAGTCGGAAGACCTCGGGACGGTCCTCCGCCGTAGCTTTGACGCCGCCCTTCTGGCTCAGCTAGGCCCGCCCGAGATCGGCCTCCTCGCGGTGGATTCGCCAGTAGGGGGCGGCGTCTCAGCCGTCGCCCGCGCGGTCAAGAAGCACCCGGAGCTGGCGCCGCTCCGTCAGCCCTACACCTCCCCCGGGGCTACGAGCGCTGTCGATTCCCTCACAACCCGCACCGCTACGGGCAACACACCGATCTCCACCGATGTCCTGCTCGCGCTCGCGGACGGCGTGCCCCGCTCACTGCCGTTCAATCAGGTCAGCGTAGGGCTCACCTGGCCGGAGCCGGGTGCTATGACGCTGCACGTGTGGGACAACTGGTGGGTGAGCGGACGGATGCGCTCCTCGACCCTGGCTTACTGCGATGAGGTCGGCGCGGGCGCCAAGGTGCTCCCGCCCCCTCACGCCGGGGTCCTGGCGATCCTCGCGGCTTTTGGGAAGCCGAAGTCGACCACGCGCCTGCCGCTCGCGGGCGGTTCGGCGCTCGTGGTGCCCGAGGGGCTCGGCGAGATTGTGCAGAAACACCGGGCGCTCTGGGCGAGCCGGGTTGGCGCGGTCACGCTCCCGCACGTGCTCGATACCGCCGGGCTCGGCGAGGCCGCCGGGCCGATGAAGCCCCTGCTGGTCGAGGTCTTCGGGCCGCAGGGCTACCGGTGCGAAGGCGCTCACGGAGCCTTCCGACTTCGTAGGCGTACAAGCACCCACAATGTCGTCGAGCTCTCGCTCGACGTCGGGACCTGGAGCCACCAGTTCACCGGGTACATCGCGGTACACGGGCCCGGCTTCCGCGCGACGCTCCCGCTCATGGTCGCCGGGACCCGTGGTCAGATTCCCATACGCGGCCCGGAGGGGTGGCGCATGATCGTAGAAAATCTGGCGGTAATCGTGGCGATCCTCGAATCGGAGTTTGTCCCTGACGTCGAGGCCGCAGCCGGACCCGCCCCGGCGTGGTACGAGCCGCCGCCCGTGTGATGGCGGGCCCGGGCGCAGGTCATCCAACACTCCCGGTTTGTGGTCGGCGCCCCCGAGGCTGCGCCGCAGAAGGTCTGTCGCCCAGCGGGCGTGGGCTCAGAAGTAGTAGTGGAAAGCTAATGCCGGCGCCCCGCCGATGCTCATCGCGCGTGTACCCCGCGGATCCCCCAGGTCGAGCGAGACGCCCCACGAGGCCGAAAGGCCCAGGTTCTCCAAGCCGAAGAGAAAGAACTGGGCGCTCGCGGTCGGCTGCAGTCGGAAGATCCCGGTGCTGCCTTGACCAACATAAGCCGCGCCCACGCCGAGATAGAGGTTCATGTTGTCTTCGGTGACCAGGCCGTACAGGCCACGGCCACCCAAGACAAGCCGTGCTTCTTCACCCGCCAGCACGATGAAGCCGCCATCTACCTCGATCTGCAGGTTGAGGTTGGTCTCCCCCGTCGGCAGGCCCACGCGTAGCGACAGAGCCGGCACGGCGGGAGAGCTGCCTGATGTCGTGGGGCTTCCGTGGCCGAGGCCGGTGTCAAACCCGAGGCCGACGCGGCTCCGCAGGTCTTTCGCCTGGCTGGAGGGTGAAGCTAGGAGCAACGAGAGGAAAACGGGGGTCAGCATGGGGCGGGCCTCTAACCGATAGCCCTCGGCGCCGCCGCCTCCGACGCCGCTCCTGTCGCCCGGTCCGCTGAGCCTGTTCGGGCGGCTTTCACCGGCGAGGCGCCGCCTGTCGGGTAGCCAACCATACACCGAGGCTGGTGAGCACGCTGGCGACGATCACGTAGGGCCCCAGCCGATCTCCCAACAGCGGCACCGCGAGTACAGCCGTGATCACGGGTTGAATCAGGATAAAGCTCGCAACCTGCGAGGCTGGGAGCTCACGCAGCGCCATGAGGTTGAGCCAGTAGGTGCCGAGTGTTGGGCCGAGCACGATAAAAAGCAGCGCGTAGGCCGCTTCAGGGGGGCCGACCAGGGGAGGCAGGCCAACCGTCAGGAGCGCCACGGGCGCGGCCCAGGTGAACAGCCACGCGAGCACAGCGATGGGCGAGTTACGCCCGAGGAGATCTCGTGATAGGACCAGGTAAAACGCGTAGGCAATGCCGTTGAGGAGCACCAGCAGGTCGCCCCAGAGCGCGCCGCTGCCCAGGCTGTCCGCGAACAGCACCAGCACACCCGTCACCCCCACCATCATCCCCAGAAGGCGCCGGCCTTCGAGCACCTCGTAGCCGAGCACCCGCGCGGCGAAGGCGGTCAGCACGGGGATGAGCGTGATGATGAGGGTGGCATGGATCGCCGAGGTGTGCGCGAGCCCTTCGAGAAAAAGGAGCTGGTTCGCGGCGATGCCCAGCATCGCACAAAGGATGATGCGCGGCTGGTCGGACCATGGCACGGGCGGCAGGCGCAGCAGGAGCCGCACGATGTGAAAAGCCAGCATGCCCGAGAGGATGCGCGCGGTTGCGACGCCGCCTGCGCCGTAGACCGGGATCGCGAGCTTGGCGGCGACCGGGAGCGCGCCGAAGAGGATCTGGACCACGATCAACGCGGCCACGGCGCGTTGGCGTGCGGTCACCCGATGGGCGTAGCCGGTTTTGTTCCCATGGTCACGGGATGAGGTCGCGCCAGTCCTGGGCGCGCGCGAGTCGGAAGCCTATCGCACGAAAGCGATCGAGCACGTAACACTCCGCGTTGATCGCCCGCATGAGCGAGGCGGCCGGCACGGACTGCCGCCGAAACGGCCCGGCTCCTACACCCTCCAGTGTGTCCAACAGGGCGAGCAGGTTCGGTGGTGCTTCCACCAGCAGTCCGCGAACGGGGCGCCCGTCGGGGTCCGGCACCAGGCCTGGCCGGTTTCGCGGGCCCCGATAGAGCGCACCGCGGACCGAGGCGGGCGTGCACGGAAGTCCGGCGATCCACCGATGATCCTGCTGACCGGGCAGGCTCGTTCCGTAGACGAAGAGATAGGTGACCGGCTCCGAAGGCGACTCCCGAGAGCGCCGGCTCGGCGCGGCCTGGCGGCTCCGTACGGAGGGACCGCGGGGGACGGTGGGGGTTCGGCTCATCGTTCGGCTGTTTCTACCATGGTTTGTGGAGGCTCAACCGACCCGGGATTTGAGACGGTCCAGGGCGTCAGCCCAGCCCCTGCGGAGGCCGTCGGCCTCCGCGCGTGAGGGGATCCGCTTGTGGTAGAACTGGATCGTCGTCTTCCCGTCCGCGACGACGAACTGCACCTCAATTTCGGTAGGCCCGAAGCCGGGACCTTGCCAGGCGAGCCGGAGGTCCTTGCCGGGCCGGATCCGCCCGACCGTGCCGCGCGCCTCACCGCAGCTGAAGCTGGCGCCCTCCTCGATCTTGCCGCTCCACCCCGGGACCCAGGCGGCAAAGGCCTCCTCGGATTCGAAGTGGCTGAACAACAGGTCAGGGCCCTGTTTGAAACCCTTCGTGCAGCAGATGTTGAAACCTTCCGGGCGTCCATCTTTCTTGACGACGCCGCGCGCGCGCTCGGACTCAACCCAGATCGTGGTGGGCCACCAGACGTCCTTTCCGCGGCCGGTCGCGTTGTAGATGTGCTGGATCGCCTCGCGCCGCTTGGCGCTCAGCCCGACGTTCTCGATCTCCTTGAACCAGTCGGCGAAGCTACGGCCGGTGGCGGCGAGGCAAGCGGCGTCGGTGACAGGGTAGTCGCTGGTATAGTCAACGTTCATGGGTAGCTTCCTGGGAATGAGGGTCCCGGCTGGGCGACGATGCCTTTTAGCGGGTCCGCGGAGCCTTGGCGATGGGGCCCGACCGGGTGGCGCCGGGGCCGCGGGCGGGTCAGGTTCGGGGCCAGGGGCGAGTGATGACGGAGATGGAAACAGAGACGTGGGCTCCGGGCGTGCCGTTGGAGCGGACGCTCCTGGCCCGCGGATTGGAGTTCGGCGGTTTGGAGTGGCCCGGGCGGGGCGGCACACCGGTCGTGCTGGTGCACGGGTGGCTCGATCAGGCCGCGATCTGGGCAGGGATGGCGCCGGCGCTCGGGCGCCGGGTTTTCGGAATGGATCTCCGGGGCCATGGCCGCTCGGCCCACTCCGCATCGGGCGATTCGCTCCATTTTCTCGAGTATCTCGCTGATTTGGACGCCGTGCTCGATGTGCTGGAGGAGCACTGGGGGCCAGGGCCGGTAGACCTGGTGGGGCACTCGCTCGGCGGCTCAGTTGTGAGTATTTATGCCGGTATCCGGCCAGAACGTATCCGGAGGCTGGTGCTCCTCGATGGTTTGGGTCTCAGTGATAACTTGGACGGCAGCGTGGAGCGGCTCGTACAGTACCTCGATGGGGTGAAGGCCCCGCTTGTGAGTCGCGTTCTGCCCTCCTTCGAGGCGGCGGTCGAGCGCCTGCGTGAACGCCTCGAAGGTCTCGACGAACCGGCGATCCAGCTTTATGTCCGTCGCCACGTGCGCTCGGGGCCCGAAGGCCTCTCATGGAGCTTCGACGAGCGCTTACGACGAAGGTTCGGCGCTCCTTATCGGCAGGACGCCCACCTACTGGTGTTGGCGCGCATCACGGCGCCCACGCTCCTGCTCGTTCCTGAACACACCCTCTTCCATCCCGCCGAAATTGACCGGCTCGCGGCGGCGATCCCGGACCACCGGCGCGAGGACCTGCCCGGTCTCGGGCACGCGCTTCACGTGCAGGCCGCCGGCGAAGTCGCTCGCCGGATCTGTCGCTTTCTCGACGGCTGATCGGTCACGTCGCGTCACCGTGCGCCCCCCGGGGGCTTGACAGGGACGCCGCGCTGTCGCATAAGGTGCCGCCGGAGTAGGTGTATGGCGACGATTCGCAGGCATGTGGTGATCACGGGTGGAGGGCGAGGCATCGGAGCCGAGATCGCTCGGAAGTTTGCAGCCAACGGGGACCGTATCACCATCCTCGCGCGCACCCGTGACGAGGTGGATCGTGTCGCCGACGAGGTCGGCGGCTACGGGATCCGGTGTGACGTTGGCGAGCCCGCCAGCGTCGAGGCCGCGTTCATGGCGGCTGGCCCGGTCGATGTGTTGATCAACAACGCGGGCATCGCGCGCTCCTCGCCGGTGCTCAAGACCGACGTTCGCGTGTGGGAGGAGCATCTCAAGGTCAACCTGACGGGCTCCTTCTTGTGCGCGTTGAAGGTGCTCCCGGGCATGGTCTCGCGTGGAAAAGGGCGGATCATTAACGTGGCCTCGGTCGCGGGCCTCCGTGGCTTTCCCTACCTCGCTGCCTATGTGGCCTCCAAACACGGCCTGATCGGCCTGACGCGTGCGTTGGCAGCCGAGTACGCCGACAAAGGCGTCACGGTCAACGCGATCTGCCCCGGCTACGTCGAGTCTCCGCTGCTGACCGCGGCGATGGCGAACATCGTGGATAAGACGGGGCGCACCGCCGAAGAGGTGCACGCCGAGCTCATGGCGCAGACCCCCCAGAACCGGTTTTTTGAGGCGGCCGAGGTGGCGGCGATGGCCATCTACCTGGCCTCCGACGAAGCGCGCGGGGTCAACGGCCAGGCGATGACCATCTGCGGCGGCGCCGTCAACCACTGACGCGGGTCTTTCGTACATCTCTGCTTGGAGCGCATCATGGCTGTGGTCTCACATGATGGCCCGGTCCTGCCCCCGGGGTGGCCGACACCGCGGGGCTACTCCAATGGTTACCGGATCGGGGATACGCTGTTTGTGGGTGGACAAGTAGCGTTCGACCAGGACGAGCGCATCGTCGGCCCGGGGGACTTCGTCGCCCAGTTCGGGCAGGCGCTCCGGAACGTGCGCGCGGTGGTCGAGGCGGCCGGCGGGCGGCCCGATCAGGTCGGTCGAATGACGGTCTTCGTGACCGACCGTGAGGCCTACCTTGGCGCGACGCGTGCCCTCGGGCCGGTGTGGCGTGAGGTGTTCGGGCGGCATTATCCGGCGATGGCCCTGGTGATCGTCGCGGGGCTCGTCGAGCCCGACGCGATGGTGGAGATCGAAGCTACCGCGGTGTTGACGTGAGCCCGCTCGGCTTCACCGTGGACGTCGTCGATCGGGTGGCGGTGCTCACCTTGTCGCGCCCCGACCGGCTCAACGCCCTGACCTTCGAGAGCTACCGGGCGCTCGCGGGCTGGTTTCGTTCGGCCCCCGAGGGGGTTCGCGCCGCGGTGCTCACGGGTGAGGGGCGTGGCTTTTGTTCGGGCGGGGACGTCGAGGCGATCATCGGCGCGCTGATGGAGGCCGATGCCGATGGGCTGTACCAGTTCACCCGCCTGACGGTCGAGCTGGTACGAGAGATGCGCGCGTGGCCTTGGCCAATCGTAAGCGCGGTCAATGGCGTCGCGGCCGGCGCCGGCGCGATCCTGGCGATGGCGAGCGATCTGCGCTTCGCCGCGCCCCATAGCCGGGTGCACTTCTTGTTCAACAAGGTGGGTCTCTCGGGCGCCGACATGGGGGCCTGTTTCCTGCTGCCGCGAATCGTGGGCTTGGGCCGGGCCACCGAGCTCCTGATGACGGGCGACCCGCTGAGCGCCGAAGAGGGCTACCGGATTGGCTTTTTCAATCGGGTGGTGCCGGCTGAGGCGCTGGTGGCCGAGGCGACGGCCCTCGCGGGGCGGCTCGCGGCAGGCCCGGGTCTGGGCCTGCGGCTCACCAAGGAGATGCTCAACCGGGAGCTGGCGGTGTCGCTCGACACCGCGCTCGAGATGGAGGCACAGGCGCAGACCTTGTGTATGTTGCACCCGGATTTTCGCGAGGCCCACGTCGCCTGGCGCGAGGGGCGTCGGCCCGCGTTCCGTTGAGCTGAGAGGTTCCGGAGTGTCCGCGACCCCGGGGTCGCGGGGGAGCGCGCGCCCTGCTACAGTGGGACCATGTGGTTGGCGCTCCTCTTCGCGTGTACGCCCCGTTCGTTCGACGTTGGGATGGGTCCGGGGGCCTCCGATCCCGGTGATGGCACCACGATTCCGCCGGACGACGACACGTGGGTGGTGACCGGCACGGACACCGCCGACACGGACACCGACACCGACACGGACACCGACACCGACACCGACACGGGGCCGCCGATACCGGACAAGGAAGAGCAGGCCGCGTACGAGGCCTTCTACGGCCTCGGCTCAGTCCACGAGGTGCGGTTGTACGTCACGGACGAGGCGATCGCGGCGATGAACGCTGATGTTCGGGAGGCGTTGAGCGGGCGGGACCTGGTGATGGAGTGGCAACACGGCGACGTCGAGATCGACGGTCAGCGCTTCGACGATATCGCCGTGAGGGTCAAGGGTTCCAGCACCTTGCAGAACTTCAACGGCAAACCCTCGCTGAAGCTCAAGCTCAACGAGTGGGTCGGCGGGCAGACCTTTGCGGGCCTCGAACGGATCACCTTGAACAATGACGTCGAGGATCCGAGCCAGATCCGGCAGGTCATGGTCTACCACACCAACTTTCGTGCCGGCCGGCTCGCCTCGCGGGCGAGCCACGCCCAGGTGTATGTCAACGATGAGCTCTATGGCCTCTACACCAACCTTGAGACGATGGATGATCGTTGGTTGTGGCGCCGGTATGTGGATGGTTCGGGGGATCTGTGGGAGGGGAACGACTACGCGGATTTCTCAAGGAGCACCGCTGGTTATTGGGAGCTTGCCTCCGGCGAAGGGGACGGCGACCGGGACGCGATCGTAGCGGCCGGGGCCGAGCTCCGGGACACCGGCGCGGACTGGTACAGCCGCATGGATGCCTTGGTGGACATGGATGATTTTGTCCACTTCTGGGCCTGGCGTATCGCGGTGGGCGACTTGGACGGCTACCCCGCAAACGCGAATGACGTGTACATCTACCGAAATCCTGAGGATGGACGGTTCGATTTCTTCCCTTGGGGCACGGATGAGTCCTACGATGACTATGCGCCCGAGTATTGGAGCTACGCGAGCTGTCTCCTGGGCATCGCGTGTGTTGGGAACACTGAGTGTCTAGCAGCCTACCGGGTGGCGCTCGGCGAGGTCGCCGATGCTTCGGAGGCCCTCGCGCTCGTGGATGATTTTGATCTAGTGGACGCCGCCACCTCCGAGGCGCTCGCCGCGGATCCCAAACGCGCCTATTCCGAGCAGGATGCCCGCTTCTATCGCAGTGAAACTCGAGCGGACATCCTGTCTTTTCCCGAGCGGATCCGGCAGTATGCGGGGCTCTGACCGCATGCCGGGGTTCGCGCACGTTCTCGGCTAGAAGGTATAGCTGAGCTGGTCGCCGAGCAGGTTGATCAGCACCTCGCCGGAGCCTGAACCGTAGGCAGCGTGCCAGGCATCAGCCAGGGGCGTGAGATCGAATCTGGGCTCCTCGGTGATCCAGGCGTCGCAGGGATCGCCTGGAGTCACGTGCATGATCTCCAGATCCACTTGTACCGGCGCGCTCTCCATGAAGCTCTGGTCGGGCCAGCACAGGGTGAACTCATGGTCAGCGCACCCGCCACCGTACATCAGCACCACCACGAGCTCGTTCCCGTCGATCCAGAAGCCGTCGGTGGAGTACTCGGCCCCGTCGGCCGCCTCGCACACCTCGAGCCAGACTTCGGGCGCGACGTCGTAATCCCAGGTGCACACCTGATCCACGCAGGCGTAGCCGTCCGTCTCGGGGCAGTCGCACGTCGAGGTGAAGTCAAGCTCGCAGCCCAACGCCACCGCCTCGGCGACCAGCTCGTAGAAGCGAGCGGTGTCCGCGTCATTTCGGGCAACCCAATCCCGCGTGCAGCCACAGGAGGTGCCGGTGAGCACCTGGCCGCACTCGTCGCCGTCGGTACAGGAACGGATCGCCGTGGTCTCGGCCACGAGAGCGGCCTCTACGTCGGCGCAGCTCAGTGGCAGGGTGCCGGTGTCGTCCGCGGGGGTGCCGGTGTCGTCCGCAGGGGTGCCGGTGTCGTCCGCGGGGGTGCCGGTGTCGTCCGCGGGGGTGCCGGTGTCATCGGCGGACCTGCTGTCGGTGTGGCCGGTGTCCTTGTATGGGGAGTCGGGGCCGCCGGGACAGGCGACGAGCAGCATCAGTAGGTGCATGGAGCCTCCGAGTTCAGGATGGCCGACGGCACGCGTAGGCGCCACCGCTCTATACTGCGGGTGGCGGCTTCGGATCCGCTGGGCCCGGGCGCGAAGGCAGCGGACGGAATACCGATGAGCTGCGCCCTGGGGACCCCGTGCTGACCGCTCGTTTCCCGTACTTCTTTGACGCTTGTCACAGCGAGATTGAGATGGAGGCTCGCCGTTTTCGCGGGAGCGGCTCGATCCGGGATCGGGTAGCCGCATTGGGCGGAACCGGGCTCCTCCGCCACGTGGTGCCTCGCCCCGGCGCGCTGCCGGACAGCCGCGCCGTCGCCGTGATCCGCGCCGCGCTCGCCGAGAACGACCCGCTCGACGATCTGGCGCTGGTGATCCAGGGTCTCGGCGCCTTCCCGCTCTCGCGAGAGCCGGGCAATGAGGCGTGGCTCGACGACGCGCGCGCCGGCTGCCGCGTCCTCGCGTTCGGCCTCACCGAGCCGGGCGCGGGGAGCGACGTACAGGCGATGACCAGCTTCGCTGAGCCGGACGGCGACACCTGGCGATTGACGGGGGTCAAACACTACATATCGAACGCCCCCGACTGTGACCTCGCGGTCGTGTTTGCCAGGATCGAAGGGAGGCCGGCGTGTTTTGTCGTCGAATCGCCCGAGGTCGAGACCCAGAGGGTGGCCGGCCACTCGATCGGACGGATCCTCCTCGATCGTAGCCGGGCACAGCTCGTGTCCCGCCGGGGTCTGGCGCTCGCGCTCGGCACGCTGGATCGTTTTCGGCCGACCGTTGGCGGCGCGGCGATCGGCATCGCATCGGCGGCCCTCCACCTCACCCTGAAACACATCCAACACCGCCAACAGTTCGGCGCCCCGCTGGCGACCCTGCCGGTGGTGCGCCTACGCGTCGCCGACATGGTGCTCAAGCTGGAGGGGGCGACCCTGTCGGTGCTCCATGCGTGCTGGCGGCGCGATCACGCCGCCCCGGACGAGCGCACGGGGGCAGACAGCGCGATCGCCAAGATCACCGCCACGGAGGCCGCCTGGGAGGTGGTCGACCAGGCCGTGCAGCTCCACGGCGCCCTGGGCGTGGACGAGGAGGCCGGCGTTGAACCTCTATTACGTGCCCTCCGCCCCCTTAGGATCTACGAAGGCGCCACCGACGTGCTCAAGTCCGTGATCGCGGCCTCTGTCCTGGAGTCATCATGAACCTCGCCGCTTACTTCCTGGACCACAACCTCGAGTCCCGGCCCGACAAGGTCGCTCTTCTCTACGAAGACGAACAGTACACCTTTGCGGAGATGTATCGTTGGTCCTGCCGATTTGGCAATCGGCTCCGCGACCTCGGGGTGCGCGAGGAGGACCGCGTGTTGTTCGCCTTGGAGGATGTGCCGGCATTTGCAGCGGCGTGGTTTGGGGCGGCGCGCATCGGAGGGGTCATCACGATGATGAACCCGCTGGTGCCGGAGAAGGACTGGTCCTATTACCTGGCGTATACGCGTGCCCGCGTGCTGGTGACCACGCGCGCCTTCGCGGAGGCCAACCGGGGCGCCGTGGCGGCGAGGGTGCGACAGGGGCTCAGGCTGTGTGTGGTGGATGATCCTGTAGAACAGGCGACGCTCTCCGGTATGGCCGAGACCTGCGCCTTCGGCGACACGGTTGACGACGATGCGGCGGTCTGGCTATTTTCATCGGGTTCTACCGGCGATCCCAAAGCGTGTATTCACTCGAGCGGCGATTTTGTGTTCAACACGGAGCATTATGCCCGACAGGTGCTTGGGCTCCGGGAGTCCGACCGTACGCTGTCCGTGCCGAAGCTGTTCTTCGGCTACGCCACGGGGACCAACCTCATGTTTCCGTGGGCAGTCGGTGCTACCGCCTGTCTGTTTCGGGAGCGCGCCACGCCCGAGACGGTGCTGGAGAAGATTCGGGTATTCTCACCGACGATCCTTACCAATGTGCCGACGATGATCCACCGTATGTTGGAGCACGCCGACGCCGCCACGACGGATCTGTCTTCGATCCGCCTGGTGCTCTCGGCCGGAGAGGCGCTGCCCGCCGAGCTCTACCGCCGTTGGGTGGAGCGCACGGGAGTGGAGATCCTGGATGGTATCGGTTCGGCCGAGCTGTTCCACATCTACATCTCCAATCGTCCCGGGGATGTGCGGATCGGCACCCTGGGTCGGCTGGTGCCGGGCTATGACGCGCGGATCGTCGGCGCGGACGAGCTCCCGGTGCCGCTCGGGGAGATCGGGACCCTGTGGGTGCGCGGGCCGAGCAACGCGATCGGCTACCACCAGGATCGAGCCCGTTCTCGGGCGACCTTCCGGGGGGAGTGGACCACGACGGGCGATCAGTTCCGGGTTGATGCGGACGGCTACTATGTCTACTGCGGGCGTGCGGACGACCTGATCAAGGTGGGCGGCGTGTACGTCGCGCCTACAGAGGTCGAGAACTGTCTCCTCACCCACCCCGCCGTGCGGGAGGTGGCGGTGGTCGGCTTTCTTCGTGACGGCTTGATGCTCACCGCCGCCGTCGTTGTCACCGCTGGCGCGTCCCAGGATGAACACCTCGCCGCGTCCATCCAGGAGCACGTCAAGCAGCGCCTCTCACCGCACAAGTACCCGCGGGTCGTACGATTTGCGGAGGTATTACCGCGAAACGACCGGGCCAAGGTGGCGCGGAGTGTGCTCCGTCGACAGATCGAGGCCCAGGACGCCGCCGGAGACATTGGCTTGGACCTGCGTTGTTGAGCGAGGGCCGATACCGGCTCGGATCCCGGCGCTCACCTGCGGCCGGGCTGTCCGGGGCGTGGGCGCTGCTCCCGATCGGGGCGACCGAAGCGCATGGTCCCCACCTTCCGCTCGACACCGACGTGTGTATCGCCGAGGCGCTGGCCGATCGGGTCGCAGCCCGGTTGGACGCGGAGGGGAGCGCAGGCGTGGTGTTGCCGCCGCTCAACTACGGAATCACCGAGTTTGCACGTGGATTCCCGGGCACGCTTTCGGTGGATGCCTCGCTGGTACAGGGCTTGGTAGTCGGGCTCGGTCGTGCGGTGCGGCGCCAGGGGGCAGCGGGGTTGATCTTGGTCAACGCACATTTTGAGCCGGCGGAGCTCGGCGCGCTCTTCGGCGCTGCCGCGCAGCTCGAGGCCGACGGCCTGCGGGTGGTGTATCCAAACTTCGCTTCTCGGCGGGGCAGCCACGCTTTTGCCGACCTCTGCCCGCTGGACGGCCACGCCGGTCGTTATGAGACCTCGCTGGTCTTGGCCGCCGCGCCGGAGCGTGTGGTGGGGCACCAACGACTCTCGCGGGTGGAGGCCGATCTTGCGGCGGGCATCGCGCGAGGCGCCAGCTCCTTTGAAGAGGCGGGCGGCGAGCAGGGCTATTTCGGCGATCCGGCCGGAGCGTCGGCAGCGCTAGGCGTCGCGCTCTACGAACGGCTGACGGCGCTGGTGGTGGGCGGGATCAGCTGACTGAGCCGTTCGCGTACGGCCTCGTCCACGACGCGGGCGAGCTCGGCGCGCACCGCGTCTTCGACAGCGAGCGAGAGCAGCTCACGAAATGCCGGCGAATGATGTACCGCGTGGCTGAGCACCCCTTCGACCACCTCGGGGAGCACCTCCAGGATCGCGCGCTCCAGAACGGGCGACACAACCTGCGGGTCTACGACGACCGGCGCCGCGCTGCGGTAGTCCCGCGGCAAGAATGTGGCGAGGCGCTCGTCACTGATCGGCACGTGGGGGCGCGGCGGCGGGGGGGGCGGGTTGGGCGCGGCGAGGGGGGCGGCCGGAGCGGGAGGCTCCGCGAGCGTACCGAGCGCGTCTTCGAGGTGGCGACGGAGCACGTCGCTCGAAAAGGGGCGTGGGATGCGCCCGTGCACTCCCGACGCGCGGGCACGCTCCTGATTGTAGACCTCAAACGCGCCAGAGAGCAGGAACACGGCGGCTTCCGGGTGCCGTGCTCGCACCATGCGGGCGAGGTCGTAGCCGTTCCCGCGCGGGAAGGACAAAGCAGCCAGTGCCACGCACACTTCTTCAGCCTCGATCGCGGCTTCCGCCTCGGTCAACGACGCTGCAGCCGTGACCACCAGCCCGGTCCCGCGCACCGCCTCTTCGGCCCGACGGGCCGACAGGGGGGACGGGTCTACAACGAGCAGGGTACGGGGCATGAGCCGGCCAGTGAATCAGACACCGGCGCGGCCTGTCAAACCTCCGTGGGATGGATCGGATCTTTTTGTCGGAACGCCAGAGGTCTCGGCGGCGCGGGTCAGCCGCGGACGGCCGCGAGGACCTCGGCCGCGTGGCCCTTCACCTTGACCGGGTCCCAGACCGAGAGCAGGCGTCCGTCGGCGCCGACCAAGAAGGTCACGCGAGCGATCCCATCATATTCACGACCGTAGAGCTTCTTTTTGCGCCAGACGCCATAGGCCTCGCAGATCCCGCCGGGATCGCTCACCAGGGTGAAGGGCAAACACTGCTTTTGTTTGAACGACTGATGCGACCGCACCGTGTCCTTGCTCACGCCAAGCACCACCGCGCCTGCCGCGGCGAGCTCGGCACTCACATCACGGAAACCCTGTGCTTCAACGGTACAACCGGGGGTGTTGTCTTTTGGGTAGAAGTAGAGCACCACCTTCTGGCCGCGCAGCGCGGAGAGCGTGAGGCTGCCTGAGTCGGTCGGCGCTGAGAAGTCTGGGGCGAGGGAGCCGGGAGTGAGCATCGGCGGCCCTTAACCGGGAGTCGAGGTGGAGCGCCATCGCGTGTGCACGCCCGCTGTGGGCGCCTGCGCGCCGCGTAAGGGGATCGACCGATTCAATAAAAACGGAGCGTCGCGTACGAGGTCGCGAGCGCGCTCACGGGAAAACCTGCTCCGAAGATAAATCATTTCCGTGTCATCCCTGTGGCCGCGGGATCGGGATTCGGTTCGGCGCTTGCGGATCGCCGAACTCGCCGGTACAGTCACGCCGCGCTTGATTCCCCTGCCCATTTCCTGGAGTGAGACCTATGACCTTGTTGAAGATGAGCCCGATCCTCGGTAGTGCGCCGGTGTTCGCCGCGACCCTGCTCGCCCTGACGCTCTCTGGCTGCGTGACCGGGGCCAGCGGCACGGACGACAGCAAGACGACGGGTGACGAGGGCGACACCGACACCGACACCGACTCCGACTCCGACTCCGACTCCGACTCCGACTCTGACTCCGACTCCGACGTCGACACCGGCATGTACCTCATGACCTGGACGGTGAAGGCCACCACCGACGGCGCGGGCAGTATGGCTTCGGGCGAGTATGGCTGGCAGTACCTCCATTTGAAGGAGCCCTTTGTGGATCCCGCCTGGGACACCGAGACCCCGGGTTGCCGGAAGGTCCACGCGCTGGCTCCGGAGGCTATCGCCCCCTGTCCCGATTGCGACTACAGTTTCGGCATGTCCTTCGGTGCCTCGACGACGGATGGTCCCTACTGCGATCAGCTCTTCATCCTGGATTACTTCGACTACACCACCTACACGGGCTGGGGCCTGGGCTTCCGGGACTACTTCATCTACGAGTACGGCGGTAAGGACTATCCGATCGACGGAGCGATCTACATGTACATCCCGACCTACGACTGGTTCGGGTTCATCTTCAACTCCTATTATGTGGAGGGCGACGCGGCGGGCTTCTCGGGCTTCCGGATGATCTCCGACACCTCCGGCTACCCCTTCTACCCCTACTACGTGTACTTCTAGACGACTTGGGCCGGAGTCCGCTGGACTTCGGCTCCGCAGCGTCCGTGAGGCGCCAAGACCACGCCGCAGCTTCGTCGCTGCGGCGTCGGTGTTTAAAGGTCAGCTTTTCTGGCGTTGTTCACGCGCCACCAGCAGCACGCCCGCCCCGCGGGTGCTGAAGTTGCCCCGCGCCACCACGCTCGTGCCGGCCCGTAGTGGCTCTTCGTCCAGGTCGACGCGCCCTGCCACCAGGGTCACCGCCGCCCACTCCGGGAGCTGGAGCCGGGGCAGCAACGGGACCTCCACCCGTTCCACCTCGAATTTTTCACCAGCCATCAGGCGGGTTCGGCCGGGCTCCAGGTACATCGGCTTCGGGTGCGGCCCCGAGTCGGGTTGTTTGGTCACCGCGACCGCCCGATCCAGATGAAGGGGCCGATCCCTCCCCCAATCGTAGAGTCGGTAGGTCAGATCGCTCGGCTGCTGCACCTCGTAGAACAGCACCTCGCCCGACAGCGTGTGAATGGTGCCGGGGGGCACATCGATCACCGCGCCCGCCCGCGCGGGGATCCAGGAAAGATCCTGTTCAATCTCACCGGATTCCGCGCGAGCGCGGAGTTCGTCGCGCGTCATCGTCCGGCGCAGCCCCCAGGCGATCCGTGCGTCTTCGGCCGCCTCGAGCACCACCCAGCCCTCAGCCTTGCCGTTGGCGGCCCCTTCGAGCCGCGCGGCGTCGGCGTCGCCGGGGTGTACCTGCACCGACAACACGCCCGCGACGTCCACCAGCTTGACCAGGAGCGGGAGATCCACCACCTCTCCGAGGCGGCGTCCGTGCCACACCCCGCCTTCAATCACGTTATCTCGCCAGACCTCCCAGGACTCGCCCACCCGCTCCCCCGATTGGCCTTTGCCAAAACGGGTCGAGAGACGGGTGCCGCCCCAAGGCGGCCTCACGATCCGGGGCGCGAGGCGAAGGATCTGGTTCAACGTAGCATCCACGCCCTGATCTGACGCTCCAGCACCCGCAGCGGAACGGGCCCGAGCGCCAGGAAGGCGTCGTGGAATCCGGCGAGCGAGAACGTGGACCCCTGCGCCGCTCGGGCCTCGTCCCGGAGTCGCATCAAGCACCGTTGGCCCAGCTTGTAGCCCAGCGCCTGCCCTGGCCAGGACACATAACGATCGACCTCGTTGCGGATGTTGTTCTCTGCGAGGGGCGTGTTTTCCAGCATGAATGCCACGGCCTGGCCGCGGTTCCAGCCGAGGTGGTGGATGCCGGTGTCCACTACGAGGCGCGCGGCGCGCCACGTGTCGAAGGACAACATCCCGATCCGGTCGAGATCTCCAGAATATAGGCCCAGCTCGTCGGCGAGGCGCTCGGTGTACAGGGCCCAGCCCTCGATATAGGCATTCTGAAGTCCATAACGCCGGAAGGCGGGCAGGTCGGCCTCTTCCATCGCTAGCGCGATCTGCAGGTGGTGCCCGGGCACCGACTCGTGGAACGCGAGGGCCTCCGCCTCAAAACGTGGGCGCGTCTCCGGCGCGCTGGTGTTGATCATGTACTCGCCAGGCGCCGGGTCGGCCCCGCCGACCGCTCCGGGCGGGCGATAATAGGCGATCGTCGTATAGGGAGCCTGGTAATCGGGAACACGACGCACCACACAGGGCGTACGCGGCAGGCGGCCAAAACACCGAGGCACCGCCGCCCCCGCCCGTGCCAGCGCGTCGATCGCGGTGCGCTCCACCTCTTCGGCGGTCGTGAAACGAAGCGCAGGGTCTTCCCGGAGGCGGCGGAAGAGCGCGCTGCGCTCGCGGACACCGAAGCACCGTTCGCCCAGCACCGCCAGCTCGGCGTGGATCTCTGCGAGGGACTCGAGACCGAGCTGGTGGATCTGCGCCGCCGGGAGGTCGAGGCTCGTGTGTTGGAGCACAAAGGCCTGGTATGCCGCGTCGCCGTCGGGCAGGAAGCGTGCGCCGAGCTGCGTTTCGCCCCGCGCCCGCGGCAGCAGCTCCTCGACCAGGAAGCGTCGATACCGGTGGAGCGCTGGGGCCACCGCAGAGGCCACCGCGGCGCCCAGCCCCTCGGCAAAGCGGGCTTGAGCCGCCGGTTCCCAGGCGCGCTCCTGAGTCGCGGGCACCATGACGGTCCAGTCCGGGAGCGGACCGCGGAGCTGCTCGTCCAGCATCTCCACCACCCGGGCCGTCGGCGGGGCAGGCGCGACCCGGCCAGCCGCGAGGCCCTCACGCAGCGCGCCGACGTGCGCGTCCACCCATCCGGGTACCGCGAGATAACGCGCGATCAACGAGGCGCCGTCGGCCTCGGTAACTACCGGGTGCTGCTCGTGGAGCTCGTTGACGAAGGTGACCGCTTTCTCGTAGGTGGAGATCGCCCAGGACCAGGGCGCGGCGTGGTGCTCGATCACCCGGGCCACCTCCAGCTCGTGGCCGAGCACCTCGTGGGTGAGGCGATCCGCGACCGAGAGCGGACCGGGGTCGATCGTTGCCAGCCTGAGCCGGAGATCGGCGTAGAAGGCAGAGGTCTCGCGGGCGTGTGCGCCGCTTGGGTCGCCGAGCTCGCCGTCACGTCGGCGGTCCCCGAGGCGCGTGGCCCACACCGGCGCGTCGGCGAGCGTTCTTTCCCAATGGGCCGACAGCAACGTCGCGAGCGTGGGGTCGGCGACGCCGCGAGCGGCCTGATCAGACAGGTTCACGTAGTCTCCCACCCCGAGTCGAGGAGGCTGGTGTCGTAGTCGCCGGCCACGAAGCGCGGGTGCGCGAGGATGCGGCGATGGAGGCCGATGGTGGTGGGCACGCCCTCAACGACGGCCGCGTCCAGCGCCGCGCGCATCCTCGCGATAGCGGTGGGACGGTCGGGGGCGTGCACCAGGATCTTGGCGATCATCGAGTCATAGTGTGGGGAGATGCTGTCTCCCTGCCGGATGTGGGTGTCCACCCGGATGCCCTCACCCTCGGGCAGACTCAGGCGGCTTACCCGCCCGGGGGAGGGCCGAAAGTCGGCGTCCGGATCCTCGGCGTTGATACGACATTCGATCGCGTGTCCCCGTGTCTGGTACTCGGGCTTGACCACCTCGTTCGCGGCCCCCCGGAGCTGAAGCTCGACCAGATCGAGCCCGGTGACCAGCTCCGTGACGGGGTGCTCCACCTGCAACCGGGTGTTCATCTCCAAAAAGTAGAGTGAACCGTCCTGATCGCGCAGCATCTCGACCGTCCCCGCGCTCTGGTAGCCCACCGCGCGGCATGCGTCCGCGACCATAAGGCCCATCCGCGCCCGGAGCTCCGGGGTGACCACGGGAGATGGGCTCTCTTCGAGCAGCTTCTGGTGCCGGCGTTGAACGCTACATTCACGCTCGCCGAGGCAGACCACGTTGCCGAAGCTGTCGCCAAAGACCTGGAACTCGATGTGGCGCCCGCCGATGACCAGCTTCTCCATGAACAACGCGCCATCCCCGAAGGAAGAGAGGGCCTCCGCGGTCGCCTGGGAGAAGGCGTCGGGCAGCTCGGCGGCGTTGTAGACCTTTCGCATGCCCCGGCCCCCGCCGCCCGATCGGGCTTTGAGCAGCACCGGATAGCCGATGGTGTCGGCCAGGAGCCTGGCCTGGGCGGCGTCCGCGACGACGCCCTCGGACCCCGGCAGCACCGGGACCCCAAAACGGCTCATCTGCGCGCGGGCCGAGAGCTTGTTGCCCATCACGCGCATCGCGGCGGGCGGCGGGCCGATGAACGTGATCCGGGAGCTGGCGCAGCGGGCGGCGTACCGTGCGTTCTCCGACAAGAAGCCCCAACCCGGGTGGATGGCTGCGCAGCGGTGGGCGCGCGCCGCGTCGATCAGCGCGCTCGGGTCGAGGTAAGCCTGCCGGGGAGGTCCGGGCAGTCGCGCCACCTCATCCGCCTCGGCGAGCCAGCTCAGCTTCTGGTCACTCTCGGACGCCGCAGCGACGGCCTCTATACCCAGGCGGCGGCAGGTACGAAGCACCCGTGCGCCGACCTCACCACGGTTGCCGATCAAGATACGTCGGAACAAGCTGGACTCCTGGCCGGAGGGCGGAACCGCCGCGGGCTGCGGCCCTGGTCGTTACGCGCCGAGCGCCCGGTTGATGAGGTCGCGCGCCGGACCGGCGTCAAATGCACCTTTGTGCGCCTTCATCAGCGTGCTCATCACCTTGCCGAAGTCCTTCGGGCCCGAGGCGCCCGAGGCGGCGATCGCCTCGGCGACCCACGCCGAGACCTGTCCTTCATCGGCGAGTTTTGGCAAAAAGCTCTCGATGAGCTCCAGCTCGGCCCGCTCACTCGCGGCGAGGTCGTCACGCACCCCGGCGTAGGCCGCGATCGCGTCCTCACGCTGCTTCTTGAGAGAGCGGAGGGCAGCGATGCACATTTCGTCCGTAACCGACCCCGAACCAGACTTTTCGAGCTCGATGAACCGGGCGCGGATCATCCGTAGCGCGTTGACGCGCGCGCTGTCTCTCGCGAGCATTGCCTGTTTCAGGGCATCCGAGACGGTCTGTACCAGGGACATCGCCACTCCTTGGGCTGCGGCGCGTATCACGCTGGGGGAGCGCGGGCCCCTGACCTGCGGCCGGGCGTAGGAACGGGCGATCATCACGGAGGAGCGGGGGAAATCGATCAGGCCTGGGTTTGCGGCTCCTCTTCCGGTGCCGCCTTGAAGAACACCCGAAGGGCCATCAGCATGAGTCCGACGACGAGGAGCCCCACGGAGCCCCAGGTCGCGCCGACCTCGAGCTCGCTCCGGACCGGAGGCACCAGCGGACGCTCCGGGCCAAGAGTGCCGCCGCGGGTCGGCAGGACCAACACCTCGGAGCGCAACGTGTGCAGATCCCACTGTGGCGCGGTCGCGAGGCGGTCGCCGTAGACCAGCCGGGTGCTCCCGGCGGGCTGCCGGAAACGCAGCTCGTCCGTGCTCTGCGTGACCACCACCTCGTCCACGACGATCGGGGCATTATCGGCGTTGTCGATGCGGATCAAGAGCTCGGCCCCGAGGGGCTGGCGCACGGAGATGCCGATACGGCTCCCTTCGCGGCCGCCCGACCACAACACGCTTCGCACCGTGCCGCTGTATGCGCCACGATCCTGGACGATCTCGACCCTTCGTTCAAAGATCTGCCGAGAGGTTCCGAGCGTCACGCGCTCAACCACGAACTCGGGGCCGGGCAGCGGCACGCGGAGCAATGTGTAACGGCCCTCCTGGGTCGCCTCGGGTTTGAGGCGGACGGCCTCGGTCTCGCGGCTGCTCGGGGTGAGGATGAAGGGGATCTGCGCACCGTCCTGATCGATGATCCGGAGGTCCTGTTGGTCGCGGCGGCTGTGCGCACGAACGGCGCCGTCAAGGATCAGTCGGCTCCAACCCGGATCCGCCACGATCTCCCGCTCATAACGGTAGCGCACCAGGTTGAGCGTCGGGCCGGGGCCGTCTACCGACTCTCGCGAAGGGATCGGCAGCCAGTCGGGGTTGGCGGATAACGGTCCGAGCGGCACCTCCTGGCTGGCCAGCGCGAAGAGCTCAGCGCGCGCGATATCAAGATCGTAGGCGCGATCAAGCTGATCGGTGCCGGTGTAGACGGTGTGCGGCCCGTCGCCCGGGTCTCGCAGAATGAGCGCGGCATCCACCGACAGGACGGTGGCCGCGGTGATCTCCAGGGGCTCCCCGCGATCTGTATCCACCACCAATTCCAGGCGTTCCGCCGCGATGTCGAGGTCCTCCAGCGTGGTGCGGTCCACGGCTGTGCCGGCGATCTGCACCCGACGGATCTGTCGTCCTTCGCCGTAGCTCTCGCCCGGCAGGCGGACGCTGGCGGCGCGGTCAAAAAGGTCCCCCGCAATCTCAAGCTCGATGCTGCGGATCCGCTGCGGAAATGGTAGCTCCAAGCTGTAGATCGCCTTGCCCTCCTCGTCCAGCACGGGTGGGCCGACGCTCACCGTCTGGCGTCGCGGGGGGACGGCGTCGGGGGCGAGGCGAATGCAGCTCACGGTGCGGAGCCGGTCGCTCCGGAGGCCTACCAATTGCACCACGAAGGGCCCAGCCGAGTGCACCGGGACCCGATGGTTCACCACGGCGGAGCCGTTGATCTCGACCTCGTAGAGCGCCGTGCGGCCTGCCGCGGGTTGGGCGCCGGTCGGGCCCCACTCGTCGACCGCTACGAGCAACGGGCCGGCGCTCAGATCGTAAAAATCAAGCTCAAGGCTATCACAGCGTCGATCGGCAGCGCTCACCTGCCACAAGTTGTCGCCTAGCGGCCGCGCGGAGAGGCGCTGCTCCTCGCGGTCGGACGCTGGCGGCGTCAGCAGCACCAGAAAAGGTACGTCCTCTCCGGCCCCGTTGGTGATCAGCACCCGTTGGGCGAGGCTCTGCGGCTCAGCGGACACGAGATCCGCGCCGGGGCGGAGCAGCGTCACGCCGGTCGCGGGCAGGTTGGCGGTGGTCGCGAAGGGCTGATCGGCAGGACTGAGCGCGAAAAGCAAGCCAGACAGCAGGATCATCGGTCCTCCCGGTCCTTGAGTACGAGGCGTTGGAAGGCGATGGCGCCCAGGATCAGCACCACCGCGAGCCCGAAGATCGAGCCCACCCGGTAGAAACCGGTGAGCGACCAGAGATCGAGGACGAACACCTTGCCTGCGCCCAGGAGCAGGAAAGCCAGGCCGAAGAGGCGCAACCACTGCGCCTGTTTCGCGGAGCCCAGTCCGATCAACAGGAGCCCGTAGAGTCCCCAGGACACCGATCGCACCATCGACTGGGACAGATCCTCCGACCAGAAAGACAGCTGGTTGTCGTGGGCGAAGCCGTGGGCCACCTCGAGGTTGACCAGCGCAAAACCAAGCAGGATGGCGGCGATCTTCAAGCCCCTGCCGAATGCCGTGAGCCCCTGACCGCGGGCCTCGAAGCCCCAGGCGGCGACGAGCATACACAGGGTCGGCACACCCCAGAGGTACAACGTCCAATTCAGGATGATCATGCCCTCACCGCCGCCGTGTCGCCAGGCCTCCGGGTTGAGGAACAGTCGCCCGAGCACGAGGAGGGCGAGCCCGCCGGCGAACACCGCGAGGCCGTTATGCCGCGCGCGGCGGTAGAACAGGCCCAGCAGCATGACCTGGATGGCCCACCCGATAGTCACCCACTGGCGCTCGAGCTGGAGAGGTATCGCGAGCGCGAGAAAGAGTAGGGTCAACGCCCCGAGTGCCACCACCTCGGGGTGCGACGCGCTTCGCCGGCCCTGCCGGACGAGGGCGGCTACGTGGAGCGCCACGCCCGCCCCCAACAGCACGGGCAAGAGGCCGATGACGCTGTCGCCGAAGCTGTGGTGCCACAGGCGCCACAGCGGCAGGAACAGCACCGGGCCCACCGCCCCCGCCGCGACCACACGCGGAAGATCGGATGCGCCGGGACGGACGCCGGCTACCACGGGGATCCATACGAGCAGGTAGAGCAGCACCGCGGCGGGCCACAGGCTCGGTGCGGCGTCGGCGAGGCGCTCGACGTCCACCAGGGGGGGGAACAGGGGCGCCGCGGCCGCCAGGAGCCCGGTGAGGAGGCCAACGCTCGGGCCCGCGGCGTAGCTGAGCACCACCGCGAGGAGCCCGAGCCCGAGGCTCAGGACCGCCGGGAGCTCGGCCAGGTCCGGATGGACGGCCGTGCCGAAGGTCACCGAGACCGCGCCGACCAGCACGAGCGTCGCCCAGGTGGCCTCGGGCCGCTTACGGACCAGGACCAAGGCGGAGATCAGCGGGATCGCCACCCCGGCGGTGGCGGCGATGCCGATCCGCGGCTCGCCGGCGGTCCACCAGCCGACGACATAGGCGCCGAGCAACACGGAGAGCACGAGGCGCACGGCAAGATCGAGCACGACCGCGTTCCGCCGGCTGGCGAGCAGCGGCAGGAGGGCGGCGAGGACGGAGAGAAAGAGGAGGGCGAGCTGATCACTCGGGCCGAGCGAGGTGATCAGCGGATGTGCGCTCCGCGGATCGAAGCGCAACGGATCGGTCGGCATCAACAACGAGAGGCTCACGAGGCAGAGCAGGAGCCCGCCGACGGCTCCGGCGCCCCACAGTTCGGTGCGTTCCTCCCGCCAGGTGACCCAGAAGAACAGGCCCGCCAGGATCAGCGCGGCGCCGAGGCCGACCCCGACCTGGTCAGGCGCCCGGTAGGTCAGCGCCCAACCGAGGTGCATCGCGGCGGTCAACCCGCCTCCAACGCCGAGGAGCAGGGGCCAGCCGCGTCGCCGCGTCGCCAAAATGAGGCCCACGTTGAGCAATACGAGGTAGCCGAAGAAGGCCACCGCCTTGTTCTCCCCGCTCGAGAGCAGCACGGGAGTGGCGTAGGCGCCCGCGAAACCAAGCCATGCTTGCAGTCTGCTTTTTTCGGAAACCGCGGCCGCCACGGTGACGGCCGTGACTGCGACCATCAGGCCGAAGGCTAGCGGCTGGGTCAGGAGGCCGTATCGGGCATGTCCGGCGTAGAGCGCACCATAGAGCGCGGCCGACCCCGCCCCGCCCAGGGCAGCGGCGGGGAGCTCGTAGTGTCGGGTCCGCAGCAGCACGGAGAGGCCCCATCCGAGGAGCCCGAGGACCACTCCGCCGCCAAAACGTGCGGCCGGTCCGACCCAGCCAGCGTGGATCGCCTCGCGAAAACCAAAAAGGAACGCCAGTAAAAAGAGGACGCCCCCTCCAATAGAGAGGCCCCACAGCGCGACGGTCTCGACGCTGACCGCGGGGCGTAGCGCGGGCTCGGGGGGAGTAGGGAAGGTGTTGGAGGGGGGGGCCGCGCGCTGACGCGTCGAAGTATCACGGACCGATGCCGCCAATTCGGAGGGGGCGGGCGGCGGCGGCGTTCCGGGGCCAACGACACCTTCCGCAGCGTCACCTGCACCGGGGGCCGGAGGCGGGAGCGGGTCCACGGACGGGTCCGCGGGAATTGCGGCGGAGAGCTCCGCGGGCTCGACCGGGTCGCGCGGCGGCGGGGGGGGCGCAACGTCGGCCAGGCCGGCCGGAAGCACCCGGAGGGGTGGGCGCTCTTCCGGAGCGGCGGCGGAGGCGGCCGGGCGCGGCTGAGGGGGGAGATCACGGCACTTGAGGGCGATCAGCTCCATCTGGAGCGCGGTCAGCTGGTTCTTGAGATCGCCAAGCTCGCGGGTGAGGGTAGAGATCCGGAGCAGCGTCCAGATGGGCAATATGGAGACGACACCCGTGCAGAGGAGCGCACAGAGCGCGCCGAAGGCCTCCATCAGGACCCTGCCGCCACAGCGACGCGCCTGAGCTTGACGGCGCCCGCGACGCCTACCGCGAACATCAGCATACAACCCCACTGAGCCGGAGTCAGCCCGGCCCACCGGACGTCGGCGCGCGCGAGGTCGGTGTTCCGCAAGAAGTCGAGCCCGAAGCGGACGGGCGCGTACATCAAGCACCAGAGCGCGAGGAAGAACCCTGGACTACGCTCCTTTTTCCCAGTGACGTAAAAGGTGATTGCGATCACAAGGGTACACAGGGCCTCGTACAGCCCCAGGTCGTGGCGTGTGCCGATGTCCGGGAAGGCGACGGCGAGCGGGAAGCTCGTCAGCGCCCCGATGTGGTCATGCACCGAAAAGCAGCCCAAACGGCCGAAGAACCACCCGAAGGGAAAGCCGTACATGATCACGTCCGCGTGGACCAGGTAGGGGAGGCGGCGCGCCCGGTAGAAGAGCACCGAGCCCAACACCGCGCCGACGAAGCCTCCAAAAGATGAGAACCCCGCCCAGATCCGGAGGAGCGCCATCACCCCCTCCTCTTCCAGGAGGTGCTGGTTGTACGCCAGCACATGTACGAGGTGGCCGACCACGAAGCCGGTGAGCACCGTCGCGACCAGGCCGTCGACGACGTTGGCCGGGCTGAGCCCAGCGCGTACCCCCCGCGCGCGCGCCATTTCGAGCCCGAGCACGAAGCCCACGCACACCAACGTGCCCCAAGGGTCGATCGGGATCGGCCCAAGCTCGTAGACGGGAATCTTGAAGTAGGGGATCACGCTGTTGGCCCTCGTCGGCGCGCTGGGCGCCGGAGCGATGGAGCTATCCCCCCGGCGCGGCCTCCGCCCGCTTTCGCGCGGCGCGGTTTCGGGATATCGGCCGCGTTCCCGGGAGGCAGCAATGTCGGTCATCACCAACGACATCCTGATTGAGTCGCAGAGCCGTGACGAGGTGCTCGCGTGGCTCGGCCGGCCAGAGAACCATCGAATCCTGCTCGAAGGCGCATTTGAGGACGTCAAGGAGCTCGCTCCCGGCGACTACACTGCGGTGGTCCGGGCGCCGATACGGCCCAAGGAGCTCACCTACACCTTCGACCGTGTCGACGAAGAGCATGGCGGACGCCGGGTTCATGTGAAGCTGGGCGGCCGGCGTACTCGCGGCGTCCTCCACTACAGCCTGCGTACCACCAAACCCTCCACCGACACGCTGGTGACCCTGCACATGGACTTCAAACCCGGTGAACCGGTGATCGGCATGATCGCCGAGCTGGCCGGCTTGCGCGACCGCCTCGACGCGAGCACCCGGCGGATGTTGGAGAACCTCAAGGCTGCGCTGAAGGCCTGACCTCGCGGTCTCGGGCACTTTTGTGGCGGAGGCGGTGCGCGACACGACGTCGGCCAGCCGCGGAGTTAGGGCGAGGAGATGCTACGAATCGCTATTGGAAACGTACATCTTGACCTTGGCGCCGGCCGCCGGGGGGTGGACATGGGCCCCTCTGCGATCCACCTCGCGGGCCTGAAGGCGGGCATCGAGGAGCTTGGGCACTCGGTCGAGGTCAATTTCGCGGTCAGCGTGCCAACGCCCGAAATGGTGGAGTTCGGTAGCCCAAACGCGCGCTTTCTGC
>CANKTH010000058.1 GCA_947486185.1 Deltaproteobacteria bacterium
AAACCTTGGCCAGAACCAGCGTCTCTGGCACACCGGCGCGGAGGAGGGCCGCGCCGCCCACTGCGAGGCACACGCAGAGCCACGCGAGGTGCTCTTTCACGCCGAACCAATACAAGGCCGCCGGCGCGCGTACCGCCATGAACGGCTTCACCTCCTCACGGAAATGAGGGTAGATCCAGAGACCCAGACCAAAACTGAGGGCCAGGCAGACGAGGGCGGGCGCGGCGACCCGCCGCGCGCGTGAGGTGTGGCCCCGAAACAGCAGGATCATGGGATGTACGAGCAGGATCACGGCGAGCAAGCCGAGGTGTCCGTGGATCCGCTCCCAGAGCGCGAAGCTCATGGCGCGCCCAGGGTCAGGAGCACCAATACAGCGACCAAAGCTACCACGACGCTCCCGGGCAGACGGAGCAGCGCCTGCCGGGTGGATCTCAGGAGGAGGTACCTTGTTCCGAGGCCAGCCATCCAGCCGTGCAACACCGCCACGCCGAGACGTCGGTAGAGCGAGGGGTTCGCGCTTGCGAGGATCAGGCCTTCAGGCAGCTGAAGAGCGTCCCACCTCAGGCTCAGCGCATATGACAGCGCCGCTGCAAGAGTCGCGACGGCCCAGGCCACCGCTTTGTCTCGTCGCCGATCGGCCTCGATCTCGGTCACGGCGGCGTGCCATACGCGCGCACCCGGGGGCACTCGGGATCCGGGGCGAAACGATCCCCCGTCAGGAAATCCGCCACCACTCTGCATCCTCCCCGGCACACCTGCCAGGCGGCGCAGCCCTCGCACGCGCCACGCGGGCGCATCGTCCGCCAACGCTGGAGCTCCTCGTCGGCCTCCCACTGTTCGCCCAAGGCCTGGTCCGCCAGCGCCAAAGGGTCGCTTTCGGGCGCTTCAGGCACCGCTGTTGAGAGGTTGGGCTCCAGGCGGAAGGAGCACGGCGCCCATCGTGTGTCATGCCCCCGCGCCCACATGGTCCGGCCGCCTTCGCAGCCGTAGACCCCGAGCGCGACGAGGCGATCGACCGGGACCCGGGTGGCGACGAAGGGCACCAACGCACAGTCGATCCGGATCTGTAGCCCTGTCGCAGCTTCGGCCTCCAGGAGCCGTGGCCAGAGGGTATCGAGCATCGCCGCGGGGGGCGCGAGCCGGTCCCAGCTCTCCCGTCCCCGACCCGCCGGCTTGAACCTCAACCAGGACCACTCTGAGGCGCCGGCCTCGCGGATGGTCTCGGCGAGGCTTTCGAGCGCGCCGGGGGTCCCAAGCAGGGGCTGTGTGAGCACCGTGTTCACCCCGACCCGGACACCCGCGCTGGCGAGGGTTCGAAGCGCGCCCAACCCGAGCGCGGCGCCGTCCCAGCCGCGCACCTCCCGGTAGATGGGGCCCAGGCCGTCGATCGAGAGGTGGATCTGGCCAAAAATGCCGGCACATTCTGCCGCGTTCGCGGGGGTGACCCCGAAGCCCGACGTCGTGAGGTTGGGCACAAGGCCGTGGCGGCGGGCCTCTCTCGCGAGCGCGATCACCTCGGCTCCCAGGCCAGGATCACCACCGCCAAAGGCCACTTCGAACGCTCCGAGGCGCGCGAGCTCCGCCAGGGTGGCGCGGAGGCCGGCCGGATCCGTCAGCCGACCTCCCGGGCTGGCTCCGGTGTAACAGCCGGTACAACGCACCGGACAGGCCGAGGTGACCGCGAGGTGCACCTCGTTGGGTGCGGTCGGAGTGGCGGGGTCGGCAGGCGGCGGCCCCCCGACCACCTCCGCGTAGTCTGGCGCCGCGGCACCCTCCGAGTCCAGAAACACGAGCCCGCCCGCGCCCTCCTCGTCGGCTGCCAGCGCCAGCACCGCGCCGTTGTGCTCCCGACGTTTACGCAAGCGTGGAGGGAACCGAGCCCGGGCCTGGCCGGTGCGCGTGTCCACGGTACCCGCTTCGGGGTCGGCGGCGTCGGGAGGTTTGACCGCTTCGTCGTCGCCGCGAGGTGCTCTGGCGTCGAGCCGACGTACGAACGCCGTGACGAGCGCGGCCCAGGCGACGCCCGAGACGAGCGCGACGCCCACCACACTTCCGGCGCTCGAGCAGCTCGGCGCGTGGCCTGGGCGCAAGGCCCGGATGCCGGGAGGTAGCGTGAAAGTATTCATTCAACCACCATTCGCGCCGAGCGCGCCGCACACTTCGAGCCAGGCGAGGCCACAGCCGAGGCTGACGCACCCGCCCAGAACCCGCAAGAAGCGGCGGAAAGGCGGGGAGGTCACGGTGTGTGCGGCGCCGAGGCTGAGGACGTGGAGGGCGAGCAGGCCCGGTATCAACGGGAGCGCTCGCCAGGCAAGCGAGCTGTCGCCGAGGAAGGCGAGCACGAAAGCTGGGAACAAACCCGCAAGAAGCAACGGCAGCCCTTCGGTGCGCGGCCGTGCCCGCTGCTGCGCCAGCCGTATGCCGCAGAGGGCGGCGTAGCCCACGCCCGCCCCGAGCACGCGCTCCGGCCACCCGCCGCGGCCCACTAGGTCGGAGGAGTCCTGTGCCATCCAACGGCCGAGATCCTCCTGAAGCGCGGGGGATCGCCCTTCCATGCCGATACCTGACACCGCGCTCCTGCGCGCCACCGGGTCGGTGATCCGCCGGGCGGCTTCCAGCTGGGAGAGCCCCGTGAGGCTCCCGTCGGCGTCGCGGCGCGCCTCGATCCAGCCAAGCCGGGTGGCACACCGCGGATGATCGGCGATCTCCCGACACGCGAGGAGCTCGGCGGCGATGTCCCCTCGCCTCTCCGCTGCGCGCGCCCGTTCGAGGGCGTCGGTGCCCGCCAGCGCGAGGGGCAGCAGGAGAAACATGCTTGGATTCGCCTACATCCGGTCGAGTACACGGAGGCCGAGGACCTCCAGGCCCGAGCGTAACACGCGGCGCGCCAGCTCAATCATTCCGAGGCGGGAGGCGCGCTCCTCCGGCGTCGTATCGAAAAGTACAGGTACATCGTGCCAGAAGCGGTTGATGCGCCCGCAAATCTCGTAGAGGTGTTCGGCGAGCACGTTGGGCCGAAGGGTGCGCAGCGCGTCGACGGCGGCTTCGGGATAGCGCGCCAGCGACAACAACAACTCACGCTCGGCCGGGGCGGAGACCGAGATCCGGTCGATCTCCGGCGCCTGACCGGCGCGGTGGAGCAGGGAGCAGCAGCGCGCATGGCTGTACATCAGGAAGGGAGCGGTGTTTCCGTCGAGGGCCAGCATCTTGTCCCAGGTGAAGACGATGTCCGTCTGTGGGTTCTGGCTGATGTCGGCGTAGCGGACGGCGTTTATGCCTACCGCGGACGCGATCGCATCGCGTTGTTCTTCAGGAAGCTCCGGCGACTTCTGGTCGACCACGACGCGCGCGCGCCGGGTGGCTTCGTCCAGGAGCTCGACCAGTCGGATGGTATTGCCCTTCCGGGTGGACATCGCGCCCTCCGGCAGGGTCAACATGCCAAACCAGGCGTGTACGAGCTCGGTCTGCACACCGAGGGTACGGGCGACGCTGAAGAACTGTTTGAAGTGGAGCTGCTGCCGCGTGTCAGTGACATAGATGATCCGTTGCGGGTTCCAGCGGGCGACGCGGTACTGCACCGTGGCGATGTCGGTAGTAGCGTAGTTGAAGCCACCATCTCGCTTCTGGATCATGAGCACGTGGTCCTTGAGGGCGGGCTCGTCGAACGACACGACCACGGCACCCTCGGAGCTCCGAGCCACCCCGCGATCCACCAACTGTTTGACCACGTCCGGTAGGGCCTCCGCGTAGGCGCTCTCCCCGAGGGTCTCGTCGAACCTCACCCCGAGCCGCTCATACACGGCGTTGAACTCCCTGAGCGACACCTCCATGAATTCTCGCCACAAGCGGCGGGAGGCTTCGTCGCCCTGCTGGAGTTTGACGGTGCCGGCCCTCGCCTCGTCGGCCAATGCCGGATTCTCGGCGACCTGGTTGCCAAAATGAACGTAGAGTCGCTCGAGCTCGCCGATCGGATCCTCGGCGTAGTGTTCGGGGTCGAGCCACCGGTGCCAGGCGACGATCAGCTTACCGAATTGGGTGCCCCAGTCGCCGATGTGGTTGTCGGCGATCACCCGGTGCCCCGTCGCCCGGTGGAGGCCGTCCAGCGCGTGGCCGAGGTGGGTAGAGCGCATGTGCCCGATGTGCATACGTTTAGCGACGTTTGGGCTGGAATAGTCGATGACCACGGTCTGCCCGGCCCCGATCTGGGGGAGCGAACCGGCGGCACGGCGCGCGGCCTCGACCACGAAGCTGTCGTGGAGCCTGATGTTCAGGAATCCGGGGCCGGCAACCTCCACCTCTCGCACACCGGGGTGGTTGGCCAGGAGGGGCCGCAGCCGCTCCGCCAGGGCACGGGGCGCGGTGCGGAGGGCCTTGGCGCTACGAAACGCAAAGTTCCACTGGTAGTCGCCGTGGGCAGGGTTGGTGGTCGGCACGAGGGCGTCCACCGCGGTCGCTGGGTCCGTGACGGTCGCGGCGGCGGATTCGGTCAGGGGCCGAAGAAGCTCGGGGATCATGGCGGGCCGGTTAGCCCGAAAGTGTGCTGCGGTCACGGGGCTCGACGCCGACCCCCGGCTCTCTGGGTTGACGTCGCTTCTCGGCTCGTGGTACCCAGTGGCCCGGGGAGCCAGGATGCCGCCAACACGAGGGTCGTTTTATCTGGGTTGTGTGTTTGTCCTGCTGTTCGGTGGGGCGTGTGACAGTGGAAAAGAGTCGGGCGGCGAAGACCGGGCCGGGGCGGTGCTGACGCTCACCGGCGACGCCGTAGCCGGCGCCGAGGTGTTTTCGGACTACTGTGCGTCATGCCACGCCGCCGATGGGTCGGGCGAGTTTGGTCCCTCACTGCAGGGGACTGGCAAGAGCGACGAGGAGATCGTCGACTTCGTCCTCAACGGCGAGTCGGCGATGCCGCCTCTGGGCGACGACCTCACGGACCAGGAGATCGCGGACGTGCTCGCTCACGTTCGTACTCTCTGAGCGGTCGGCGGACGGGCGACCGGGGCGGTCCGGCGACCAGGGTCCCGCGGACAGTTTCTGTCCGCGACGCTGAGTAGGGGCCCGGTTAGCAGCGCGTCTCAACCCGAGAAGCCCATGGACAAGCCGCAAGAACGTGCGCCGGATGGTGCCGAGGCTCCTGCCGACGAGCGGGCCCGCGTGGTCGAGCTGGTACGCGAGCTCAATCGCCACAACCACCGCTACCATGTGCTCGACGCTGCAGAGATCCCCGACCACGTGTACGATCAGCTCTACCGTGAGCTCGAGGCCCTCGAGGCCCGGTTTCCCGAGCTCAAACGGGCGGATAGCCCGACCCTCCGGGTCGGCGGTACGCCGGTCTCCGAGCTGCAGCCCTTCGTGCACGACGTGCCGATGTTGTCGTTGCAGAACGCCTTTGGGGCCGAGGAGCTCCGTGAGTTCGACGCCCGACTCCGGCGCCTCCTCGGCGATGATGCGCCTCCAGCGTTGCCCTACGTGGTCGAGCCCAAGCTCGATGGCCTCGCGATGGAGCTTGTGTACGAAGATGGGGTGTTTGTGCGCGGTGGCACAAGGGGCGACGGTCAGGTGGGCGAAGATGTGAGTCACAACCTTCGCACCATCAAGACGGTGCCCCTGTCCCTGGCGACGGGTGCGCCCGCGAGGCTGGCCGTCCGTGGTGAGGTGCTTTTTGATCTTGCGGGCTTCGAGGAGATGAATCGGCGCCGCGAGGCGGCGGGGGACCGCCGGTTCGAGAACCCGCGGAACTCGGCGGCTGGCACGATGCGCCAGCTTGACGGTCGGCTCGCGGCCGACCGTCCACTGCGGTTCTTCGCCCACTCCGTTGGCGTCGTGCCCGTCGGCATCAGCTCCCAATCCGAGCTGCTGCGTTCCTTCGCGGAGTGGGGTTTCCAGGTCAACCCCCACAACCGGGTGTGCCTGGGGCTCGAGGCGATGCTCGAAGCGGTGTTCGACCTCGAAAAGCGTCGGCCCGAGCTCCCTTATGAGATCGACGGCGCGGTCGTGAAGGTTGACACCCTCCGCCTCCAGGACGCGCTAGGCTTCGTGACCCGCTCGCCACGTTGGGCCGTCGCCAACAAGTACCCGCCTCCTCGTGTAAGAACGGTCTTGGAGGGTGTTCTGTTCTCTGTCGGGCGGACTGGCGCGGTCACCCCGGTGGCCTGCCTCACGCCGGCGCGGGTGGGCGGCGTCACGGTCTCGCGGGCGACGCTCCACAACAGCGACGAGCTCCGTCGGCTCGACCTGCGAATCGGCGACACCGTGGAGATCGAGCGGAGCGGTGACGTCATCCCGAAGGTCGTTCAGGTGGTGCCCGATGCCGATCACGCGGCGCGAACGCCGGTGAGCTACCCGGCGACCTGCCCCGAGTGTGGATCGGCCCTGGTTCAGGAGGCGGGCGAGGCGGCGATCCGGTGCGGGAACGGCTTCGGCTGTCCGGCCCAGGTGCGTGGCGCGATCCTCCACTTCGGCTCTCGGACCTGTATGGAGATCGACGGGCTCGGAGAGAAGCTGGTGGACCAGCTCGTCGATACCGGCCTCGTCAAGCGCCCGTCCGATCTCTTCAGGCTCGATCTGCCCGCGCTGGTCGGGCTCGACCGTATGGGGCAGCAGAGCGCGACGAAGCTCGTGGCGGCGATCCACGCGTCTCGTGGCCGGAGCCTGGATCGTGTGTTGATGGCCCTCGGCATCCGTCATGTCGGTGAGTCGACCGCGCGAGATCTCGCCCGACACTTTGGCACCCTGGAGCGGCTTCGTGCCGCCGGCGTCACGGAGCTGGCAGGGGTCTCCGGCGTCGGCGAGGTGGTCGCCGCCGCGGTGGCGAGCTTCTTCGCGGAGCCGGCTGCGCAGGCGGAGCTCGACGCGCTGACCGCCGTGGGGCTGCGTTTCGAGCCCGTGATGGGCGGCGCTCCGGCCGTCAACACCCTGGGCGGGAGGACCTTCGTGCTCACCGGCACGCTGCCGACGCTGAGCCGAGACGAAGCAAAACGTCGGATCGAGGCGGCTGGTGGCAAGGTCGTGGGGAGCGTCTCCAAGAAGACCCACTACGTCGTGGCGGGGGCGGAGGCGGGTGGCAAGCTCGAGAAGGCCCGAGAGCTCGGCGTAGAAGTGATCGACGAGGTGGCCCTGGTCACGCTATTGGAAGGCGCATGATCCTGTTCGTGTTCGCATGCTCCACCCCCGGGGTGATGAGCTCCTTCGCCGATGAGCTCGCGCGAGAGATGGTGATGGTCGCCAGTCCCCCCATTCACCGCGCTGGCGCGATCGGGCTCCTGGTAGGCGAGCTCGCGTTGAGCGAGGATCCTCGTACTGAAACGAGCGACGGTTCGGGAGCCCGCATGTTGGGTGCGGGTCTGCCGGTGGTGGAGGAGCTCAGCGACGGCGACATCTCCTTGACCTTCGAGCCCGTGGGGGTCGATGGGGAGCTTGGCACGCTGGTGCTCGAGGCAAACGTCGCATTTGGCGGCGTTGACGTGGTCTACCAGTGGCCCAACGGCCTCCTCACTGGAAAGCTCGCGGTGTCCCAAACCGATGGGTACGCGGCAGTAAAGGGCACACTCCTCGAGGATATTCGGGACACCCGGGACGATAACTCCATCGATCTCGACGGCTTCTACCCTTACGTCGGCCTGAGCTTCGATCCCTGGGGCTCCGTTCCGCTCGGCGGCTTCATGCGCTGGTCGCGTCTCGACGACTCGTTGGAGCTGCTCCCCGCCGAAAACAGCGATCTGAGCTCCGGGTGGCCGGCCCTCGCTACGGGCACCGGCTGGACCCACGACGTCGTACTCGACTGGCCCTGACAGGGTGTAGGCTTACCAGCCGAATCCCACCCATACCCTGGCGCCGGTCTGGTAGCCGATTGTCCCGGCTACGCCGCACTCGGCCCGGCCTCGCTCCGACCAGACGCTATCGAGCGGCCGTGAAGTCAAGGACCCGCCCAGCACCACGGATCCCGGCAAAGCAGGCACCAGATCCAGCACAAAATCGCTACCGCGCTCCGCCGCGCTCGCGCTCCACGGCACGACGTTGACGCCGAGCCAGGCGGTGCCGCCGTCACGAGGGTCACCCACGCGCCCGGCGACGCCGAGCTCCAGGTCGAGGTGGGTGAGTTGGTCCTCGGGCGTGTCGGAGTCGGTGGACTGTCCGACGTCGGCGCCCGCCCAGAGCTGTAGCCCGCGCGTGCCCTCACCGAGCGAAAACTCGCCCTGTAAGCCGATCGATGCGCCGTAGCCGCTGCCGATGAGCAGAGCGGCAGAGGTGCGATCCGTATACCGTCGCGCCGACAGCCAGCCGCCGAGAAACGGCAAAAATCTGGCTTCGAGCTCGATGCCGGCTCCGGTGACCGCCTGAACTGCCACGCAGTCCGGACCGTTACAGTAGGGGTCGGCATACCTCCGCTTTTCCGATCCTCCGGCGGCGGCGACCTGTACAGTCGGCCCCTCCCCGGCGGGCAGCACGGGCGAGAGCGGGGCGGCGAAGGCGGCGTTGAGCACGAGCGCGAGCATGGCCCTGCCATATGCCACGGCAGCGCACCGATCGCCACCCGAAGCGGGGCGATGGCTTCGCCGGCACTTGTCATCCGGGGGGCCTGGAGCTACGGTGCGCGGTCGCCGCTGGACGGGCCCACCGTGTTGTTGTTCCTGATTGCATGTACGCCAACCGGTCCTGCCGGGATCACCGAAGCCCTGCATACCACTGCCACTTCGCCTGATGTGGTGCTGATCACGCTGGACACGGTCCGGGCAGATCGGCTCGGGGCCTATGGCTACACCAAGGCCCGCACCGCTACGATCGACCGACTCGCGCGCGAGGGCGTCGTGTTTCAGTCGGCGCTGGCCCCGGTGCCGCTGACCATTCCGTCCCACGCCACGATGCACTCCGGGCTTTATCCCTGGCACCATGGGATACGCGCCAACGGCGACAACGTGCTGAGTCCCGAGATCACCACGCTCGCCGAGCAGCTACGGAGCCACGGTTATCGCACCGCCGCCTCGGTCGCCGCCTTCGTCACCACCCGGCAGTGGGGCTTCAATCAGGGCTTTGACAACTACATGGACTTCTTGGGGGACGAGAGCGCGCCCGACCGGAACTTCTGGCACCTGGAGCGGGACGGGGCGGCGGTCGTGGACGACGCCGTACAGTGGCTCGCCGAACAACCAGGCACCAATCCGGTTTTTTTGTGGGTGCACCTCTACGATGCCCACGCCCCCTACGTCACCCACCCCACCACGCCCCCCGAACTGCTCCCAAATCCCTACGACGCGGAGATCGCCTACCTTGACGCTCAGGTTGAGCGCCTCGTCACCGCGATGGCGGGTCGGCCGGTGCTCTGGGTGCTTGTGGGCGACCACGGAGAGTCGTTGGGAGAACATGGGGAGCGTACCCATGGGCTCTTCGCGTACCAGTCCACCCAACATGTGCCCTGGATCATGTCGGGTGTGGGGTTGCCCGCTGGCGTGGTGGAGCATCCGGTCACCACCGCAGACGTGACGCCGACCATCCTCGGGGCGCTGGGCAAGTCCGTGCCTGAGGGGCTCGACGGGCGGCATCAGCCCGGTCAGGTACGTCCGGTGTACGCCGAGTCTTACCAGACATCCGACCGTTTCCTCGTCGCGCCGCACCGCGTGCTCGTCGAGGGCAACCTCAAGCTCATCAACACCCCGACGCCTGAGCTCTACGATCTCGGGGCCGACCCGGGGGAGCAGAACGACCTCGCAGGGACGCGTGCGGGAGATGTTCAGAGGCTTCAAGGTGCGTTTACTCAGCTTGGAGTGACCCATCCCAAGGCCGGCGGCGCATCGCTCGACGCCGAGACCGTGAGCCAGCTCGCCGAGCTCGGCTACATGTCGGGCAGCGCCGGGGACATTGACTACGACGCGCTGCCGGACCACAAGCAGTACCCGAGTTTGTGGACGGCGCTCGCCCAGATCGACGAGGGCGTTGGACCCGAGCGTACCCTCTCGTTGCTACGAGAGCTGGTGATCCTCAAACCTGACGCATTCGAGCTTTGGACCCGGCAATTCATGGCGCTCACCCGGCTGGGACGCGTGGAGGAGGCGCGGATGACCGCCTCGACCACCGCGGCTCGTTTCCCCAATCGCGGCCGCCCCTGGGTCACGCTGGCCTCGCTGGCGCTCGAAGACCAGGACCCCACAACGGCGCTGGTGTACGCGCGGCAGGCGTATGCCGCCGAGCCGGCGGATTCGGGCGCCCAGGAGATGCTCGTGCGTGTGCTGGGCATGAACGATCTGGGACCGGAGCTCGAGGCGCTCGGTACGGAGCTCCTGGCGAAGAGCACGAGCGCGTACGGCGTGGCCGCCGAGCTGGGCACCTACTACATGACCAAGGGCGAATACGCCAAGGCGGAACAGATGTTCCGGCGAGCGCTGGCGGCGCCGAACCCCAAACGAGGCGCGCGGGAGCAGCTCGCCTGGCTGGCGCTCCTCACGGATCACCGGGAGGACGCCCACAGGCTTTTGGAGTCCGAGCTCAAAGACTACCCGACCAACAGCCGCGCGCGCCTCGTGCTCGCCCGCGCTCTTCAAGAAGAGCTGAGATTCCTGGATGAGCTCGCCCATCGGCAGTTCCTCGTGAAGGCGCGCCCTCGCAACCCGGAGTTCCTGCGGGCACTTGCACAGTGTAACTTCAACCTACAAGATTACAAGTCGGCGCGGCGGGCGATCGAGGCTGGACTTAGCCTCGCGCCTGACGATCCGGAGACGGTGCTGCTCTACGCCAACCTCCTCATGAAGGAGGGCCGCCCGGAGGAGGGCGCGGCCACCTTCCGTCGCGCGAGCGCGCTCCACGACGCAGAGCTTGCGGCCGCGGGTTTGGAGCCGGAGCGCGCCGCCGAGACCGCGCTCGATGGGCCGGTTGCGACGCCCGGAGCAGCCTCTCCGCCCCCGGCGACGCCCGGCGCGGGTGCTCGGTCTCCGGCGCCGCCGGCGGGGACCCCATGACCGCGCTCCTGCTGCTCTGGGTTATCGTTGGTGTAGAGGCCACATGGGCGGCCGATCCGCCGCCCGGCGCTGGGAGCGAACCGAAGCCGAAACTCGGGCAGCCGGGTCGGGGCCCGGGGACCGGTCTACGTAAGGGGGGCGGCGGCGGGGCACGCGCCGGCAAGCCCGCCGCCGCGGGCCAGCGCGGGGTTGCGATCGGGAAAAAGTCAGGCCCTAAGTCGGTGATGGGCACAACCTTGCTCCGCGGGGGCCGTGCAGGAGCTGCGGCGGCCACTTTCCGGCAACAGTTGGAGAAGGAGCCCGACTCGGTTCAGGCGCAGGCCGGACTCGGACAGGCGCTGGCCGAGACCGGCGAGTGCGTCGAGGCGCTGGTGTGGCTGTCCGCGACCGTGGGGACCCTGCCCTTCACGGCTGACGCGGCGATCAGCGCGGCGGCTTGTGCGCTCCACCTCGGAGATCGGGTGGAGGCTGTCTGGTACTACCAGGAGGGATTGCGTGTAGATCCCGAAGATCCTCGACTCCTCACCGCCTACGTCGTGACGCTCGGTCCGTCTGGAGACTCCCCCGAGCTGCTGCGGGCGCTCGACACGCTGGAGCGGATCCACGAAGACGGGCGTGACGCCTCGATTTACGCGCGGCTCGCCCTCGCGGCGGACCGGGGTGAGCTCGACGATTTCGACTGGTACGCCTGGCTCTGGGAGCACGAGGGTCGGTCACCGCTCGAATTGCGAGCCTTACAGGCGCGGCTTTGGCTGGAGCTCGGGGACCCCTGGTCGGCGGCGCGCGAGCTCGAGGGGCGGGCCCGACGGCACCAACGCGCCTCCACCCGCGCGGTACGGGCTGAAGCGCTTCGGCGCACGGGCAACATCGGCGAGGCGATGTACGTGCTGGCCGACAGGCGCAGCAAGTCGCGACAGATGCGGGTCGACGCGGTGCAGGCGCGGGTCGAGGTCGACAACGGCGAGCTGGATGAGGCCGAAGCCACCTTGCAACCTTATAAAGGTCTGCTCGATCCCGAGGTGTTGGCCAGCCTCTACTACCTCGCCCGTGCGCGCGGCGAGGCGCAAGCGGCGGCGGAATACGCGTCCTGGTACCGCGAGATGGAGGCGAGCACGTTGGCGTCGCTGGATCAGCTCGTGCCGCTGGGCGGTCCCTGACCGGGTGGGGACGCCCCCCGCGGCCCATCCGCGCCGACGCGAGGACGATGTCGCGCGTCACCCCCACGGAGTGGGGGCGGCACGTCGGAAACGATGGCCTACTTCCGCCGGCGCCGCAAGGCTGCCGCGCTCAGGAGCATCAGGCCGAAGCCCGGCCCGGGTGAGCTGGTCGCGCACAGGCCGGCTTCGTCGTCGCTTTTGCCCGCGTTCGGTTGCCCCTGCGCGAAGGGCCAGTCGGAGCTGACGTCGTCGTCCCCGCCGTCCCCGCCGTCCTCGGGGTCTTCGTAGTCCACATTGTCGCACTCGCCGGGATTTTCAACCCATCCCAAGCCGCAGACCTCGAAGTCGCTCTCGAGATCCTCAACGTACTCGATGTAGCGCACCTGGGACGAGTCGCGCAGACCCGAGGTGTAGAAGACCAGGTCCTGCGTCGCGTCTTCGGGGGTGTAGCGCAGCTTGATGCGGGTGATGTAGCTGTCGTAGAAGGGGTCCTCCCAGCTTGCTCCGGCTTCAATGAGCAGGTCCTCCTCGGGCGCCTCGGCTGAGCACGGGTCGCAGCTCCCGAGGTCCCACGCGTACTCGGTGAACCACACCGCGTCGGCGAAGGTCTCCGCGAGTTGCCCCTCATAAAACAAGTTGTAATCGGTCACATCGGCGGGCATCATGCACTCGTCTTCGATAGCGCCCTCGGGGTAGTTGGAGATCCCGACCTTGCCGTCGCTACTGGGCGTCAGGAAGTGGATCACCACCTCCTGTTCACCGGGCGACACGGTGGTGCCGATACGGATCGGTAGCCCGAAGCTGGAGCTCTCGTAACGGAGCTGCAGCGGCGACAGATAGCTCTGCCCGGCCGGGATCGCGTCGAGGTTGATGCGGGCTGCCAGGAAGTACTGGTCCTGGTCGATGTAGTCCTGGATCACGGCTTCGGCCGAGGAGTCCACGACAAAACCGTTGGCGTCGAGCCAGCTCACCAGGCCCTCGGCCCCCGTGGCAGAGAGCACGACGATATCGTATTCCCCGGCGGAGAACGACGACTCCACCACGACGCCGTCCGCGTCCGCGACCGAACCGCCGCTGCTGGTCTCATCCACGTCCGCGTCATCGTAGCGCGAGTGAAGGTCGTCACAGGTGTACGACACGATTCGCGGCGCAGCGTAGAGGTCGAAGGCGGCAATAAGTTCGGGATCGGGCAGGCTGACGTCGTCGTCCAGGAGCACCTCCGGAACGGGGATGATCAGGCCAAAGTTCGCCTCGCTGCCGGTATAATCGTTAGCCAGGGTGAGCACCGTCCGCTCACCGTCGCGCGCGATCAACACCTGCGCGGCCTGGTTTTCCAGTGCTGACCCGACAGGGCCGACGTAGGTGCCGCAGAACGCGGCGGCGTAGGGCGCCAGAAGTGCGAGGATCATGATGCATTCTCCGTCTTGAATTGGCCGCCGGGCAGGACCGGCCTGGCAGGATTGTATCCGCGCTTACGGCGACTGGCCACGACGCCGATGCCCAACAGGGGGGCGAGGGCTCCCCCAGCTGGGGTGGTGGAGCAGCGCCCGCCTTCATCTTCGATTTTATCGCCGCCACTCTCGCCGCTGGTCCCCCCAGCGCTGCCGCCGAAGGGCCAACCTTCGCTCTCGGGGCCGGTGCCTTCGCTGCCGTCGCAGGTTCCGGGGTTTTCCGTCCAACCTACCCCGCATACCTCGAAGCTGTCCTCCAGATCCTCGTTGTACTCGATGTAGCGTACCTGCGATGAGTCGCGGAGACCGGAGGTGTAGAACACCAGGTCCTGGGTGGCCTCAGAGGGCGTGTAGCGGAGCTTCACCCGGGTGATGTAGCTGTCATACGACGCGCCGTACCACGTGGCTCCCGCGGCGATCAGTTGGTCTTCCGTGGGTGGTTCCGCCGAGCACGGATCGCAGCTCCCGAGGTCCCACGCGTATTCGGTCAGCCAAATCGCAGAGTCGAAGGTGCTTTCAAGCTCGCCTTCATAGAACTCGTTGTAGTCCGTGACACTGTCGGGCATCATACACTCGTCCTCCAGGCTCCCCTCCGAGTAGTTCGAGATGGCGACCTTTCCATCGGAGCTTGGGGTCAAGAAGTGGATGACCACCTCCTGTTCTCCCGGGGACACCGTTGTGCCGATCCGGATGGGGAGGCCGAAGCTCGCGCTCGAGTAGCGAAGTTGCAGGGGCGACAGGAAGCTCTGGCCGGGGGGGAGGCTGTCGAGGTTGACCTTGGCGCCCAGAAAGTACTGTCCCTGGTCGATGTAGGTCTGGATGATCGGCTGGGCGCTTGCTGACAGGCTGAAACCGTTGGCGTCGAGCCAGCCCACCAGCCCCTCGGAGCCTGTAGCGGAGAGCACGACGATGTCGTACTCCCCGGCGGAGAAGCTTGACTCAACCACGACGCCGTTCGCGGGGTCGCCACCGCTTGACGCGGTCCCAGTGTCTGCGGTCGTCGAGTAATCCCACGTGCCATGGAGCTCTTCGCAGCTGTAGGACACGATGCGCGGCGCTGCGTAGAGGTCAAATGCCGCGAACAGCTCGGGGTCTGGCAGGCTCACGTCGTCGGCGTCGAGCACCTCCGGCACCGGGATCACGATGCCAAAGTTGGCTTCGCTGCCGGTGTAGTCGTTGGCGAGCGTGAGCACCGTGCGCTCGTCTTCCCGCGCAAGGATGACCTGGGCCGCCTGGTTTTCGAGGGAGGAGCCCACGGGGCCGACGTAGGTGCCGCAGAAGGCCTGGGCTTGAGGAAGGAGGGCGAACAGCAACATCGGTGGCTCCGGCGTGAAGGGGAGAGCGAGACCCAGAGGGGTGTGACGTTGCTCGAAGCACGAACCGTGCCAGTCGCGTGAACGCCTGGATTTCGGGGGAGACTGTCAAGGATCGACGACAGCCGTCCAGGATCGTTGTCGGTTCGGCTTCAGGTCGGGCGTTGGGCGCCGAAGAGGAGGAGGTCACGCGCAGACTGGGCCTGCGCGCGTGAGCCGAACACAAAAACCACATCGCCGGCCCTGAGTGTCTCCTCGGCGCCGGGCGTCGCCAGCACGGTGTCGTCTCGGCCGATCGCCACGATCAACGCCCCGCCGTGCTCACGGAGCCCGAGGGCCGACACGACACGGTCGACCGCCCAGGAGCCCGCTCCCAGCGGCACCGCGTCCATGGAGGTCGCGGCCAGGAGGGCGCCCGCGTCGGTGCGCCGCAGGCCCGAGCTGTCGCGTGTCGCGCGCGCGACCGCGAGCGCGTCGCCCACCGAGGCCCCGACCGGTCCGACGCGGTGGAGCACCCGTTCGATGATCTCCAGCGCCGTCTCGTAGTCTTCGGAGACCACCTCCACCCCCGTAGTCGCGAGCTCAGTCTCGTCCCGAGCACCGCGATGCGCGCGTACAACCACATGAAGCTTGGGGAAGTGTGCGCGGATCACGCCCACCGCCGTGCGTGTGGCGACGGGGTCCGAGACCAGGAGCACGAGCAGTCGGGCGTGCTCCGCCTCGGCGACGTGCGTGAGCACCTCCAGGCTCGTCGCGTCTCCGTACCGGACATTGTTCCCCTTTGCCCGCTCCTTGCTGACGGTCTCGGGGTTGAGCTCCAGCACCACCGACGGCACATTCACCGTGTCGAGCGCACGTCGAAGAAGCTGGCCGCCAAGGCCCAGTCCGGCGATGATGACGTGGTTCCGAAGCGGCTTCGCAGGGGTCGGATCGGCGTGAACCTGGGGTACGAACAGGGTCTCCAGGGGACGCAGCAGCCGAGCCCCCGCCGCCCCGAGACGAGGGCTCGCGGCTACGAGGAGCGGCGTCGTGATCATCGACAAAACGCTCGCGGCGATGAAGATCCTGGCGCCCGAGTCGGATACGAGTCCAGCGGATTCACCCGCTCGCAACAATACAAACGAGAACTCGCCCACTTGGGCGAGCGCCGCCCCGGCGATCACCGCTACCCGGGCGGGGAAACGCAGCAGTAGACCCGCCGCGGTCGCGAGCGCCCCTTTACCCAGGAGCAAGATGAGGAACAGCGTGCCGACCTCGCCGGCGTGATCGGCGACCACCGAGGGATCGAGCAGCATGCCGATCGATACAAAGAACACGCTCGCGAGGGCGTCCCGGAGCGGGGCGACGTGCGTGTGGGCCTGTGCGACGAACTCGGTATCGGCGATGACGACTCCGGCGAGGAAGGCGCCCAGCGCCAGGGAGAGCCCGAGCGCCGCCGTACCGGCCGCGACGAGCATCCCGATCCACAACACGCTCAGCAGAAAGAGCTCGCTCCGCCGCGTCGCGGCGACCCGGTGCAGCACAGCGGGTACAATACGCCGCGCAGCGACGAGGATCAGCGCCACCACGGCTACGGCCTTGCCGAGGGTGAAGAGGAGCGCGCCGGCTGAGCCGCCTCCCCCACCGAGCATCGGTACGATCAACATCATCGGGACGATACAAAGATCCTGGAAGATCAGGACGGCGATGACGAAGCGTCCGTGCGGGGCGTTGATCTCTCCCCGGTCCGCGAGCGCACGAAGCACGATCGCCGTACTCGAGAGCGCACCGGCAAAACCCCAGAACACCCCGACCTTCCACGACTCGCCCATGAGCACGAGGCCGGCGGCCACCACAGCGATCGTCAGGAGGACCTGGAGCCCCCCTCCCAAGACCACGTGCCGCCAAATGTGTTTCAGGCGTTCGAGCGAGAATTCGAGCCCGATGGTGAACAGGAGCAGCGCAACGCCCAGCTCGGCGAGGAGCTCCACCTGGTGCACGTCGGCGACCAGGCCGAGGCCGTCGGGACCCACGGCGATGCCCGCCAGCAGGAAGCCGGCGATGGGCGGCAGGCCCACCCGGCCGACCAGGAGCACTACGGCAACGGCAAAACCCAGGATGACCGCGAGCTGGGCGAGAAAGGCTTCGGCGTGCACGCGGCGGCTTATCGCATCGTGCCGGCTCGACGTCCGGGTTTGCCGCTAAAATGTCGGCGGAGTTCGATGTCGTCGTTTAGATAGGCGGGGTTTGATGGCGGCGATGATGCGAGCCCGGTTCCCCCGCCCACGTGACCTTCAGGACCGCTTTGAGCACGGTCTTCGTGGCGGTTTGCCCGAGGACGCCCTTGACCTCTCGCACGCGCCCCGCCCGCTGGCGTTCCCCCCGCTCACGGTGTCAGCGGCGTTCGCGTTTCGGGTCCTGGAGCATGATCCTCAAGCATTAGCGCGGCTGGAGGATACCTTCCGGGTCCTGCGCCACGGGGGGATCCTCCTCGTTCATGTGGCTCATCAGGGGCGGCTCGCCCATCCCTTCCAGGCGCGGGTCCTCGTGGAGCATGCCGGATTTGAGGTCATCGAGGAGCAACGGTTCAACATCCTGGTACAGCCGCTGGTCGACGGCGTGCTCCGCCGCGTGACCCGCCCCGACGGCACGCGCGGCGCCACCGGGCGGATCATTGGCGGGTTGGTGCTTCGTCTGTCCGCTTTTGGCGCGCCGGTCGACCGGGTGGGCGCCGGGCTCGGCCTTGGGAGCAGCACCGTGCTGCGCGCTCGGAAACCGTGACGCATTCCGACCAGCGGACATCGGCATCGCCGGTGTAAGGATCGGGTGATCCTCACGTTGACGGCCCACGAGCCTGGAGCGTCCGATGCGTCGTTGGTACCTGACCGCCCTCTTGATGGTCCTTGCCCTCGCCTCGAGCACGCTCACCTGGGTGCGCGACCGGGTTCGGGATGAGCTTCGGCGCGCGCCGATCATCCGGGTGGAGCACGCGGCGGAAGAGGCCGTTTCGTCAGCGCCCCGCGTCGTCGTGGTGCTCGACACCTCCGCCTCCACCGCCGAAGAGGGCAAGTGGGAGGCGCTCGATTTGCGGCTGGCGGCGGCGCTCGACACCCTCCCGCCGCACGCCCGCGTGGCGGTGGTCCGCTACGCCGACGGCGCGGATTGCCCGGTTCCGTTCACCGAGCTCAGCGGCGCGCGTGAGCGGCTCGACGCCCTCTTCGCGGATCCGGCGCCCGACGGCGGAAGCGACCTCTCAGCCGGGATCACCCTGGCGTTACGCCTCCTCGAACAGAGGGGCGTGGACGACCACGTGTGGATTGTCAACGATGGCCCCCCGAATCTGGGAGCCCTGGAGCCCGCGGACTTCGTTCGGATGGGTGACCGCGCGGCGGAGAACGGCATCGGGGTGAAGCTCCTGGCGGCCGAACCCGGTTTCCTCCCGCAGGTCTTCGAGGCGACCGCCAACAATGGATGAGCCCCACCATGGATGACTCCGCCCTCGCTTCCGGTAGGTTTGACCTTCCTGATTCCGAGCGCCGTGCGCTTCTTCTTCGGCAGGCGGGGTGGGCGCTGGTCACGTTGCTCGCCACCTTGACGATGGGGGGCCTCGGGCTCGACGCGAACGCCGCGATGACGGCCGGGGTCGCCTGCGGCCTCGGGCTCCTCGTGACCCAGGCACAAAACCCACACCTTCTGCCCTTTTTTCTCCTCGCTACCGCCGCGGGCACCGTGGGCGGGGAGTGGCTCGGCTTCGGCGCGTGGTCGAGCGCGGGGTGGGTCGCTGGGGTCCTGGTGGGTCGCGCCGGCTTTCTCGGCCGCATCGAAGGTGGCCTCGCGGGTTTTGCGGGTGCCGCGGTGGGCGCCTGGCTCGCGGCGCTGATGGTACCGGACAGCACTACGCTGGGTGGTGCGGCGGCCGTGGGGGTCACCGCCGGGCTCGGGGCGTCGTTGGCGCTCCTCCCCGGAGCGCTGCGGTTTGTTCCGCTCAATTCCTGTCCTTCTCCGGCCCGGGTACGCGCGACCCTCGCCGAGCCTTACCGGGCACCGGTGTATCGGGCCTGGCAGGTCGAGCAGGAGCTGAGCCGCCAAGCGCCCGATCGGGCGACCCGGGAGGGGCTTGGGGAGGTGGCCTTCTGGGTCTATCGGCTTGGCCTGACCCTCCAGACCTTGGACCACGATGTTCTACGCTTGGATCCAGACGGAATCGGGGCGAGGCGAGCAGAGCTCGTGCTGCGAGTCGAAGCCGCCGACGACAGCTTTGTCCGTGAGCGTTATCTCGGTACGATTGGTCACCTCGACCAAATGTTGGAGCACCGGGGCCACCTGGTGCGCGAGCGTGCCCGCACCGCCAGCCTCCAGGAGTACGCTGTGGCCTATCTCGATGAGGCGCGGGCGGGACTCGCGGTGGCGAGGCTGCTCCCGGGCGAGGCGACACCCGAGCAGCTCGGCAGTGTGTTGGAGAGGCTACGTTCACACGCGGCCGCGGGCGGGGCCCGACGGAACGCCGCGCGAGAGCTCGAGGTGTTGCGAGCCTAGCGGCGATGAGCCACCATGGGTCCGCCCCGGCGCTTCCGGCTTTCGTGCTCCGTTGACCGGCTCACGGCAGGCGCCCGCCACCCCACAAGTACGTATGTAGGGCTTTCCGACTGCGGGGCGTTGGGAACGGCGCTATAGTCATCCCGATTCGGGGGATCTTGATGGCGACGCGTGCGTGGTGGTTGCTCTTGCTTGTTGGCTGTGGCTCGAACATCAAGGTCGAGGTGGATGACAATGCGCCGACACTGGCGTTCATCCGTCCGGTTGACGGCTCTTCCTTCGATCCATCGGCGCCGCTCGAGATCTGCGCCCAGGTGGATGACGACCGGACTGACCTGCCCGCCCTCGATATCACCCTACAGAGCAGCGTAGACGGGCTCTTGTGGCAGACAGACGGCGAGCCCGTCGCGTGTGAGGGCGGGAATGTCGGATTCTCGGTTGAAGGCCTGACCGATGGCACGCACATCCTCCAGCTCGCTGCGGTGGACGAGAAGGGCCAGGCCACCACCGCCTCGATCACCCTCAACGCGATCCCGAACACCGCTCCGACCTGCCTGATCGTGGCGCCGCTCGAGGGTGGCGTCTACGACGTGGGGGTACCCGTAGACATTGTGGCGCAGGCCGGGGACGCCGAGTCGGCGGCGAGCGGCCTCTCGGTGACCATCACCTCGACGCTCGATGGGCTCATCTGGGAGGGCAACCCTGACTCTTCCGGTGAAGTGGCGACCTCGACCGCCGCTCTCTCGGGTGGTGTCCACGACCTCGAGCTCACCGTGACCGACCCGCGCGGCGCGAGCGACACGTGTCGGGTGGGGGTGAGCATCAACGCCTGTGTTGACAACGACGGCGACGGCTCGACCACCTGTGACGGTGATTGTGACGACACCGACGCGCGAGAGGTGCCCGGAGGCGTCGAGGTCGCCGACGGCGCCGACAATGACTGTGACGACATCATCGACGAAGGCACCGAGCTCTACGACGACGACGGGGACGGCTTCACCGAGCTCGCGGGTGACTGTGACGATGAGGACGCTTCGGCTTACCCCGGCGGGGCGGATACGCCCTACGACGGGATCGACTCCGACTGCAGCGGCGGCTCGGACTACGATGTCGATGGGGACGGTTTTGACTCCTTCGCCTACGCTGGCGAGGATTGTGATGACAACGACGCGGCGATCTTCCCGGGTGCCTCGGACTCCTGGTACGACGGCATCGACAGCAACTGCGACGCCGCCGACGATTACGACCAGGACGCCGACGGCTACGGGTCCGACGACTACAGCGGCACGGACTGTGACGACTACAACCCCAACACTTACCCCGGCGCGACCGATGTCGCCTACGACGGGGTCGACTCCAACTGTGACGAGGGAACGGACTACGACGGAGATGGGGACGGTTTCATCAGCACCGCCTACGCGGGCGATGACTGTGACGATGCCAACGCAGCGATCAACATCGCTGCGGAAGAGTTCTGGTACGACGGTGTCGACCAGAACTGTGACGGTGCCAACGATTATGATCAGGACGACGACGGTTATCTGGCGGAGGACTACGGCGGTACCGACTGTGACGACACGGTAGCCGATGTAAACCCGGGCGCTATTGATACGCCGTATGACGGCCGCGACGCCGACTGTGACGGCTACTCCGACTACGACGCTGACGGTGACGGCTACGACGACATCCCCAACGGCGGCGAAGATTGCGACGACACCGATGACACAATCAATCCCGGTGAATCGGAAGACTGGTACGACGGCATTGACCAGAACTGTGACGGTGCCGACGACTTCGACCAGGATGGTGACGGCCTGCAATCGGACGACCACGGCGGCACGGACTGTGACGATGGCAACAGCGAAATCTACCCAGGCGCGACCGAGGTCTGGTACGACGCGATCGACCAGAACTGCGACCTCGCCAACGACTACGACCAGGACGGCGACGGCGGACTGTCGGCGGTCTACGGGGGTATCGATTGTGACGACACCAACGCGGCGGTCAACCCTCTGGCCACCGAGGTGTGGTACGACGGGGTGGATGGCGATTGTGACGGTTTGAGCGACTACGATCAGGACATGGACGGCTACGACGACGTCGCATATTCGGGCACCGACTGTGACGATCTGAACGACCTGGTCAACCCGGGGGTCGAAGAGATCTGGTACGACGACTTCGACCAGAACTGCGACCTGTGGAGCGACTTCGACCAGGACTTTGACGGTCACGACCACGATAACTACGGCGGGGACGACTGCGACGACGAGGACGGCACCACCCACCCCGGCGCGACCGACACCTGGTACGACGGTGTGGACAGCGACTGCGGTCGTGACAGTGACTACGACTTCGACGGGGACGGGTACAACTCGGACAGCTACGGCGGCAACGACTGCGATGACTTCGACAGCGTACGGAACCCCGACGCTACGGAGATCTGGTACGACGGCCGGGACGAAGATTGCGACGGCGCCAGCGACTACGACCAAGACGCCGACGGCTACGACTCCGAGGATTATGGCGGTACGGACTGCGACGATTTCGAGTCCAACATCCGACCGGGCGCCTTCGACATCGCCTACGACGGTGTCGACAGCGATTGTGCTGGCGACTCCGACTACGATTTCGATGGCGACGGGTACGACTCTGATCGTTACGGCGGGGACGATTGTGACGACTATGTCTCATCGATCCGGCCGGGCGCGCGCGAGACCTGGTACGACGGGGTCGACGGCAACTGCGACGGCCGCAGCGACTACGACCAGGACGGCGACGGTATCGACTCCGACGACTACGGCGGCGCGGACTGTGTGGACACGGACGCCAGCATGTACCCCGGAGGCAGCGAGATCTGGTACGACGGCCTTGACGGCGACTGTGCCGGAGACTCCGATTACGACCAGGACTTCGACGGCTTTGACGACCCGTCGGGCGGCGGCGACGACTGTGACGACCTGTCGCCTGACGTCCACCCCTACGCCTACGAGGTCACCACGGACCTGGTGGACAACGACTGCGACGGCTTCGTGGACGCCGCCGACCCCAATACGCCCACCTGGATCGCCGTGTCGGACGACGGCTCCTTCGCCGTGAACTTCACGGGTATGACCTTCCCGCTGTGTGGCACCAACTACAGCACCATGTACGTCACGCCCAACGGCAGAGTGACGTCCGTATCGGACGGCTCGTACACCGAGTCGGTGTCGGGTATGGCTGCACGTACCTCGGTCGCGGCGTTCTGGGACGATCTTTACGTACGGGCAAGCGGTCACCTCGGGGTGGTTCAGCACACGGACGCCATCGGCTTCTATTGGCGAGGTATCCCGGAGTACGTGAGCACCGGATCCAATACATTCTCGTTGATTCTTCACGAAAGCGGAATGTTCTACCTGGATTACGAGTCGATGACCGCGGTGGACGCCCTCGTTGGCTTCTCCTGCGGCACCGGCTCGGCCGGCTCCTCCGCCCTGGACCTCTCCTCGGCGTCCACCAACCTCCTGCCGGGCCAGACCGCAGTCGGCCAGGGCACCGAGACGATGGTGTACGAGCAGTTTGTCTCGGCGTTCGACCTGGTCGGCTTCGGCTTCTGGATGTGCGGCACCGCCGGGGACGACAGCGACGGCGACGGCTGGACCGACGCCTGCGGCGACAGCGACGACGCCGACGCGAGCGTCTATCCGGGGAACTGAGACGCCCCGGCCGTTGCCCTGCGACATTGACAGCCCCCGCACCTACGGCGTAGACCGAGGGCCATGCTTCTGATCCTCATGAGCTGCCTCGAGGGGGCCTGGTACCCGCGGGTCTGGACGCTCGACTCGCTCCCGGCCGACATGAACGATCCGGTCGAGATCCCCTGCACGGCCCCCGACACCGTCTGGACCGCCGTGATCCTCGAGGTGACGCTCTCCCACCCCACGCCGGTGAGCGTCGCTTTCCGGGACCCATCCTGCGCCGAGAACGTCTTCCGACAGGAGGTGAGCGCGGGCGAGACGGTGTCCATCGACACCAACCTCGGGTCGGTCTGGGTAGCCCGTGAGCAGGACGGCACCTACATCGACCACCGGAAGCTCCGCGAAGAAGGTACCACCACCTGGGAAATCCAATGATCCTGCTGGTGTTCGCCGCTTGTGTCACGCTGCGGCCGATCGAGGCGGACGTGCCGTGTCGGGAGGCCGGCTACGCGATCTCCCGTCGCACGTTTGAGTGTACCGGCGACGGCGCTCTCGCCAACCGGCGGTATGAGGCGTTCGCCCGGCAATACACCTGTATCTCCCCCGCGATCGAGTACGACACCGGCTACTACGCCAACACGCCCGCCGATCTCTACCACTGCGCCTTCGCTATCGGTGAGCTGGCCTGTAGCCTCGTGACCACCTACGGCGACGACCTCGACCGCTGGCTCGACTCGAGCCCGATGTGCGCGCTTGTGGCGGCGCCGCCATGATCACTCCGATGCTGATGCTGATGACCGGCGCCCTGGCCGGGGTGCTGGACGTTGAGGAGTGTACCAACCAGGGCACCTACGCGATCGCGGGCGGGGCGGGCTACCATAATGGCCTGGAGGCCCTCCGCGTCCAGGCGGCCACCTACGGGGCATCCGCCTTTGCCGAGCGAAGCCTGTTCCCGGCGGTCCGCGCGCGACAGGGCTTCGGGTTCGTCGCGATCTACGAGCTGAACCAGGCGTACAACGTCGCACGGGTCCCCACCTGGAGCACCGAGGAAGAGTGCCCGGACGAGTACCGGTTCGCTACCCGGCCGCTGGATCTCACCGCCGCCAACATCGGGGTCGCTTTACGCTACGCGCGCGTGTCGGCGTTCTACTCGGCCGGGTCGATCTATGGCACCGCGGGCGAGACGACCCAGATCACCCGCGTCCCCATCTCGATCATCTCGCCGTTGGTAGCGGGAGCGGCGCTTGGGCTGTCGGGGGTCGCGGGCAGCCGGCATGTGGTCAACGGCACCAGCGCCATCGCGATCGACGCGATGGGTGGCGCCACAGTCGATCTCACGATCATCCAGCTTCGGGCTGCGTGGGCCGCCAGTCAGGGCTTGTTTCTGTCTGCCGGCCAGGATCGTGTCGGGCTGTTCGGCAACGCCCTGGTGAAACCCACCGAGGGCGCGGGGGTGCCTCAGGCCGAGGCCGGAGCGCGGCGAGTGCGCTGGGGGGATGTGTCGGACACCATCGGGCGGACCAGCGTGTGGGGCCGAAAACTCCCCCTGGCCGAGACCCTCTCCACCGCCGCGGCCGGTGAGCCCATCGATCTGATCACCGGCCACTTCGAGCAGACGGACATCGGTCGGCGCTACGACGTCGGGGTCACACTGTCCAAAGAGCCGGAGCTGGGGGTGTACGAGGGGCATGCCGCGGTGCACTCCCCGGGCTACTACGAGGTCTCTCACGACGAGGCGGAGTCCAAGCCCAGCTACTTCCTGGTCCGGGCGGGCATGGTCCGCATGCCGACCCAATGGTACTACGGCCTCTCGGGTGGCACCTATATCCAAGCGAGGGTTGAGGGGTCCTTTCCGTTGGGCGAGAGCACGGACTCCCAGGCGACTGTCGGCCTCCTGTTCAACGACGCCGAGCTCCTGGCCCTCTACCCGTTCGCGGTCAACGCGCTCGCGTGGCGGATGTCGGTGCGGGGGGTGTTCTGATGTGGCTGGTCCTGATGATGGGCTGCGGATGGAGCGTAGGCGGGCACTGGAACCTGGATCGGGTGGCGGTGGCCGACGCGGAGATCTTCGACGCCGGGTTCATGGATCTTCGTGGCTCCAACAACAAGTTCATCGCGCCTCCCGTCATCGTTATAAACCACTGGTTCGACCTGGATACTGGGGAGTTCGTGCCGGACCCCACGCCGCAAATCTGGGAGGTCCAAGCCGACGTTCAGGACAAACTGGAGGGCGGCGTGCTGGAGTTCGTCGTGGCCTTCCCCGTGAGCGACACCGAGACGGTCGACGTGCCGTTCTCGATGAACATCGACGAGGGGCGAAGCTACGTGTTGCGGAACGCCGATTTCGTAGGCGGTGAGCTGGTCATGGACGTCTCCCGCTGACGAGCTGAGAGCCCTCGCCGATGGCGCCGGCGGCCGCGCAAACGCCTGCCCTACTTCTTCGACTTCCCCCAGTTGGGATCGTTCCGGGGGTTCCAGAGCTTCGCCGGATTCCCGCTCGTCTTCTCCGGCACCCGCACACCTTTCCCGGCCTCGCCCTTCTCGAACAGCTCCTGGCTGGACGACACGCCGTTCGCGGCCCACGTCTCCCGCACGGCGTAAACCCCTGACGCGGCGAGGTTGTGGGCGTCAGCGCCTCCGAACGGCCCGTTGTAGTCGACGTACTGCGCGTTGGCGTCGGCATCCTTGTTACGACCCGAGAGTCCCGTCTCGCTCCCGCCGAGCTCGCCGTGTGTGAGGTCGTCCTTTTCATCGGCCCAGAGCATGTAGCGCGGGCCTTTCGGCAGGTCGCCGACGACGTTGCCGTGCATCTCCACGAAGAGGTGCTTTTCAAGGAGCGCGTCGGTCGTGGCCTCGGCGGACTCCCGAGACGCCCCGCCGCGAACCCGCTTGGTGATCATCTGCTGACGCACGGTGGCGATGGCCCGACTCCCGGCGATGGTCGAGTCGCTGTACAGAATAGCGTGTACATCCTGGGGGTCGGCGCCCGTCAGCGCGGCCTCGAGCAGCGTCACGATGCTGTCCATGAGCGGCGTCGTGCCGACGCCCATCCGGTTGACGGCAGCGGTAGCGTAGTCAAGCTTGTCGGCGAACGGAACCTTCGCGTCGAGGTTGGTGCCATTGTGCAGGTGGAGCATTGGCTGCCCCAGCGTGGTGGCGTAGTGCTCGGTTCGGCGGCTGGCCTCGGGCTCCGGGGTGTTGAGGCCAGGAGCAAAGAACCGGAGCGTCGTATCGGTCGCGGCGGTGGTGCTCTCGCCCTTCGGCGTGTGCGCGTAGCGCTTCATGATCCAGGCTCCGAGCGGCTCTTTGCTGGCTTTCGCCTCGGCGAGCGCCTGGTCCATGGGTACGGCGCGGCGTGACACGGGTTCGGTGAGTGTGCCCTCCCGCTGAACATCGCCGGTGCCGCGGCGCGTGAGGCGCTGTGCCATATCGCCGGCCCCGGTGACCGCCCCCGAGACGAGCTGCCCCGCCGCGGCGAGACGTTGCTGAAGTGCGTCGTTTCCGCGCCCCCCGGGAGCTCTGGTCGGCGTCGCCGAAGGCTCGGTACGCCCCTTCTGGCCCGCGGGTAGCTTGGCGCGTGACTGCGGCATGTTCGGCTCCTGAAGCAGCGGAGGGGAACTACCACGATACTATCGCATCGGCGATGCCGACCGCGACCGCGCCCCCGTGGAGCGCCGGAGGCTCGGCGCGTGCGCTTGCGCCGGCTGACCGCATTGGGCTAATCCTGGCCCGGTGAGGCGGTGATGTTCCTCTGGGTGCTCGGTGCCTGCATCTTCGGCGGCGACGACGACAAAGGCGGACTTTTCGACGGCGATGACGACACGAGACGAGCGAAGAAGAAGAGGAGGACGACGACCAGGACGACGACGGCTTTGACGCCGACGAAGATTGTGACGATGACGATGTCCACCCGGGCGCCGCCGAGGTAGCCGGGAACGGGGTCGACGACGATTGTGACAGCGCGACGTGTCACCTCGACGGCTTTGTGGACACCGCGGTGTCATGGAGGCTACCCGACGGCTACGGAGTTAGGGACAACCTACATTTTGACGGTCTCGCCCAGAAACCCTCGTGTGAGCACAAGATCCCCGAGTACGTGGTGATGGACCTCACGGCGGACGGCGTGGTCGACCTCGTCGTCGTCGAGTCCCCGTGCGGCGACGACGACGTCGGGGCCGACCGTTGGCTGGTCTACGAGGGCGGGCCCAACGGATTTGCCAATACAGCGACCGACTGGTCCCTGCCGTCGGGTTATGGTCGGCGGGACGCTTTGCCGTTTGATGAGCCCGCCGCGAACGCCGACTGCGACAACGACATTCCCGAGTTCGCTGTGTCCACTCTGGATGCCGCCGGGGGAGTGTCACTGGTGTTGCTCCAGTCCCCGTGCGGCGACGACGACACCGGTCGTGATGCCTGGCTGGTTTACGCCTCGAGCTGCAGTCTATCAGCTTCGGGCGCGGGCGGGCGGCTGAGCCGACCTCCAGGTACCGGCGTCGGTACGCGCCAGGCCGGACGGAGCCCGGCGCCGAAGGCGCCGATCCGAGCCCGAGCCGGAGGCGCGAGCGCCGGAGGTGAAGGGTAAGGATCGAGGCTGCCAATCCGAGGCAGCGCCGAGGATTGAAGCCAGCGGCCGAGGGCGGAGGAGCGCCGCCCCCCGGAGGGCGGGGCGCCCAGAGCCAGAGGTCCCGAGCGGCGTCGACCGTGAGGGCCCCAAGCCGCGTGGACCTCAGGAGCAGCGAGCCCCGGCATTCGACCGGGGCTCGATAACGCTACTTCAAAGAGCTACTCGGCGCAGTAGCTGTTGTCCAAGCCGTTACCGTGGCCACAGAAACGGAGCGCGGTTCCCTCCAGATCGTTGTTGTTGCCCGACAATCCGGTGAACCGCTGGACCACCGACCGCTCGAGGCCCGTGCCGTAGCCCCAGTAGCCGTCGATGTCGTAGGTGAGCGCGCTGAGATCCACACTTGTCGGGAGGCCCGTGGCGTTGTGGGCCCAACCGACGATCGCGTCCTTCGTCGTGAGCGTGTTGGGGCCGAAGGTCATCAGTATGCGGCCGTCGTCGAACAACGTGACAAAGGCGGTGACGTTGGCCGTGAGGCTGAAGCTACAGCACGCGTTGGCGGCGATCCAGCCAAAGGTCATCGCGTCGTCGAACTCGGCGTACTGTATTTGCAGGCCGGAGCTGATGTACAGATCATCCCAGTTGGCCATGATCGCTCGGCGGGCGGTGAGCTCTGAAAGGGTCTCGGATTCGTCGGTATCCGGCGATATGCCAAGGGTGAGGCGGCCGTTGGTGATCATGTGGATGTTGCCCCCCGTGCCTCCGGTACCGTAGGTGGACCCGCCAAACGGGAAGGTGAAGCTCGTGGTGGTGATGGTCGTGGCGACGTTGTCGCCGGTGGACGCCGAGGTCCAGGTGACCCGCGGGGTGGTCAGGCCGTCACAGTCGAGGTCGGTGGTGTCGGCGTCGTAGTCAAAGGCGTAGGGGTGGTAGAGCACGTTGGCGTCGTTACAGTCGCCACCTTCGATCCGGTAGCCCGCGGGCGCGATGCCTTCGCAGGAGTACATCGGCGCGGCCGTTTCGTCGCCGAAGCCGTCGCCGTCCGCGTCGACGTAGTAGACATCCCCGGCCTCCTCGTCGATGTCCTCGTCGCAGTCGTCGTCGGTCTCGTTACAGGACTCGGTCGCGTCCGGGGAGATGTCGGGGTCGGCGTCGTCGCAGTCGCCTTCGAGGTCGGCGTAGCCGTCGTCGATGTCGCAGGCCATGACCCACGAATCGGAGTCGCCGTAGCCGTCGGCGTCGCCGTCAGTCCAGAAGGTGGACTCGCCGGTGGCGCCGGCCTCTTCCGCGATGCCGCTGCAGTTCTCGTCGGTGTCGAGCGCGTCACACATCTCCACCATGCCGGCGTTCAC
>CANKTH010000059.1 GCA_947486185.1 Deltaproteobacteria bacterium
GAGGCCGACCTCGGCATCGACTCGATCAAGCGGGTCGAGATCCTCTCCACCTTGCGTGAGCGCCACCCCGGTCTCCCCGAAGTCGACGCCGAGACCCTCGGTAAGCTGCGTACGCTCCGTGAGATCGTCGCCGCACTCCCCACCGGCGCCGCGGCTGACGGGGCTAGCGCCAACGGCGACGCTTCGCCCGCGACGCCGCCCGCCCCGGTAGTGCCTACCGTCACCGCCGAAGCGTCCGCGGTGCCCCCGATCCTTCGCCTGGAAGTGTTGCCTATGCTCGTCGATGACGGCGCTCCCCGGGGCCTGCCGCCCGTCGCGGTGGTACCGGATCACGGGCCCGGGGCTATCGGGCCCACCCTGGTCGAGCGCCTGCGCGCAGCGGGGGTGGACGTCGTCCTGGCCGAGCTCGACCAGCTCGACGGCACCCGAGCGGTGGTCTTCTGCAGCGGCCTCGACGGCGGCGACCCCAACCTCGACGGCTTGCGGGCCGCCAAGAAGTCTCGCCTTTCTGCTGGATTTTTCACCGTGACCGCGCTCGGGCGTTTCGGGCTCGGCGGGGTGGACGATCCCCGGCCGGCGGGGCTCGCGGGGCTCGTCAAGACCGTGCTCCGGGAGCATCCCGAAGCGCGCGCGACCACCCGGGCGATCGACCTCGATCCGGGTCTCGCTGACCCGGCGGGCCGGCTCGCGGCGGAGCTCCTCCGCGACGGTCCTGTCGAGATCTGCCTCGCCGAAGAAGGTCGGTACACCCTGGAGGCGGTGCCAACGCCCGTCGGCCCGGTGGACCGTCGCCTCGCGGCGGGCTCGGTGCTCGTGGTGAGCGGTGGTGCCCGCGGGGTCACGGCTGCCTGCCTCGAAGCGTTGGTTCGGCAGGTTGATGGCCTCGGAATCGGGGTGCTCGGGCGGAGCCGGATCGACGTGGAGGAGCCGGCGGGCTGCGCCGCTGCGCTAGAACTCCCGGCGCTGAAACGGGCCCTGGTAAGCGCCAAACCCGGCACTCCGCCCGCCGAGATCGGTCGCCTGGCCAGCAGCCTGCTCGCGGCCCGGGAAGCTCGGGAGAACCTGCGTCGCCTCGAGGCCCTGGGTGCCCGGGTACGCTACTTCGCCTGCGACATTGCAGAGCCGGAGGCGGTCAACGCGGCAGTATCGGAGCTTCGCCATAGCTTTGGCCCGATCAACGGAGTGATACATGCCGCGGGCGTGATACACGACAAACGTATCGAAGAGAAGACCGAAGCCCAGTTTCTCGCCGTGTATCAGACCAAGGTCGGCGGTCTCGAGGCCCTGCTCTCTGCCACATCGGCAGATCCGGTTCAGCACATCTCCTTGTTCTCGTCGGTCGCGGCGCGTACCGGAAACGTCGGTCAGAGTGACTACGCGATGGCCAACGAGGTGCTCAACCGTATGGCGGCCCGCGAGGCGGCGCGCCGCCCGGAAGCGGCGGTTCGCGCGCTCGGCTGGGGGCCCTGGGAGGGCGGCATGGTCACGCCAGCCCTGGCTCGACAGTTCCTCGCGATGGGCGTGAGCCTGATTGGGCTCGAGGCGGGCGCGCGGCAGTTTGTCGCCGAGCTCCAGGCCTCGGGTGCAGCCGAGGCCGTGCTCGGGGGTGAGCTGCCGGCAGGAAAGGGGGACGAGCCGTCCAAGACGCGCCGCGCCACGATGAGATTCCCAGTCAACGCCGCGGCTTATCCGCAGCTCCGCGACCACAGCATCGGCGACCGTCCGGTGCTCCCGGTGGTCATGGCGATCGACTCGATGCTCGCCGCCGCGCGCCGGATGCGGCCCGACCGGGTGGTCCGGGCGCTCCGTGACGTCCGCGTGCTCAAGGGCATGGTGCTCACCCAGTTCGACAACGGCGGAAACGTGGTGGAGGTGCACCTCGAAGAGAGGAGCAGCGACGAGCTCAGCGCCGAGCTGCGTAGCGCCAGCGGCCTGCACTACCGGGCGGTGATCGAGCTTGGCCAGGCCCTTCGGACCGCTCCCCGAGCGCCCAGCCGGCCTCCGATGGGCGCCTATCCGATGGGTAAAGGCGAGATCTACAAAGAAGCCTTGTTTCACGGCCCTGACTTTCAGGCGATTTCCGAGGTGGACGGCGTCTCCGCCCAACACATGGAAGCCCAGGTGCTCGGCGCGGATGCGCTAGGATGGCCGGTACAACGCCGTGAAGTCGACATGGCCGCCCTCGACGGCGCGCTCCAGCTCGCGCTCTTGTGGACCCGCCATCACCTGTCGTCCGCCTCGTTGCCGACCGGCATCGCCCGCTGCGAGATCTACGAGGGGGAGAGCTCCGGCCCGATCCGCTGTGTGCTGCAAGGCCAGGGAGTGAGCAGCTCGCGCACCGTCTCCGACATCGCCCTTGTGTCACGAGAGGGCAGGGTGATGGCAGAGCTTCGCGGAATCGAGAGCCATGTGTTGCCGGGCGGGCGTTTCCCAGTCGCGACCGCGCTGGCCTGAACCTTGTCGCTCGGCATCGCTATCGTCGGGCGCGGGGTCACCCTGCCCGGCGCCCTGGACCTCGAACGCTTCGCGCAGGTCGTCCTCGACGGGGTCGATCTCGTCAGCTCCGCGCCGCCCGGTGCCCTCGGGGTGCCCGACGACGCCCTCCTCGGAGATGGCCCCGACCGGGCCACTACGCTGCGTGGAGGCTACGTCCAGGGTTTTGAAGAGGTCTGGGATCCGGGCGCCTTTCAGACCTCGTCAGCCGAGCTGGCCGGCCTCGATCCGCTGACCTTGTGGCTCGCGCACGCCGCGCGCCAGGCCCTCGCAGAAGTCCGCCTCGCCCCAGGTGATCGTGCGCTGGACCAAGCCGGAGCGGTGTTCGGAAACCTCGGCTTCCCCACCCCGGGCCAGAACCGCTTCGGCGAGCAGGTGATCCTCGCCGGAGCCGGCCGGGCCCAATGGCCGCCCGCCGACGCCCGAAACCACGCGATGTCCGGCCTGCCCGCCGCGCTGCTCCGCCGCGCCTTGGGTCTGGGTCTGCCGGCCTTCTGCCTCGACGCAGCGTGCGCATCCTCGCTCTACGCGCTCGCCCTGGCGTGCAAGCGCCTCCGAGACGGGCGCGCCGACCTCATGCTTGCAGGAGCGGTCAACCGCGCCGACCAGCTCTTCCTCCACCTCGGCTTCTCTGCGATAAACGCGCTTTCGCGCACGGGACAGACGCGGCCGTTCCATTCCGACGCCGACGGCCTGTTGCCCGCAGAAGGCGCCGCGGTGTTCGCGCTGATGCGGGTGGAAGACGCTTTACACCATGGGCTTCGTGTGTTTGGGGTCATCGACGGCGTCGGCCTCTCCAACGACGGTCGGGCGCGAAACCTCCTCGCCCCCTCGAGCGAGGGCCAGGTTCGGGCGATCCAGGCCGCCTTGCACCAGGCCGGCTGGTCCCCGACGCAGCTCGGGCTCATCGAGTGCCACGCCACCGGCACCCCGGTGGGGGATCGAACCGAGTTGGCCTCGATGATCCAGGCGTATGGCGACATGCCCACGGGCGGGCTCCCGATCGGCTCTTTCAAGTCCCAGGTCGGCCACCTGATCACCGTCGCGGGCTCCGCGGGGCTCCTCAAGGTGCTGACCGCGTTTGAAACAGAGCTCCTACCCGCTACTCTCCACGTCGAGGCGCCGTTACGTGAGCTCGACGGCTCGCCGTTCCACCTCCTTCACGAGCCCCTCAGCTGGGCCGCGCGCGACAAGTACGCAGCCGTGAGCGCCTTTGGTTTTGGCGGCAACAACGGCCACCTCCTGGTGCGCACGCCCGAGAGCCCGGCGTGCGTGGCGCTCTCTGTGCCCGAGGCCGCGCCGCGCTCGGTCGGTGTGGTGGGAGCCGCCGCGATTCTAGGCGAGGCCTTCGGCGTCGCCCCGAGCCTCGCGCTGCTGCGCCGCCTGCCCGACGCAGGGGCGCGGTTGACCGAGTTTGAGATTGAGCTGGACGGACTTCGTTTTCCGCCCAACGATCTCGGCCTCGCGCTGGCGCAACAGTCGTTGGTGCTCCAGGCGGCGCGCGACGCGACCGCCGGGCTCGATCTCGGCGACCGCAGCCGTATCGGGGTCTACGTCGGGATGGCGACCGACGGGGAGATCACCCGGTGGGCGCTGCGGCCGCGTATCACTCAGCTGACGGGCGAGCAGGGCCTCGCGGACCGGGTGGTGAGCGCGCTCCGTGCCGAGAACGTGGTGGGCACCATGCCCAACATCCCGGCCAACCGAATCAATGTCCATGTCGACGCCGCGGCCCTGGGTTTTACGGTGTCGGCGGAGGGGCTCTCCGGCCTCGTCGCGCTGGAGCTCGCCTGGCGGGCGATCCGGGATGGCGAGATCGACGTCGCGGTGGTCGGTGCGGTTGATCTCGGGGTAGAACCGCGACAGATCGCAGCGCGTGCGGCGCTGGGCGACACCCGGCCACCGATAGACGGCGCGGTGGTCCTGGTGTTGGCCGCGAGCCATGCACCGGACGTGGCCTCTATCGACGAGGTGGTGCTCTGTATCGGCAGTGGGGGCGTGACGCCGCGAGCAAGCGGTGCTACGGGCGGCCTTTTTGAGGTGTTGGACCTCATCTTTGGTGAGCAATCCGCCGATGTGTCGTCGACTCCGGGCCCGCTCCCCTCGTCTCGGCGCGAGCACAGCCTCGCCGGGACCGATGCGATGGAGGCCCAGGTGCGTGTGAGCGGCGTCCCCGCGACGCCCCCGTCGCTGGCGCCGCGGACCCGTCCGCTGCGTCTGCAGGCCCACCCGCCCACCATCACGCTCCCGCCTGCACCTGCGATGCCCTCTGCCCCGAGCGTCGCCGTCGCGCCGGCTCTCCTGCCCCCGCCGGAGCTGCCGGCTGCTCGAAGCGCACCAACGATGCCGCTGTCCCGCGAGTTTCCCGCGGGCGCGGCGAGAGCCGTCCCCCTCCCGACCGAGCCTGAAGCTGCGGCCGAACCCGAGGAATCCTCCTTGCCACCTGCTCCCCCCCACCGTCCCTCCCCGGCCCCCGTTTCCGCGGGGACCGACGCCGACACGATCCTGGCCTTGCTGGCAGAGCAGCAGGCCCAGCTCACGCGTGTCCACAGCCAGTTCCTCACCCAGCAAGCCGAAGTACAACGTCGGTTTGTTGGAGCCATGGCCTCCCGCTGGCGAGGCCTGCTCGGCGCGGACGAGGCGCTCTCAGCCTCCGTCGCCCCCCTGCCGCCCTCAGCGCTGCCCGACCCCGCGCCGCAGCCGCATTTCCCGGCCCTGCCCGCTCCGCCGAGTGGCCCTGCCCTCCCGCGGATGGCGCCGGCCCCAAGTCTGGCGACCTCGGCCGTCCCGACCCCCGCTTTCGCTCCTCCCGCGGTCGCGGCCCTGACCCCGCCGCCCGGCGCACGCACGGCGACCAGCTCCCCAACCGCCGCACCCCGGCCGTCGACCGCCGGTCCCGTCGCGGCGGCTGCCGCGCCGCCAACGCCAACAACGGCCTTTACGACGCCCGCCGGCGCCCCACCTCGTGCAACCGCCGCACCCGCGAGCGGCCCAGCCCCGGCGCGCCCAGCCCCGGCCGACAGCTTCGGCTACCGCCCCGACGGCCTCCCGCGTCCCGGAACGCCCGCAAGCGGCCTTCCCGGCCCGAAATTCGATCGTGCGGCGCTGGAGTCGCTCGCGTCCGCGTCGGTACCAGCGGTGCTGGGCGACGCGCTGGCCCCCCTCGACGCCTGGGCGCGCGTGGTCCGGATGCCCGAGCCACCGCTCCTGCTCGCCGACCGGGTCACCGGGATCCAGGGGCCGATCGCGACGCTTGGTCGCGGCACCATCTGGACCGAGACCGACGTCACCGAGGACAAGTGGTTCCTCCACGACCGGCGTATGCCCGGCGGGATCATGATCGAGTCGGGCCAGGCCGACCTGCTCCTCGCGAGCTGGCAGGGCATCGACCTGAAGCTCCAGGGCGAGCGGGTCTACCGCCTGCTCGGCTGCGATCTCCGTTACGAACGGAGCCTGCCTCGGGTCGGCGAGACCCTCGCTTACCGCATCGACATCGATGGGCACGCACAGCTTGGCGGCGTGCGGATGTTCTTCTTCCACTACGACTGTTTCGTCGGCGACGAGCCCCAGATCACCGTACGTCAGGGGCAAGCAGGATTTTTTACCGACGCGGAGCTCGCGGCTTCGGGCGGGATCTTGTGGGATCCGGCCGAAGCCCCGCCGGCGCTGGACGGCCCGATGGACGAGCCACCGCTCGCCTGCGAAAAGGCGTCGTTCGCCCGGGAGGAGCTGGAGAGCCTGGCCGCCGGCAACGTGCGTGAGGTGCTGGGCGCCGCATTCTCGCTCGCCGACACCCACACGCTCACGCCGAGCATTCCTTCCGGCAAGTTGATCCTTGTGGATCGGGTCACGGAGCTCTCGCGCACCGGCGGCCCCTGGAAACGCGGTTACCTGCGTGCCGAGCTCGACATCAACCCGGAGCAGTGGTTTTTTGAAGGACACTTCAAAAATGACCCCTGTATGCCGGGAACTCTGATGCTCGACGGCTGCCTCGGGCTGATGTACCTGTACCTTCAGACCCTCGGCGTCACGGTCGGGCGCGACGGATGGCGCTTCGAGCCGGCAAAAAAAGAGACATTCAAGCTACGTTGCCGCGGTCAGGTAATCCCCACCAGCGGGAGACTGGTCTACGAGGTGTTTGTACAGTCGTTCGAGGCGGGCCCGGTGCCTCGGCTCCGCGCCCAGATCCTATGCACCGTTGACGGTCTCAAGTGTTTTCACGCGGATCCGCTCACGGTCGAGCTGGTGCCAGACTGGCCCCTCGACCGGATGCCCCCGGAAGAGGTCGGCTTCACCACGCCCAACGCCGGTCCACCGCCCTTCGACTACCGCTCGCTCCTGGCCTGTGCCTGGGGTCGCCCAAGCGAAGCTTTCGGGCCGATGTACAAGGACTATGACGGCGTACGCCGCGTCCCGCGCCTCCCTGGCCCTCCCTACCACTTCATGAGTCGCGTCCCGCGGACCGACGGGGTGATGGGCACCCAGAAGGCCGGCTCCACCGCATGGGTGGAGTACGATGTCCCGCCAGACGCCTGGTATTTCGCCGAGACCGGCGGAACCATGCCTTGGGCCGTGCTGCTCGAGACCGCGCTCCAACCTTGCGGCTGGCTCGCCTCCTGGTCGGGCAACGGTCTTCATCCGACGATGGACCTGCTTTTCCGGAACCTCGACGGCAAAGTGACCGTACACTGTGACGTGTTACCCGACATCGGCACCCTGGTCACCCGCACCCACCTCAAGGCGGTCAACCGCTCGGGCGGCATGGTGATCGTCGCCTTTGACGTGAAGATGACCGCGCTCCGGCCCGACGGGGACCTGCCGGTGCTCGACATGGAGACCGTGTTCGGCTTCTTCCCGCCCCAGGCCTTCGCCAATCAGGTCGGGCTGCCGCCCACCGAAGAGGAGCGGGCCGCCCTCGAAGCCCCCAGCGATTTCCTGCTCGATCTCGTGCCCGAACCTCCCCGCTTTTTCGCGGGAGCACCTCGCCTTCCGGTGGGTCGCCTCAGAGTGATCGATCGGATCACCGGCTACTGGCCCACTGGGGGCCAGGCGGGCCTCGGCAAGCTCCGCGCCGAGAAGGACGTGGTGAGCTACGACTGGTTCTTCAAGGCCCACTTCTACCAGGATCCTGTGCAACCCGGCAGTCTTGGGTTGGAAGCCATCGTCCAACTGTTACAGGCGTGGTGTATCGAGAACGGCATCGGCGCGGACGTCCCCCATCCACGATTTGAGCCGATCCTCACCGGCGCCCCGTTCGAGTGGCGCTATCGCGGCCAGGTGGTGCCGAAGAACAAGCTCATCCGGTCCGAGGTGGAGATCCTGTCGATCAGCGACGATCGCCGCAGCGTGCTCGCAGACGGTTGGTTGTGGGTCGACGACAAACGGATCTACCGGTCCACCCGTTTCGGGGTCCGGGTGGTCTCGGCCCCGCCGCCCGAGCCGGCTCAAAAAAAAAGTCGACGGTCTATTGAGGTAGCGCCGCCCGTCGATCACGCACCGACCTACGTCTTGCCGTCGATGCCGATGACGGGCCTCCTGATGCTCGCCCTCCTGGGCACCGGCGGCTCCGGCCTCCGCGACGCCTCCGCCCTTCGTTGGCTGGTTTTCCCGGATGGGCCCCGGCAGGTGGACGTGGACACCGAGGGCGGCCGGGTCACCCTGAGCGCCGACGGCCAGGCGGTGTTTGTCGCCACCGACGACCCTCCCGGCGCAGCGCCACCCGTGCCCGAGCTGCGCGATGGTGTTCCCGGTCCGTCGGGTGCAACGCTCTATACCAGCGGCGAGCTGTTTCACGGACCCGCCTTCCACGTGGTGGAGCGCATCGAGGCCCGGGGCAGCAACGGCGCGACGCTGTGGCTCAAGCCCGGTTTCCCACCCGAGGTGGTGCTCGACGGGGCGACGCACGGCCTTCGCCATGACCGGTTGGAGGAACTGTTTCCCGAGTTGAACGCGGGTCAGGTGGGCTATCCCGCCCGGGTCCACCACCTCTGGCTTTACGGCGCGCCGCCCGCGGGCGGGCTCCGGTGTGAGCTCCGGACCGATGGCGTACGAAAGGGCAGGCCGCAGCTTGTTGCCTGGTATTTCGACGCGGAAGGACGGCTCGTAGCATGGATGTGCTGGGAGGAGGTGCTGCTCCCCGCGGGCCCGCTGGGAACCGCTGAACCCCTGGCAAGACGCCGGTTTCTCCTCGGGGAGCCCAGTCCCGGGGTGGCGCTGACCACCCTGCGTGGGGAAGAAGGTGAGCTCGAGGCCGGCGCCGTACGGCTCTACGACTGGCTGCCGGGCTCGGTGAAGCGGGTCTACGGCACCGATACGCCGATACATCTCGCTATCAAGGAGGTTGAAGCCAGCTTACGAGGCGTACACCCCCGAGCGCTGGTGGTGGAGGCCAACCGGGTCTACGATCCCGTCAGGCCGGTGTATCGCCGCGCGTATACGGTCACGCCTGCCGGATCGACGATCCGGGTCCACGCGGGGCCCGCCGACCGGGCGGCCCAGCTCCAGTGGGTGGCCGATTGGTGGAGCACTCGGGTAGGCGAAGGGCCGTGGGCTACCTGGCTCACGACGATGTCTGCGTATTTTGACCAGATCGAGCTGGAAGATCCTGTCGCATTCGGATCCGTCCGGGGACGACCGGCCCTCTATCTGGCCAATCACGAGACCTACCTCGAGAGCGTCGCTTTCACCTCACTGATCTCCGCGATCACCGAGTTCCCGGTACGCGCGTTGGCCAAGACCGAGCACGGTGAGGGCTGGTTGGGCGGCCTGCATGACCTGATCGTGAAGTGGCCTGGCGCGAGACATCCAGGTTCCATCGTCTATTTCCATCAGCAGAACCCCGGCGAGCTCGCGGGCCTGCTGCGGCGCGAGTGCGAGGACGCCGGCCTGCTGGTCCACGTCGAGGGCAGCCGGCAGGTCCGCCCCGGCCAGCCCGTGGAAAAGATCAGCTCCATCTGGGTGGACACCGCGAGCGAGCGTGGCCTGCCGATCGTGCCGGTCGCCTTCCGTGGGGGCATCGGCGACGGTGAAAAGCACGATGTTCCCCAGGGTTCGGCGCGCCAGACCGCATGGGTGGGGACCCCCATCTGGCCCGACACGCTCAAGGCCCTGCCCTACGCCGAACGTCGGCGTTTTGTAGCCGACGCGATCAACCGGCTCGGAGTGCCGGCGGCGCCCGCGGCGCCTCAACCCGAGTTGGAGGCGGAGGTCCAGCGTCATACGCCGCTGCTGGGTCGCCCCCGGGCCGCGATCCGGGCCGCGCTCGAGGCCTGCGGCGCCTTCGAGGACGCTCGGACAGGGCGGGACCCCGCGGGGCTCGAAGCTTGGGGAGCCGCGCTCAGACGTTATCTCGGTCTCGAGGACGTGCGCTGATGGACGAACAGGTAGAAATCCAAGTCAAGATGGCCTGGCTGGAGAAGCAGGTGGCAGAGCTGGACGCCGTCGTACGTGGGCTTGGCGACGAGCTGAGCGCGGTTCGGCGAGAGCTGAGGGAGCTCCGGGCGAATGAGGCCACGCGCGGCGCGGCGGAGCTCGGTGATGACGCGGATGCCGCGGGACCCGCGTTCGAGAAGCCGCCCCACTACTGACGCCGCAACGGACGGCCACCGGTCCAGCCGGATACGCTTGCCCGATGGTCGGCTCGTCTCTCTTCGCCCTGATCTACGGCTGCACGCCCACCCCGGTCACCTTTGGCCCACAAAACCGTGGTCAAACAGAGACCACTGTGGACGACTCCGGCCCACCCACGGACGACATCGAGACGATACCGGGCACCCCACCCCCACCCCCACCGCCGGATGCCGGGCTTGAGCCCCGCGGCGGCGGCTTCGTAGATGCGGTGACTGTCGAGCTCAGCATCAGGGACGGTGAAGAAGCATGGTATACCCTCGATGGATCAGCGCCGACCGTCCGCGACGCCTCCTGGACGGGACCGCTCACGCTGACCGAGAGCGCCGAGCTCCGGGTGCTCCTCCAAAACTCTGACGGGCTCGTTGATTACGCCGCCGAGAGCTACGTGCGGCTCGGACCTGACCTCGCGGACTTCACCTCAAACCTCCCCCTCCTGGTGGTTTACAACGACGACGGCCTGGAAGACGCGGAGTACGGCTATATAAACACCGGTTTTCTCGCGTTCAGCCCGGGTGATGACGGCCGCGCCCGGCTCCTCGGCGAGGCCGGCCTCACCACCCGCGCGGCGCTGAAAGAACGTGGTTCGAGCACCGCATATGACCCCAAACACTCCTACTCAATCGAGCTGCGCGAGAGTGGCTCAGACGACGACGGCGACGAGCCGCTGCTCGGCCTTCCCGCCGACAGCGACTGGGTGCTCTACGCCCCGCTGGGCTTCGACCGCGCATTCATCCGCAACGCGCTCGCTTTTCGCCTCAGCAACGAGGTCGGACTCTACGCGCCACGGACCCGGTTCGTCGAGCTCTTCACCGTCGAGGGCGGTCGCTCGCTGGGTCAGGGCGCGTACCAGGGGGTCTACGTGCTCATGGAGGCGGTCAAGCGGGGACCGGATCGCGTAGCTATCACCGAGCTCGGGCCCGGGGACATCTCCCAGCCCGAGGTCACGGGCGGATACCTCTTCAAGCGGGACCGGGTCGGAGCCGACGAGTCCGGGTCGTGGGCCGGGGACGGCGGCGGACGGTTCGCGTTCAGCGACCCCCTGGTGTTCGTCGATCCCGAAGAAGACGCACTCAATCGCCCGCAGTTTGAATACTTCGAGGACACGATCGACCGCCTTGCGCTGGCGCTCGCCGCCGAGGACCACCAGTACGAGGGGGTGCACTACCGCGATCAGATCGACGTCTCCGTCTGGATCGACAATCACATCCTCAACATGTACCCCAAGAACGTCGACGCGCTCCGGCTGTCGGCCTTCATGCACAAGGACCGCGAAGGCGCGATCATGGCCGGTCCAATCTGGGACTTTGACCGTAGCATGGGTTGCGCCGACGACGACCGGCCCGAAGACCCGACCTGGTGGGACGCGACCAACATCACCAGCGACACCACACCGATGTTCACGTACGGCTGGTACCTGGAGCTGTTCGCCGACCCGGAGTTCGCCGACGCGTACTGGGCGCGCCTCGGCGAGCTGCTCGGCACCACACTGGAGATCAACGCTGTATTGGCGATAGTGGACGAGATGGCGTTGGAGCTGGCGGAGGCCGCGCGACGAAATTTCGAGGCGTGGAGCGACTATGGGCCACGCGGCGGCACCTACGCCGCGGAGGTGAACCTACTGAAGGACTGGCTCATCGCACGTGACGCCTGGATCAAGGGTTGTCTCGAGCGGGACACTCCACGTTCCTGTCAGGGGGAGTGAACGGGAGAAACAACCGCCTCGTGCCTTGGTTCACCCACCCGGCCGGCGCGCACCTTCATCTTTGATACCAGGCTTTTTCGCCCCCGCCCCTCCCGGCGCCAGCTTGGGGGGGACCCCACCGCCCTGGCGAGGCGCTCGGAGCTCGGGCTGTGCGGGTGCCTTGGGCCCGCCACCCCCGGCAGGCGACCGCCGCGCGCCGCCGGGCGCACCCGCTCCCGGCTTTCGGCTTGGCGGCATCGCGTCGGCCGGCGGCGCATAGCTGAGGGGGGCGCTGTTGTAGAGCTCACGCCAGGTCTGGACCATACCGCCGATCGGCGTCCATACGAGGTGTCCCGCCTCGACTTCTGGCGCGAGCTTGTCCACCTCGGCCATGGTGGCGGCGACCTTGCTCGACGTGAGATCACACTGGTGGACGAACACGGTCGCCGTATACATCCGACCCGGCTCGAGCTCGCCACGTTTGAGCCGATCCAAGAGATCGTAGACGCCGACAAACCCGTCCATATAGCTGCCCACATAGACGAGAGACTGGCTAGGATCATCCTCGCTGAAACGATCGGGGTGCGCCGGCCGCCAGATCCCTGAGAGCTTCAGGTCGGGGCCCTGGTGCATGTAGGTCGCCGCACCCCAGAGGATCTGCGGGCGCCAACGGGCCGCTGCGTCCTGCGAGCCGGTCAGCTCGCCTCGGAGCCGGGTCCACACCTCGTGCTCCGAGGGGTGGTAGATGAAGCCTCCGACCACTCCCGTGTCCGGTGCGCCCAGCCGGGCGAGCATCGCCGCGACGTCGGCGTAATTGTACGCGGTCTCGTGGGCGTGGGCGTCTACGGCGACCCTGGAGCGATCGAGGTTGGCGACAAAGTCAATGATATTCTTGCCTTGGGTGTCAGCCTTGAGGCTGGCGCTGTCCCACTGCCGCACCGCCTCCGCAAACTGCCAGTCACTCTGGAGGTTCCACGCCGCCTTGTGCGACACCACCTCTCGCGCCATCTCCGCCACAACGGTGCGGTTCTGCGCGTACACCCCGGCATCGGTCACTACCGGAGTACACTTGGGGTGCGGAGCCTCCTCGTTGTGCGACACCAGCGACGCATAGACGCGTGTGGTCGCGGCGACGCTCGGCCCCGACGCTGGCGCGCCACTCGGGGTGCCGGAGGGCCCGGGCGAAGACGGCGGCGTCTCCGCAGTCGCCACCGGGGCGGTCGCAGCGCCAAACGGGTTGGCAGGAATCGAACAGGCAAGGAGGAGGCTGAGCATCACGTGTTCCGCTAACCCGACAGGCTCACCTCGCCGTCCCGAAAAACATCGGCGCCTGCAGACGGAGGCGCGCGAGGGCCAGGAGTGCCGTATACAGGCGCACATGGACGTTGAGAAGTTGCTGGGCTGGTACCGCGAACGCCGCCGTGACCTGCCCTGGCGGCGAGACGTGAGCCCCTACCGGACGCTGGTGTCCGAGTTCATGTTGCAGCAGACGCGCGTCGACACGGTCATTCCCTACTTCGATCGCTTCATGCAGCGCTTCCCGAGTGTTCACTCGCTCGCGGAAGCGCCGGCGGAGGCGGTGCTCGAAGCTTGGGCCGGCCTGGGCTACTACCGACGCGCCCGCAACCTGCACGCGGCGGCGCAGGCGGTCCAGCGGCTCGGCGCCTTTCCAGAGAGCGCTGAGGGCCTGAGGAAACTCCCGGGCATCGGACCATATACCGCTGGCGCGATTGCTTCGATCGCCATGGGGCAACCCGAGCCGGTGGTGGACGGCAACGTCGAGCGGCTGCTCTGCCGGCACGACCGAATCGACGGGCGGGGTGTGGCCCGTCAGCGCCAGCTCTGGGCTCGCGCGCGTGCGCTGTTACCGGTGGACGAGGCGGGAGATTTCAACCAGGCGCTGATGGAGCTCGGCGCGACGGTGTGTACGCCGCGTCGCCCTGCGTGCCTGGTTTGCCCGGTAGCTTCGTCGTGCTTGGGGAAGGACCGCCCCGAGGCCTACCCGAGCAAAGACGCCGCCCGCCCGGTGCCAGGGGGCCTGGTACTGGCGGCCGTGGTGCACCAGGCCGACAAAATCCTCCTTGTACGAAGAAACCCGGGTGGCCTGCTCGGCGATCTCTGGGAGCCGCCCGGCGGGCCGGCGCCCGACATCGACGCCATGGTGGGGCTCCGCCTCGGGACGAGCGTCGCCGCCGCCGAGGAAAAAGCGACGGTCAGGCACATCTTCACCCACCTGAAGCTCGACACCCGGGTGTTCCTGGTCGAGCTCGGCGGCGCGCCCTCCGCCAACCCCGACAACTACACCGACTTACGTTGGTGTACGGTGGAAGAGGCTGAAGGCATGGCGATCTCGACCTACGCAAGAAAACTGTTGCGCGCCGCGGGACTCCCGATCAAGCGCTCGACGCCTCGCGCTGAGGCCGCCCCCCAGCCTTGAGCGCAGAAGCCTGAGCCTCATCCGCAGCGCGGCGCCAGCCACGCCTCACACTCGTTGAGCGCGTCGAGATCACGGCTCTCCATGGTGATGATCACGGTATGAGGCTTCGCCTCGTAGCGTGGATAGGAACCGATCAGCACCGTCGACCAACGCTGGCTCGCTTCGGTCAGGGCATCCGCCACCTCGGGCTCGCTCTTGAGCGTCGTGAAGCGGCGCGCGGACAGGGGGGAGCCGGCGATCCGAGAGCTGACCGCATCAAAACTCCGTGACATCAGCATCGGCACGCCGGGGAAGATCAGGACGTTCTCGACGACCACCACCGGCCAATACATCGACTCCTCCCACCACAACGCCGCGCCCGCCGGCAGCTCCGCCATCCGCCACGCCGCCTCGTTGAACCGTGTGCCCAGCTTTTCGGCAAGACGGCGCCCCAGCTCCGCGTGTCGCTCCAGGCCCCGGCCAAAAGCCTCGGCGATCGCCGGGAGTGTCACGTCATCATGGGTCGGGCCCACTCCGCCGGTGGTGATGACGTAGGTGTAGCGGTCCGTGCAACTACGTACTTCTTCGATGATCGCGGGAGCCTCGTCAGGGAGTACGACCAGTCGTTTCAGATCCACGCCGAGCTCTCGCAGCCGCCGAATGAGGAACGGCCCGTTCTCGTCGTCGAATTTGCCAGAAAGGATCTCGTTCCCGATGATGAGCGCCGCTACGGTGGCCATAGCCGACGTCTTAGCCGTTCTCATCCAGACCGGCTCGCGCTCCCAGAGTTCGCTCAGCTTTGTGGGCTTTTGAGGTTCGGGTTCGCACTTGCAGGTCGGCTCGCTCGCGTGTACACCCGCGTTTCGCTTCCGGAGCTCCGTTGCCCATCCCGCGCCCCCTGATCCTGATTCTGCTCCTCGCCTGCAACCAAGGCCCCCTCGGCCAGACGCTTCACGTCTCGCCGGCGCCCGACGGCGTGTGGGACGATCCGGACGCCAAGCTGGTGATCAACGCCGGGAGTTATCCGAGCATTCAAGCGGCGATTGACGCTGCCGCCTCCGGCGACACCGTCGCGATCCCCACCGGCACCTACACCGAAGACCTGGTGATGCGCGAAGGCGTGACGGTGGACGGCGCCGGCATCGGCCAAACCGTGTTGAACGGCACCGTGAGCTTCACCGGCCTCTCCAGCGCGACGCTCCGCGACCTCTCGATGATCGATCCCGACTACGCCAGCTCGGGAGTCCGTTACACCAACCACGGCGTGTTCGTGGATGGCGGCGGCGCCACCCTGAAAGGCGTCTCGCTGTCCTGGTTCGATCACGCCGTCCACATCGTGGGTGGGTCGAACGTCGAAGTAGACAGTTCCACCTTGCAGAAGAGCTGGTACGGCCTCGTCGCGACCAATACGAGCTCCTTGCTGGTGACCAACAACACCGTATTGTCCAACGGCGCTGGCGGCGTAGCCGCTTATGCCAGCTCCTCGGGTTCCATCCTTCACAACACCCTGGTGGGCAACGCCTACGGCGCGAGCTCGGCCTACCTCACCGGCGCCGTCGCCGTCGGCACGGGCGCGCTGGTCGTCGCCAACAACATCATGACCTCGAACTACTACGGCCTCAGCTGCTCTTCTTGCAGCGGCGCCCGCGTGTTCAACAACGTGTGGGGCAACACCACCAACTACATCAACGACGCGACCGCGGACGCCAGTGACCTCTCGGCGGACCCGCTCTACGCCGACGCCGCCGCGGGAGACTATCGCCTCTCGGCGCTGTCGCCGTGTATCAACGCCGGCACCAACGTGCTGAGCGTGAGCACCGATGCGGCCGGCGAAGCACGCCCGCAGGGCCCCGCGGTAGACATCGGCGCCGACGAGTACGTCAGCTCTGAGCTCGAGCTGCTCATCACTGAAGTGATGAGCAACCCGCTCGTGGAGTCGGTCGATGAATACGTCGAGATCTACAACGCCGGGGCGAGCTCGGTAGACCTCTCCGGCTTCAGGCTCAGCGATGGCGATGAGCTCGATACGCTCGTCGCCTTCGACGGAGGAAGCACGACCCTCGCAGCCGGCGAATGGGCGGTCATCGTCGACCCCGATTATGCCGGTTATTACGGGATCGACGCGGGTGTCACGCTCCTGACCACCAGCGACACCGAGGTGGGCAACGGCCTCACCAACTCCGACCCGGTCACCCTCTACGAGTCCGATGGGACCACCATCATCGCGACCTTCTCCTTCCCGGCCAACGCCGGGGACGATCGTTCAATGGAGATGGTCGATCTCGAGACCGGCGATGTAGCCGGGAACTGGATGGCGAGCCAGTGCCCGGATGAGCACTCACCCGGTTTCGGCGCGTGTTTTCCGCCCGCGGGGGACGCAGGCGATCTGATCATCTCCGAGGTCCTGGCGAACGCAACCGTCGAGTCTACCGGCGAGTACGTCGAGATCTACAACTCCGGCACCCTCGACATCGACCTCCTCGGTCTCGTCGTGAAAGACAACCGTTCAACGGACGTGATCGCCGCGTTTCAGGGCGGGAGCACCCTCCTGCGGGCCGGCGAGCACGCCCTGCTCATCGACCGGAACTACACCTACGAGTACTTCCTCCCGAGCGGCGTGGTCCTCGTCACCACCGGGGACAGCACCATCGGAAACGGGCTCTCACTGACCGACTCGGTCTACCTCTATTACAGTGATGGAACCACGCTGATCGACAGCTTCACCTCCCCGAGTGACCCGGGTGACGGCAACAGCGTCGAGCGTGTCGTCTACACCGACCCAGACGCCTCCACCAACTGGCAGGCCCAGACCGCGAGCTGTAGCCGCGGGATCTCCCCGGGGCGGCTCAACGGCGCGATGGGCGGGCTGTGTTCGGGTCTGGTGATCACCGAGGTCATGAGCAACCCGCTCAACGAAGACACCGGCGAGTTTGTCGAGATCTACAACGCGGGAAGCACCGCCGTAGACGTCGCGGGGGTCGGCATCGCGGACGCGGGCTGGGCCTCCCGCGACACGCTCATGGGCTATGCTGGTGGAACCACCGTGATCCCGGCGGGCGGCTACGCGGTCGTGCTCGACTCCGAGTACGCCGGCCAGTACACCATCCCAGCCGGCGCGATCCTGCTGCGTACGACCGACAGCACCATCGGCTCCGGCCTTGCGGTGACCGAGCAGGTCCAGCTGACCGAGCCGGGCGTGCCCGACATCATCGAGACCTTCTTGTGGCCGAGCAACCCCGGTAACGGATTCTCGCTGGAGCGAATCGCCGCGAGCGGACTGCTCGACAGCGCGAGCAACTGGACGGCCGCGACCTGCGCCAGCGGGTCCAGCCCGGGCGCCGCCAACTGCGTGGCGACCGGGAGCTCCGGCTCCCTGACGAGCAGCTACGACCTCCTGATCACCGAGATCATGTCCAACCCGCTGAACGAATCTACCGGCGAGTTTGTGGAAATCTACAACGCCGGCACCGTCGCGGTCGATCTCCTCAACATGGTGCTCTACGACGGTGACGCGATCGACACCATCTTCGGCTTCTACGATCTCTACGACACCGTCCTCGAACCTGGACAATACGGGGTCATCTTCGATCCCAACACCACCGGCGAGTATTCCGTGTCGGGGGACACCCTGCTCCTCACCGTCGATGACAGCACGGTCGGCTCCGGATTGTCCACCAACGACCCCGTTTCTTTCTATGAGGCGGATGGCGTGTCGCTCATCGACACCTGCAGCTTCCCGTTCGACCCCGGTAACGGGGTGAGCGTCGAACGCTTGGACCTCCTTGTTGGCGACGTGACCACCAACTGGTCCGCCTCAACCTGCGCCACCGGATCATCTCCTGGCGCCGCCAACTGCCCCTAACCCGCTTGCGGGCGAAAGCTCGGCCCGCTAAGCGCCTTCTACCGGAGCGCACATGACCCTTCTCCTCCTCAGCCTCCTTGCGTGTAGTGGTGACAAACAGGGCGACACCGCGCCTGCCACCAACACGGGCACCGACCCGACCGATGACACCGGCACCGAGACCACGCCGCCCGCGGTGTGGGTCTCGCTGTCCCTCTCTGCGAACGTCACCGCCCTGACCACCCGCGACGTCGCTACGCTCACCGCCACCGCCACCGACGACGCCGGAGCCACATTGGACGTCACGGGCGAGGTGAGCTGGTCCAGCTCCGCGCCCCTGCTGCTCGACGTGTTCACTTCGGGCGTGGCCCAGCCGATCGACCCGGGCACCGCTACGGTGACCGCCACCTTCGACGGGAGCCTGACTGCGACCGTGGATCTCACGGTGACCCTCGCCGCCGCCCAAGCCGGGGATCTCGTGTTCAACGAGGTGCTGGTCGACGCGACGGTCGACGGCGATCCCAATGGCGACGGGACTGTCGACGCCACGCAGGACGAGTACGTGGAGATCGCGAGCGTTCGCGCCACGGTGGACCTCTCCGGCGTGACGATCATCGAGGACGACTTTCCCTTCCTGCCGCGCCACACCTTCGCCCCCGGCACGGTGCTCCATGCGGGCGAGGTGATCGTCGTGTTCGGCGGCGGGGACGTCTCCACGTTGAGCGCCGACAACGCCAGCTTCTATGTGGCGAACGCCGAGGACGCTGGCCTGGAGTACGGGCTCTCACTCGAAAACAGCGCCGAGACGGTCCTCCTGATGGCGCCCGACGCCACGACCATCCTCGCATCGATCGCCTACGGCACGGACGAGACCCCGGTCGTCGAAGACGCCTCCCTCGTCCTGGATCCCGAGGTTGTGGGTACGGAATACACCCACCACCTCTACGCGCCCGACTCGGCCGGTGCCTACAGCCCGGGTACGATGGTCACCGGCACGGCTTTCCCCGGTCCGGTCGGCTGGTACCAGACCCACTGATCGCCCGACGCGCGCGGGAGCTCAAACGCCGAGGCGGGTGAGCGCCCGGGCGACCCTCGCTGCCGTGTGGTGCGCGAGGTGGCGATTATGGAGAAGATCCTGGCGAACCTCGACTTCGAGGTAAGGCAGGGCGTGCTCGGCGCCGTGACGCGCCGCGCTGTAGATGAGCCCGTCCTTTCCGGAATAGGGCTCGTTGGGCGTGGTGATCAGCCCCTCCTCGTTCATCAGCTCCACCAGCCGGAGCGCCAGGTCGTCGTAACGATCGAAGAGCACGCCTGCGTGCATCGGCCGCGCCACTCCGCGTAACGACGGGGTGAAGGTGTGTACGGACAGCAAGAACCGCGGCGCCCAGGCCCGGATCGTGGCGTCGATCGCCCCGTGATAGGGCTTGTGGAACCTCTCGACGCGCGCCGAGAGGTCAGCGCGGCGGTTGAAGGTCGGGGCCCCGTCGGGCGTGCGGCGGAGGAGGGCCGAGGGGTCGTCCGGCGCCCGGTTCGGATCGATGAGGAGACGGGAAAAGCGGGAGGCGACTGCGCTCGCGGGGAGGCTGTGGCAGAGCCCTTCAAGCAGGTGGAAGGCGCCGATGTCGTAGCCCCAGTGGGTGCCGAGCAGGAGGCGGTCCGCCGGCCGCAAGCGCCAGGGGCCAGGCACCCGGTTGGAGGCGTGTTCGGCGGTGAGGAGGAGCCCACGCCGGCGGGGTACCCCGACCCGCTCCCAGGCATCCTGTCGGGCTCGGGGTCGCGACGCCGCTGTGGCGGCCAGGCTCGCGAGCGCGAGCGCCTCCGGAGGGCTCATCTCCCGAGCACGCGCCGTGCCACCGCCACCACGTTGTCCACCGTGATACCCAGCTTCTCCGAGACGATCTTGCCCGGAGCGCTGGCGCCGAAACGGTCGATACCGACGCTCCCACCCTCGAGGCCGACGTAACGTTGCCAACCCCGGGTGCTGCCGGCTTCGACAGATACCCGCGGCACACCCGGCGGCAGGACGCTCCTGCGATACTCGAGCTCCTGCTGGTCGAACAGCTCGCAACAGGGCATATCGACCACCCGGACCGCCACGCCGTCCGCGGAGAGACGTTTTGCGGCGTCCAACGCCAACGCCGTCTCCGAGCCGGTGCCGATCAGCACCAGGTCCGGCGTCGCGGCGCCACTGTCAGACAATACGTAGGCCCCGCGCCGGAGGCCCGAGGCCGGGCCCAGCTGCGACCGATCCAGATTTATCAGGTTCTGACGCGTAAAGACGAGGGCAACCGGCCCGTCGCGGCGGGAGAGCGCGAGGCGCCAGGCTTCGTTGGCACCTTCGGGATCGCTGGGGCGCACCACCCAGAGATTGGGGATCAGGCGCATCGATTGGAGAGTCTCGATGGGCTGATGGGTGGGGCCGTCTTCACCCACCCACACAGAGTCGTGGGTGTAGACATAGATCACCGGCTGGTTCATGAGCGCGCTAAGCCGGACCGCGGGCCGATGATAGTCGTGAAAAATGAGGAAGGTGGCGCAGAAGGGCCGAAGTCCCCCGTGCAGCATGATGCCGTTGCAGATGGACGCCATCGCATGTTCGCGGATGCCAAAGGCGAAGTTGCGCCCCTCAGGCGTGGCGGCCTGAAAGTATCCACTACCCTTGATGTGGGTCAGGTTGGACTCGGCAAGATCGGCGCTCCCGCCCACGACGAAGGGCACCGCAGCGGCGACTGCCTGGATCGCCGAGTGGCTCGCTTTACGCGTAGCCAACGACTCCCCGGGGGCATACACCGGCCAATCGATGGCGTCGGTGTCGATGTTCCCGGAGAGCGCAGCCTCAAAGGCAAGACGATCGGGATGCGCCTCCAGCCGTTCGCTCCACGCGTGGCGCAACGTGCTTCGGGCCGTGTCACGTTGCCGCACGTGCTCCAGCACCGCTGCAGGCACCGCGAAGTGTTGATCGGGGTCGAGGCCGATGTTCAGCTTGGTGAGCCGCACTTCCTCCACGCCGAGCGGCGCGCCGTGAGAGGAGGATTTTCCTTCCTTGTTCGGGGAACCCCGACCGATGCGGGTCTTGCAGCAGATGAGCGAGGGCCGCGTCGTCTCGTCCCGCGCGGCAGAGATCGCCGCGGCGATCGCGTCGAGGTCATGCCCGTCGATCTTCAGGACGTGCCAGCCGTAAGCTACAAACCTTGCGGCGACGTCCTCGGTGAAGGTGATGTCGGTTGAGCCGTCGATCGAGATGTTGTTGTCGTCGTAGAGGAAGATCAGCCGGCCAAGGCCGAGATGTCCCGCCAGGGAGCCTGCCTCGGCGGTGATACCCTCCATCAGGTCCCCATCGGACACGATGGCGTAGGTCCAGTGGTTACACAGCGCCTCGCCAAAACGGGCCCGTAAAGAACGCTCCGCAATCGCCATGCCGACCGCGTTGGTGAACCCCTGCCCCAATGGCCCCGTGGTGGTCTCGATGCCCGGCGCCTCTCCGTGCTCCGGGTGCCCGGCGCAGCGACTTCCCCACTGCCGGAAGCTCCGCAGATCGTTCAGCGTGAGCCCCTGGCCGGTGAGGAACAACATGCTGTAGAGCAGCATCGAGCCGTGCCCGGCCGAGAGCACGAAGCGATCACGGTCGGCCCACTCGGGGGAGCTCGGGTCGTAGCGCAGGTAGCGGGTCCACAGGGCCGTCGCGACCTCTGCCATGCCCAGCGGCATGCCCGGATGCCCCGAGTTGGCAGCTTGTACCCCATCCATGGACAGGCCACGGATGGTGGAGGCGGTGAGGCGGTCAAGGTCGGTCGCGGTCGGGTTCACAATTCTCATCCGGTTCGGGCGCGCGCCTAACGCGATCTCGGCATAGTGTGGCGCCCATGTTCTCCCGCATGCGCCTCGTCTATCAGGTCTTCGTCAAGGTCTTTAAGGTACGTTTTATCCCGCTGATTCTGGTGTGGATCTACCTGAGCCTGCGGGTCGGGATCGCCGCGCTGATGCAGTTGGACAAGCTGTTTTTTCCCAAGCTGGCGACGACGCAGGTCACCCGGCCGATCATCATCGTGGGCAACCCGCGCACCGGCACGACCTTCCTCCACCGTTTCCTGGTGGAGCAGGGTTTCGGCTGCGGGCTTCACCTGTACCGAAGCGTCTACCCGCCGATCCTGCTGCAGAGGGGGCTCCGGCCCCTGTTGCCTTTTCTGGAGAAGGTGAGCCCCGCGCGTTTCCACCAATCCGCCGCCCACGACACCAACCTCTCTTCGGTGGAGACCGACGACTCCACGATGTTCCTCCGTTATTTTGACGGATTCTTCCTCTATGGCTTCTTCCTCGCGTGGCACGAAGACGATCTCTTGAGCCTGTTCGACCCCGAGATCCGTGACACCGCGGCAAGGGACTTCGATTGGCTCGAGGGCGTGTGGCGCCGCAGCATGGTGGCACAAGGCAAGGACAGGATCGTGGCCAAGCTCTTCTCCACGGGCCCGAGAACACCAGCCTTCCTCAATCGTTTTCCCGACGCGCACATCCTGTACATGGTGCGCGATCCGCTCGACGTGATCCCGTCGACCTTCAGCCTGGTCACCGGGGTGCTCGAGAACGCATTTGGCTATTCCAAGCTGCCCGAGGAGGCAAAGGCCCGCTACCACGAGCGCCTCTACCTCGCCCTGGTCGACCTCTTCCGGCGCTTCCACACCGATTGGGCCTCCGGCCGCATCGACCGGAGTCGGGTGATGGTGGTGTCCTACGAGCGGATGATGCGCGACTTCGATGGGTTGATGGCGGAGATGATCCCCTTCTTCGACATGCAGCCCACGCCCGAGCAGCTCGCCGCGATCCGGGCCACCGCCGACGAACAGCGGGCCTACGTGAGTAAACACAAGTACAATCTGGCGAAGTACGGACTGTCAGCGGAACGGATCCGGAAAGACTGCGCGTTCGTCTACGACACCTGGCTCACGCCCGCATCGGCGTAGCAGGCCTGATAATCGTCCAGCGCCGCCTGCAGCACCGCCTCGGCACGCTCACGCCCATAAGGCGCCGAGACCACCACCGGGTTGCCCGCCGCCGAGAGCTTGTAGGTCATCAGATAGTGGCGTAGGCGCTCGATCAACGACGCAGGCACATCGTGAAGCTCGCGAGCATGGCCCCACACCGGGTCCCGGTGCACCACGCCGATGAGCTTGTCGTCGGCCTCGTCCTTGTCCGTCATCAGGAGACCGCCGATGATGTGGACCGCGGCCAACACATCCGCCTGATCGATGGGGCGCTCAGACAACACACAGATATCCAACGGATCACCGTCACCGCGCGCCGTGCCCGCCAGCGCAGCCACCCGCCGGTCACACAGGGTGCGCGGCACAAAACCGTAGGGCATCGGCGGCAGCGCGTTGGTCGGCTGCGGTCGATCCACCCGGAGGTAGCCGGTCGGTTTGTCAATCTCGTACTTGACGGTGTTCGAAGGCGTGATCTCGATATACGCAAACACGAGATCGGGCTGCTCAGGCCGGGTCGGCAAGCCGTGCCACGGATGGGGCCGGAATCGGGAGAAGGGGGCCGGGGGCATAGCCACCCCTTATCCCCGCGATCCCCGCAGGCCGCGCACGAACCTCACTCTACCGTCACGCTCTTGGCGAGGTTCCGCGGCCGATCGATGTCACGGCCGAGCGTGAGGCCCGCGTGGTAGGCAAAGAGCTGGAGGGGGAGCACCGTGAGCAGGGGCGAACACAGCAGGTTGGTGGCCGGAACCGGGATGGAGACATCGGCGAGCTTTCGCGCCTCACGGTCCCCCTCGGTGTGCACCACCACCGTACGCGCGCCGCGCGCGCGCACCTCCTGGATGTTGGACAGGGTCTTGTCGCGCATCATGTCTTCCGGCACGATGGCCACCACAGGCGTGGTGTGATCGATGAGCGCGATCGGCCCGTGCTTCATCTCGGCCGCCGGGTACGACATACACGGGATGTAGGCCACTTCTTTCAGCTTGAGCGCCCCCTCCATCGCTACGGGGTGGGACACACCACGGCCGAAGAAGAACACGAACCGCCCGCCAACGAGCAACTCGACCGCGTCGGCGATGGGACCGGGGCGCTCCAGCCATGAAGCTACCTTTTCGGGGATCCGTAAGAGCTCCTCGCCGAAGGCCCGCCCCTCGTGCGGCCCGAGCGCGCGGGTGCGCCCGAATGACAGCGCCGCGACGAGGAGCGCCGCGACCTGCGACGTGAAGGCCTTGGTGCTGGCCACGGCGATCTCCGGCCCAGAATGTACGTAAACGCCCCGGCCGCAGGTGCGCGCGATGGTCGAACCCACCACGTTGACCACGCCCATCACCTGTCCGCCCTTGACCTTGACCTCCTTGACGGCCCCAAGGGTGTCGGCGGTCTCACCGCTCTGGCTGATCGCGAAAAAGAGGTCGTCCTGTTGGATCACCGGGTTGCGATACCGGAACTCGCTCGCGATCTCGGCGAAGGCGGGGATCCGCGCGAGCTGCTCCATTGCGCTGGCACCAACCTGGGCGGCGTGAAAGCTCGTCCCGCAGCCCAACACGCCGATACGGCGGATCCCGGCGATGTCCCTCGGCCCGAGATCCAGGCCCCCGAGCCGCGCGCCGCCCTCCTCGGGCACTACCCGCCCCGACAGGCACCGGGTCAAGCTCTCCGGTTGTTCGTGGATTTCCTTGAGCATGTGGTGAGCGTAGGCGCCGCGGTCGCCACCGCCCCAGCTCTCGGTCAGGGTCTCCACCACGTGGTTGGTGGCGCCACCGTCCAGCCGGGTGATCTCCCAACCCAACGGGGTGATCGCGGCGATCTCCCGATCCTCCAGGTAGACGATCTTCCGGGTGTACGGCGCGAGCGCATGGGGATCCGACGCGAGGAACGACTCCCCCTCGCCCGTGCCCACCACCAGCGGGGAGCCGTTCCGCGCGCCGACCACCAGCCCGGGGTGATCGGCAAATAGCACGGCTACGCCGTAGGTCCCCTGCACCACCGAGAGAGCGGCGCGCACGGCGGCTACCGGATCTCCCTTGTAGAATTTCCGGATCAGGTGGGGCAACACCTCGGTGTCGGTCTCGGAGCGAAAACGTGCGCCCTCCTCGACCAGTTTGGCCCGAAGGATCGCGTGATTCTCGATGATGCCATTGTGGATCACGGCGATCCGTCCATCGTTGTCGAGGTGCGGATGGGCGTTGGGCTCAGTCACGCCGCCATGGGTGGCCCACCGCGTGTGGCCGATCCCGCTGTTTCCGCCAAGATCCTCAGGCACCGCAGCCGCGAGCTGCGCGACGTGGCCCACCCGTTTCATCACGGTGAGGCTATGGCCGCCCGGGTTCGTCGGGTCGGTGAGGACCGCGATCCCCGCGCTGTCGTAACCCCGGTACTCAAGCCGCCGGAGCCCATCGATCAACAGGCGCGACGCCGGCCGCTCGCCTACATATCCAACAATCCCGCACATCTTTCCTCCGGCCTTCGGCCCCGTAGTGAAACGTTGAAGCGACACGGGCCACCGCAAGCTCCGTGCCGGCCGAACGGGCGGCGCATCCGCTACCCGGACAAGCTCAGGGGGGCGTACGCCGGAGGTGGATCAGCCACTCCCCCCGATCATCCGGCCCACGCGCCCAGTGCTGGCCGAGCGCCCCACAGAGGCGGGCGGCGGTCCGGAGGCGGGCGCCAGCGAGGCCGGGGACGACGCCGTCCGGGCCGGGCGGGGGCCAGCCGCGCGGGGGGCGTCCTTCGCCTTCAATCAGTGGAACGCCCGCCACTGTGAGCCACGCTGTCGCCTCGTGCCACCGAATCGACACTCCCCGGTGGTCCAGCGCGCCGAGCGCGTCGAGCAGGAGCCGCGTTGGCGCGCTCGCCGCGACGGTACACGGCTCGAGGCCCAGCGGGGTGCCCAGCTCCTCGACCCGCCATACCAGCCCCGCCCCCGAGCTCAGCGCGACGATAGCAGCGACGAGGCGCTGGGTGGTCGTCTGAAGCGCCGGTGACGCCTGATCCCCTGCGAGCTCGACGAGGCCGGAGAGCGCGGTGAGCGTGGACCGCACGTCGTGGAGCTGCGCGGACAGCGCGAGCTCACGGTCCAGCCACGCGAAACTCTGCGCCACGCCCGGGTCCTTGACCGCCTTATGCCGGCTCACGAACGCACCAGCGCTGCGTGGAGCGACTCATGGGCTGCCAACGGCAGATATCGTGACACATCGCCCCCGTTGATCGCGATCTCCTTGATCAGGGAGCTCGAGATGAAGATGTTGTTGGGGTCGGCGAGCAGGAAGATCGTCTCCAGCCCAGGCTCCATGTCCCGGTTGGCGAGCCCGATCTGAAACTCGAACTCGAAGTCCGTGACCGCGCGGAGGCCCCGCAGGATCGCCGTGGCGCCCACCCGCTGGCAATAGTGGACGAGCAAGCCGTCGAAGCTACTCACCCGCACGTTGGACAGCGAGGCGGTGCAGCGCTCCAACACTGACAGCCGCTCCTCGAGAGGGATCAACCTCGATTTTCTTACGTTATGCCCCACCGCCACGATGATCTCGTCGAACAGCCGCGCACCCCGCCGGATGACGTCGAGGTGACCGTGGGTGACCGGGTCAAAGCTACCCGCATAAACCGCGATCTTTTTGATCATCGTACCAGCTTCTGCCACCAGCCCCTCGGATCGTCGCCATAATAACGCGTGAGCAGGCGGCGGAAGCGTTCCTGGCCGCGGAGGGTCTGAAAGGCAGGATCCACGCGGATGTCCTGACGGAACTCGATGTTGTGCAGGGTGTCGAGCCTGCGCATCGCGGAGAGCGCCCGCTGAAGAAAGTGGTACGCGCGCTCCTCCTTACCCTCCGCGGCGTAGATCTTGGCGCGATGAAGGTCGGCGTACGCGTCGTCCGGGATGAGCTTGTCGAGCTCGCGCATGATGCTGTGCGCCTCGTCGTAGCGTCCCTGGTGCGCCAGACAGACGGCGAGATTGTTCAGGGCGTGATCATCTGCAGGATCAAGCGCTAATGCACGCCGATAGAGCGCCTCCTCCGTGACGTAGTCTCCCTCGCGCTTGTAGGTGAGCGCAAGGTTGTTCCACCCCGCGGCCTCCTCCGGGTAGAGCGCCGTAAAACGTTGGTACGACGCCCGTGCACCGTTGTAATCCATCGCCAGGTACTGGTAGTAGGCCAGCACGGAGATCGCGCCGGGATCGTCGGGATCAATCGCGAGCACCCGCCGGGCCGCCTCAAGCGCGCGCTTGATCTGCTTCGCTTCGGCCCGCGCGTCTTCTGTGTCGTACCAATCGGTGAACCCGAAGCCCTCGGTCATGTGCTGAGCGATCTGCTCGGCGCTCGGCACTTTTTCGGGATCCTTGGCCTCGGCGTCCTCCTGTGGGGGATCGGTGTGACCGGGCGAGGAGACCTCGGCGGCCCCGGGCTCCAGCGCCACCTCGACCTCCACCTCGGGGGCCTTCTTGTTGGCGCCGTCCAGCACCTTTTTGCCGATGTTCGCGCCCCCACCGATCTTGCTTGTAGGCCCCCCGTGGCCCGGCTGCAGGTAGTAGCTCTCGATCGGGGCGCCCTCCGCAGGGCGCGGGGCCTCGAGCGAGGGCGCCCCTCGGTCGGCGCCGTCGTACTCACCGTTGAGCAGGCGCGCGATGAGCTCCGGGCTCGGCTCGAAGCCCCCGGTGCCCCCTTCTTCGGCCATCGCCTCCTGGATGAGCTTCGCGATGGCGCTGATCTGGGCAGCCCCGAGGCTGACGCTCACGACGAGGAGCGGAAAGAGCAGGCTCGCCTGGGTGAACGAGAAACGCTGGAACCACCGACGGTGGACCGGCGTGGCGCTCAGGTGAACACGCCCCGCACCGAGCCCGGGTCCGAGGTCCACGTCGACCGGGCCGCCCACCACACGCCGGTCCGTGCCCGCCCGCAACAAGAGCTCACCGCCAGGCCCACGCTCCACGGCCACCTCAACCGGGAGCCCCTGGACGGCGCCCGCGTCGACCACGAGCTCGCGCACCGGCCGATCGTCGATCAACAAGGTGAGCGCGACCGCGTTGGGTTTAGGTTCGTCCACCCCCAGAGCTTAGCTCCCGGTCCCAGCGTCGGCGCGCAACGTTGAGATTCCTTGACAGGCTGGCGGGGACAGCCGCGGGGGATTTCGCCCCGCACCCGGCGCCGCCAGGGGACGCGGCGCGCTCGTAAGCAGCGCACCGAGCCCCATAGCAGACAGTATTCTAGGCCATCCTAGGCCTGCTCGGCCTCGAGGGTGCCACGACGCATCTGCTGATAATGGGATGAACAAAGGCCCTTTGCCCGAATCGGCTGACCGCAGGCCACCACCCGGCACTGGCCCCGCGGCTCGGCCGATAGGGGCGCCCGAGCGGCCTCGGAAGCCTGTCCTCCGCGCGCGCCCGAGGGCGCCGCCGCGGGATCAGTGACCGAAACCACACCTTCGAGGACGCTGAGCCGGGCAGCAAGCGCCTGGACTTCCGCGTGGTCCGCGCCACCGTCTACCGCGCTGAGCGCGGCAACCGCACCTTCGACAGCGACGATCCGCCCCTGGGCGTCGTTCGCGACCCCCGCCAGTTGCGCGGCGAGCTGCTCTCGAGCCACCCGAAGTTCGGCTTCAAGCGCCTCAATACGACGCTGGAGCGGTGCGAGATCTGCCGCGGGGGGCGGCGCGACATTGAGCGCCGCCAGCCGCTTCTCCGCAGCTTCAGTGCGGCCCTTGAGGCCGCGGAGCTCGTCACGGACGGCCTGAAGCTCGGCGGGGCTGGCGTACCCGGCTTCC
>CANKTH010000060.1 GCA_947486185.1 Deltaproteobacteria bacterium
CCGAAGAAATCCGCTCGAAAGAACGCGCGAGCGCCCGCGAGGTCTTGTTGAGCTGGTTCAGAGACTGGTTTGAAGCGTTGTTGGTGCGTACTTCGAGTGCCATGGTGCTGTCCTCTAGAGTGCCGGACCAGGGGTCGGGCGGTGGTGGTGAACGTGATGCGGGAATCGAACCACGTTTTCGAACGACGCGCCGGCCAGACGCGCCAGGGGACGATTACGACAGAAAATCGAAGAGGGTACGCGACTGCTGAGAGGCAGTAACCTGGAGGGCAGCCGTGTAGGCCGTCTTCAACCTGTTGAGGTTAGAGTACGCCATAATGGGGTCCACGTCAACAAGGGCGGAGAGGTGTTGGTCGACAACTACGCCCAGATTCCCGGCGACCTCGTAGGCGTCGTCGGCGGTGCTGGCATAGGTGCCGACCGTGACGCGAGCGTCGACGACGATCTCATGACCCGCGTCGAGGTCGGTGAGCGTCGCCTGGACGGCGACCGCGTTGTCAGCCACCAACGCCGCGGATAAGGTGTTGAGCGTGCCGAGGATGTCCACCGCGCCCTGGAACACCGCCGAGCCGTCCAACCCCGTCTGCACCCAACGATCGGTACCGACACGCGACTCGGGAATGACGGTGTTTCCAACGTATACATCGGCTGCGTCGAAGGGTGGCGCGCCCCAGGCCGTCCCGCCAAACACGTAGCGCCCCGCGTAATCGGTGTTCATCACCGCGCGCATCGCGTCCATCAGCTCGAGCAACTCGACGTTCATCGAGAGCCGATCGGCGGCGCTCAACGTCTCGGTGGCGCCTGCTGTCGCCAACTCCTGCGCGCGCACCAGGATATTGGTCGCCGTGCTGAGCGCATTGTCCAGCGTGTCGAGCACACCGCTGGCCGCCGAGGCGTTGGCCTTCCAGATCTCCTGATCGGCCGACGCGGCGTCGAGCCGCTCCGCCTGCCGTAACGATGCCGGCGCGTCCGAGGGGCGGTTCAGCTTCCGACCCGTGACCGCCTGCTCCTCGGCCTTCGCCAACTCCGCGGACACGCGTCCGAGCTCGGTCGACATCCGATCCAGAAAACCGTTTCGGGTAACACGGATCATCAGGCCCCCATCGCCATCAAGGTTTCGAGCAGTTCGTCGCTGGCGCTAACCACCCTGGCTGCCGCCCGATACGCCGCCTGAAAGGCGACGAGCTGCACCGCTTCTTCGTCTACGTCGACCTTGGACACCGCGTCCCGCATGAAGTCGAGGTCGTCGAGCTGGCCCGCCAGGGTCGAGGCGTCCGCGATCGCCATCGCGGTCTCGCTGCCGACGCTGCTGAGGAGGCTCGACAGCGTGTCTCCGCCGGTGAGCCCGCCGAAGCTACCGGTCTCTTCCAGATCGAGGAGCGCGACGAGGTTGTCCGCGTCACCCGGGTCGGCGGTGGCCGCCCCCGCGAGCGCGAGCAGGTTGGGGTCGGCGGCAAGGTTGGCGTCGATCGCGAGGGAAGCCGCCGGATCGATAGCGTTGTAGGTGAATACCAAGCCGCCGGCGGCGCCGGTGGAATCGAAACCCGCGCTGTGCTGGAGGTTGATGGTGTCCGCCAGCGTGGTCGCGAAGGTGTCGAGGTCGTCGAGCCAGGTCTGTGCGGTGTCCCGCGCCTGGAAGAGGCCTCCCAGCTCGCCCCCCACGCTCGGGGTCACCCGCATGGTGCCTGCGCCGACCGAGATGTGGATCTGTGTGATCCCTGCGGCGTCAACGACGGTGCTCAGGCTGCGGTACTCTCGTCCGCTCACCGCGGCGTGGCCCCCGATGAACACGGTGGCCTGGCCGTCAGCGGCGAACTCGACGGTCGCGCCCGCGAGCTCGCCGAGCTCCCGCACCAGCTGATCCCGCTGATCCAGCAGGTCGCCCGGCCCCAGTGAGGCACCACTCTTGCCGATCTGTCGGTTGAGGGCCGCGATTTGCGCGAGGTTCGCGTTGATCGTCGTGAGATGATCGTCGGCCGCCTCGTCGACGTCCCGGATCGCCCCGGTGAGGTTGGTGGCCACCCGCGACACCGCGGCGCCGAGGGTCTGAATGGCATACACCGCCTCGCGCCGGGCGCCCAACTCCGAAGGATCGGAGGTGAGAAGGGAGAACGAGTCGTACATGGCCGAAAGCGCCTCGTGGAGCCCGCTGGTGCCAGTCTCCTCGAAGTAGCTCTCCGCGGTGGACAACACCGTCTCACGCGCCAGGGCTTTCGCCTCATCACCTGCTGCAGCCACCACTCGGGCGCCAAGGAGACGATCGGTCGCGCGGCGGATCCCGGTGAGCTCAACACCCGTGCCCAACCATTGTCCACGTTTGAGCACCGGTGTCGACGTACGGCTCAGCACCCTTCGCCGGCTGTAGCCGACCGTGGTGGCGTTTGCGACGTTTTGGCTCACCACCTCCACGCCCGCCGACGCGGAGGCAAGCGCGCTGCGACCCAAAGACAAGGTATCAAGCACGCCCATCAGATCCCTCTCATCTGGCCGCGACGGCCGTAAGTGCCAGGTGGCGCGTCAGGGAGAAGCCCCTCCAACACCGACAACGCCGCATCCCCACACGCCTGGACCCGGAGATCGATCTCCCGGATCCGCCGCGCGACGGCCGCCCCGTGCGCCCTATCCTCAGCCGAGAAGGACGCCCGCTGCGTGTCGTTGACGAGCTCGCTCTGGAGCTTCTGCCGCAGCGTCGTCGCCGCATCGAGGGCGACCGGATCCGCCCGGCGCGCCGCTTCAAGCTGAGCTTCTGCCGACCCGAGCCACGCATCAAGGCGCTCCCGCGGGCTCGCAGGCACCCGCCGGGGGCGGACGGCCATCAGAGCTCCCCGAGGAGGGCGTCCACCGTGCGGTCCATATCGGCCGGGCCCCCGAAGGTGCCTGCCGCGATCTCCGCCCGGATCGCCGCGACCATTTCGGGGCGAAAGCGCCCGAAGCGCCCGACCCCGCGCAAGTCCGCAATCATGCGGCCAGGCGCGCCCAAAGTAGTGACCGTACCAGGAGACTCTGCCGCCGGCAGCGAACGAGCGGGCTCCGGACGCACCACACCGGCGGGAGGCACGACCCCAACGTTGGCGCGAGGCCCAACTCGTTCCTGCTCCTGACGCCAGGAGCGCAACGATATCGGAGGAACCTTATTCATCTCACCGACGGATGCTCCACCGCCCCAGCACGGGGCGGACAGGAAGAGATTGTATCACTCGTTGGCTCGTAAAAGATCGATCAGCGGCCCGACGCCCGCCGCGGCGCTCCATTGTTCCGGATCGACGGGCGTCCCCTCTTGATGCACCTCGAAGTGCAGATGGGGTCCGGTGCTACGTCCGGTGCTCCCGACAGTGCCCATTTGTTGGCCTTCAAGCACGCGCTCACCCGATTCCACCGCGAGTGACGCACAATGTGCGTAGAGGGTCTCCACCCCGCTGCCGTGGTCGAGGATCAGCACTTTTCCGTAGCCCGACTGCTCGCCCGCGAAGCGCACCACCCCCGACCGTGCCGCTCGTACCGGCGTTCCCGCCGGCGCCGCAACGTCCACTCCGCGGTGACTACGCAGTCCCCCGCCAAGAGGGTCTGACCGCAGGCCGAAGCCGCTGGAGATCCGCGGCGCCCGATCCGACGGAGCGGACGGCGCCAATTCCCGGGACAGGTCGGAACCGTGGAGCAGGGAGCGCGTGATCTGCGCCTTCAAACCCAACCCTGGCCCTTCGGCCACCCGTCGGCCGATCTCCTGATCAAAAAGATCGGCGAACATCGCCACCGCGCCCGAGCCGAAGGGACCTTCAGGAACGGACTCCCGCATCTCCTTCGCCAGAAAACCAACCAGGTAGGCCTCAAACGCCTCTCCCGCCTGCTCCGCGCTCTGGCGTGCCGTGAGGCGAGCCGGTCGGGCGCCCCCGAGGTCAACCGCTGAGGCGCGCAGCGCCGTCAGCTCCGCCTGCGCCCCACCGAGCGCGCCGCCAACCATGGAGTTGATTCCGAGGTCGCTCATCACATCGTCTCGATGTCGGCCTGGATACCGCCGGCCTCTCGCATCGCCTGGAGGATCACGATCAGGTCCCGCGGGCTCACACCCATCCGGTTGAGGGCGGTGACCACGTCTCCCACGGTGCCCCCCTCAAGCATCTCGATGTGACCCTTCTCTTCGTCTACCCTTACCTCGCTGTTGCCGACCACGACGGTGTCGCCCTTGCTCAACGGGTTGGGCTGGCTCACGGTGTTCCGGTGGTTGACCTCGATGGTCAAGCTGCCGTGAGCCACCGCGACCGGCCGTACCCCGACGTTCGCGCCGATCACGACGGTCCCGGTGCGCTCGTTGACCACCACCTTGGCCACCTGATCCAGCTCGACTTCGGTGCCTTCCAACAGCGAAATGAGCTCAGCCTGCCGGCCAAGCCATTCGTCCGGTACCTGCACCCGCACCGCGCCGCTGTCCAGGGTCGCGGCGTGGTCCCCGCCGAGCGCCTTGTTCATCGCGTGCATCATCCGGGTGGCGCTCGTGAAATCCGGTTTGGACAGCACCCAGTCGAAGCTCACCGCGCGGGATAGATCGAGGCTGTTGGGCACCTCGATCTCCACGGTAGCGCCGCGCGGGATCACCCCCACCGTGGGGTGGTTCTTCAGGGTGGAGTTGTTGCCGTTGCTCACGGAGTAACCACCGACAACCATGGGTCCCTGCGCCGCCGCGACCGCCGCGCCGTTCGCGGCAAACAGTGGGGTCAGAAGCAGGATGCCGCCCTCGAGCGACTTGGCGTCGCCGATGCTTGCCACTTGGACGTCGATCATGCTGCCCGGCCGGGTGTTGGGCGGCAAGGTCGCGGTCACCATGACCATCGCCACGTTGCGGGACTTGAGCTCATCGTCGTCAATCGTGACGCCCAGCGCCTGGAGCCGGTTGCCCAAAGCACGGATCGACGCGAGGTTCTGGTTGGAATCGCCTGTCTTGTTCAGTCCTACCACGAGGCCGTTACCCACGAGCGGGTTGCTCCGAACGCCGTAGACGGACGCGACGTCCTTCACCCGCGACGCGTATGCGGGTGAGAACAAGGCGAGCAGGATCAGGATCAGGGCGTACACGTCCCCTCATCGGTGGCGAAGCCGGAGAGTTCAGCGAAATCGGAGCGGTCAGCGGCCGGGGAGGCGTCGCGGAGGTCGAGCGGAGACGGGGGGAGGCTGAGGGAGGAAAGCCAGCGCGGGGAGCGAGCCCGACCGGAGTGGGCGCTGCTCTACTGCGCCCGCGGGCTTAATTCAAGGGACCGCTCAACGTCAGCCGCAGGCGACGGAGTGTCAACGACAATGTTCATCGCCACGGCGCGAGCCTCGGCGTCGGGCCCGGGGGCGAGGCTCGCCGACGCGATGAGTCGGTTGACCGGAACGCCCTTTTTTGTGAGGTAACGTACGGTTGCGAGCGACCGGGCGGAAGCGAGTGCCCAGTTGTCCTCCCAACGTCCCCCCTGGGCCACCGGAACGCCATCGGCATACCCGACTACCTCTACCGTTGCTGGGGCCGTCTTGAGGACCTTTGCGACCGGCGCGAGCACAGAGTACGCCGCCGGGTGCAGCTCGGCGCTGCCGGGAGCGAACAAGAAGCGCTCGGGCAACACGAGGGTGAGCTTCTGGTCGACGAGGCCGAGCTGAACGACGTGGTCCGACATGGATCCCGCGAGGTTCCGCTTCAACGTGTAGATGATCGGCTCGGCCGCCTCCTGCGTCAGGTGGTTCGGCACCACTGGGGTGTCCTCCGGCCGGATGTTCATCACGTCCAGCAAGGCCTGAGGCATGCCTCCGTCAAACGCCGCGTTGATCCCTTCGGTCACCGCCTTCAGCTTGACCGTGTCGGTCAGAGAAGTGGCGTAGAGCACCGTGAAGAACGCGAAAAGCAGGGTGATGAAATCGGCGTAGCTCACCAGCCATCGCTCGTGATTCTCGTGCTCTTCGTGTTTGACCTTCTTCTTTCTCACGCCGCTTCTTGCTGGGCCCGCGCCCCGGTTCCGCTGCTCTTCTCCTTGCCGTGGAGACCGACCCAGGGAGACAGTAGCTCAGTGATCTGCCGCGCGTTGGAGCCCGCAGCGATCGCGCCGAGCCCCGCCATGATCATCGCGCGGTCCTCCTGGTCGGTGCCGATGATCTTCTTCAACCGGCCACCGATCGGCAAAAACAGGAGGTTGGCCGACCCGACTCCGTAGATCGTCGCGACGAATGCGACCGCGATGCCCGCGCCGAGCGCCGACGGGTCGGTGAGGTTCTGCATGACGTGGATGAGGCCCAGCACCGCCCCGAGGATGCCGATGGTCGGCGCATAACCACCGGCCGAATCCCAAAGTTTGGCAGCCGACGTAGCGTGATGCGCCTCGAGCTCCACCTGGATGTCGAGGGCGTCCTGCACCTCTTCGGCGGCCGTGCCGTCCACCAGCATCTGTAAGCCGCGGCGGAGGAGGGCATCGTTGATGTTGGCGAGCTGCGCCTCAGCGGCCAGCATACCGTCGCGCCGCACCACCGCGGCGATCTTCAACATCTGGTCGAGGAGCACGGCCCGATCCGCGGTGTTCGGGCGGAGGATGCGCGGCATCAGGCCACGGAGGAGGCGGAGCTCATGCGGCGTCGCGCCGAGCCACACGGCGCCGAGCGTACCACCGAACACGATGAACGCGGCCGTCGGTTGGACGAGCGAGGACAAGTGCCCCCCCTCCATCGCATTCCCGACAAGGATCGCACCAAAGCCCAGGGCAATGGCGAGGATCGCGGAGATATCCATCGAGCTTCCTCAGAAGGGCCAGACGGTGTTGGCGACCGAGGTTCCCCAGGCAGAACCCTGATCCTTGGCCAGGACCCCGGCGCCGGTGAACTCGATGTGAGCTTCGGCGATGAGGTCCGAACGAACGGTGTTGTTGAGTAAGATGTCCCGCGGCCGGACGACGCCCTCCAGCGCGAGATACTGCGTCTCACGGTTGACCTTGATCTCCTTGGTGCCCCGAATACGTAGGTTACCGTTGGGCAACACCTCGACAACGGTGCACGTGACCTTGGCCACGAGGCTGGCGTTCCGCCCGGTGGACCCTTGCCCGTCGGAGCTGCTCTCAGAGCTGCCGCCCAAGGTGATGCCGCCCCCCATGTTGGGGTTGGCACGTGTCATGCTCTTCTCCAGGCCGAGCAGAGCGTCTATCTGGTACGCGTTGCTCGTGTTGCGGCTGGTTGAGGTGTCGGCGTCCAGCGTGGTGGTGGACGTATCCTGGATCTCCACCGTAATCAGATCGCCAACGCGTCGCGCATTTCCGTCCATGCCGATGAGCTGCCGAGCTTGAACCTCACTCCACAACGAGCCGGGCGGCGACACGGGAGCGGCGGGCTGCAGCGGCACGGAGGGAGGAGGCGGGCCAGGCGGCGCCTCGGCCTCGAGTTTCTGGCGGCCCGCGCAAGCGACGAGCGCGACCGACAGCAGAAAAAACTTCATCGTTGCTCCAGGATGACGACGGACCCGCCACGGTAGACGCCGGACTGTACGGTGCGTGTCGCAAGGTTCAGCACCGCCACGGACTCTCCCAAAAAGCCGTCGTCGAGGATCTCCCCTGGGGCGCTCACCGACACCAGACCGGCATCAGCGATGATACGCACCGTTGCGCCGCGATAGATATCAGGGGAAGGCCGCACATTCTGGTTGGTCAGCGGGGTGCCCGCCGGGAGCGCGACGCGTGCGGTCCAGCTGCCCCCGGCCCCGATCGCCTCGCCGCGCACCTCATCCGAGGACACCCGAGCCCGACTCACCAGCACCGGCGCCCCCGCCGCAACCTCGTCGGCCGCAACGGGCAGATCGCGCCACACGATGATGTGGGGACGCACCGCGTACCGCAGGGTGCCGGTACGCACGCTGACCGGCACATCCCCGAGGATGGAGCCGGTCCTGGGCAAGGTCACGACCCACTCGGCGAGCTCGGGCGCGTTGGGCAGCCGACCCACCCCGCTGACCTCGACGGAGCTCGAGGGCACGTCGAGGCGCGCGGCGACCGCATCGCGGATCGCCAGCTCGGCAGGCATTTCCGCGGCCAGACCGGAGCCCACCGCGGCCAGCAGCGCCCACAACGCCATCGTCACCTCTTGAGCGCGGCGGTGATCTGGAGCATCTCATCGGCCGCCTGGATCACCTTGGACGAAAGTTCGTAACCCCGCTGCGCGGTGATCATGGAGATCAGCTCTTCGGCAACATCTACGTTGGAGCGTTCAGTGGCGTACTGGAGGATGCCGCCGGTGCCGTCCTGTTCGGGGATCGTGACGTTGGCGTCGCCGGAAGAGAAGGTGGCACGGAAGTAATTGCCACCCGCGGCTTCGAGGCCGCTCGGATTGGGGAAGGTGGCGATCTCCAGGGTGCCCAGCGTGACGCTCTCTGTGCCGGATCCGGTGGGAATTTCGGCGGTCATCGTGCCGTCCCGGCCGACGACGAGCACGCCGTTCTCGGGGACCTGAATGCCTGGAGACACCCGGTACCCGTTCTGGGTCACGAGGTTACCCTCAAAGTCCGTACGGAAGTGGCCGTCGCGGGTGTAGAGCGGGTCCCCGTTGGGGCCCTCGACCACGAAGAAGCCGTCTCCATCAATCAGCATGTCGGTGGGGTTGGTGCTGATCACCGTGTCGCCGTTTCGGAAGTCACGAGAAAGGCTGGAGACCCGGACGCCGCTACCAACCTGCATCGGGTTTCCGCCGGCGTTGGTCGTGCCGATCTGCTGGTAGACGAGGTCGGAGAAGCCCTCGCGCACCTTCTTGTAGCCGGTGGTGTTGGCGTTCGAGATGTTGTTGGCGATGTTCTCAATCTTGAGCTGATCCGCCGACATTCCGGTAGCCGCAGTGTACAGGGCGCGCATGGTCTACTCCGTCATCCGCACGAGCCGACCGCTTAGGTCATCGCTCGTTTGCATCGCTTTTTGTTGTGCTTCAAAGAATCGGGAGGCCTCGATCAGCTCGACCATCCCGCGGAGTGGATCGACGTTGGAGCCCTCTACCGCCCCCTGGACGACGCTCGCGGGCGTCTCGGCCGCCGTGCCCGCCCAGGCGTTACCACCTACCTGTCGGCCGTCGGTGAGCTGTACGATCCGGAGCTTGCCCAGCTCGCCGGTGAGCGACCCCGACACATTTCCTTGTTCATCGACCGAGATCGTCTCGCCCAGCGCGAGTTGGATGGGGCCGGAGTCGGTGAGCACCGGCACCCCGACGGCGTTGACGAGGCGACGCTCCACGTCGAGGCGGAAGGAGCCGTCTCGCGTAAACGTGCCGTCGGCGAGGGCAAAAAATCCCTCACCGCGGAGCGCGAAGTGGGTCGGCACGCTGTCCCGCTGGAGGTTGCCCTCGGCGCGGCTGTAGGTCACCGTGCGCAGCCGCGTGCTGGCGTCGGCGAGGGGCTCGGCGTTGCCGGCAAGCTCGAACGCAGCGCGTTGCTCGCGATACCCTGCGGTGCTGCTGTTGGCGACGTTGCCCGCGATGAGCTCAAGCTGCTGCCACGCAGCGGTGGCACCCGACCAGGACGCGTAAAGATCCCGACTCATGCTGCGCCAAGCTCCTCAATCGCAAAGAGATCGACATCCACGCGACCCAAGGTCTTCCGCAGCCGCGCCCGGGCGTCGCTCAACATCTGGCACACCCGTGACGGGGAGACCTCCATGATCGCGCCCGCCTCAGCCAGCGAGCAGTCGCGCCCATAATAGAGCTGAACCGCCAACAACTCTCGCTCTGGCAGCCGCTCGAGCGCCGCGAGCAAAGCGCGCCGCTCATCCGCCGCAAGCATCCGACGGGGAGCCTCGGGAGCAAAGGCCGCTGAGTCGCTGGCACCCGACCGATGCTCTCCCGGTCGCGTGGGCTCGACCCGCTGGAGCAGGGCCCAATACGCGTGGAGCGGGAGCTTCATGGCCGACGCGAGCTCATGGTGCTCCGGGGCGCGACCAAGCGCGGCCGTCAGCCGCTGCTGCACCCGCGCCAGCTCGTAGGTCAGCTTACGCTCACGGCGGGTAGTGCCCACCTCGGCAAGGACCGCGTCCTGCATCTCGCCCGAAATCCGCAATATCGCAAAAGCCTCGAAACTCGAGTTGTGCAGCGACGAATAGCGATCAAAGGCCTCCAGCAAGCCGAGCATGCCGCGCGCCACGAGATCATCCACGCTCAAAGTACCGGCTTCCGGTGCCTGCTGGATCAACAGGGCCGCGCGGCGGGCGATGCGGGCGCCGAAGCGCTGACATACCTGCTCGCGGGTCATTCCCTCGACCCGACGCTCCTCCGCAGGCTGCTCGTACCGCCGAAGCCTCATTCAATCACACTCGGTCAAGAGCTCGTATTCTTGAGCGGTTTTGTAAACGAAATTTCTCCTGCACGGTTGAGCCCAGTACCGGGCACTACCTCACCGGGCGAAAGCACCGGTATCCTGGGCAAGGCCTTCTCAATGAGCCGACGCACGGGCCCTCGTGCGAGCGGAGGCACGAGGAGCACGAGCTCACCGTTGCCGTTCCAGGTCTCGGCGTGCTGCCGCATACCGGCGATCAGCTTCCGCGTCGCGTCTGGCTCGAGCACCAACGTCATCACGCCACCGTCTCCGCCCTGCAGCGCGCGCACAATGGTGTCTTCGGCGTCCGCGGCGAGGGCGATGTAGCTCAACGTGCCGTCCTCCGCCGCGAAGCGCGCGGTGATCGCCCGAGCCAAGCGCTGCCGCACGAACTCAGTGAGGACGTCCGGATCCCGCGTGCGCGGTGCATATTCGGCGAGCGCCTCGAGGATGGCCTGGGTGTCGCGTATTCCGATACCTTCCGCGATCATGTTCCGGAAGACTCTCAGGAGCGCCGCCCGCGGCAGGGGATCGGGGACGAGCTCCTCGATCAGCCGCGGGTTGTCGCCGGCGACGCGCTCCAGCGCGTCCTGGAGTTGGCGCCGCCCGTAAATCTCATGGGCAAACTTACGGAAGAGGTCGTCCAGGTGCGTAGTGAGCACGGTAGGCACATCGACTATGGTGAAGCCCTGGGACTGCGCTTTGAGGCGATTTCCCTCAATGATCCACCAGCCCTTGATGCCGTAGACCGGATCCCGACCCGGCGTACCCGACAAGGTCCCCCGGGCGGTGCCGGGATCGAGGGCGAGGAGGTGCCGGGCCACCACCTTGCCGGTCCCGATGAGCTCGCCGCGAAGAATCACCCGGTATTGACCCGCAGATAACCGCAGGTTGTCCCTAAGGTGTACCGGCGGAAGCAACACTCCGAGGTCCTGCGCAACCTGACGGCGGATACGCTGCACGCGCTCAACGAGCGCCCCCCCTCGCTTTTCGTCCACGAGCTGAACCAGGTCGAGCGCCACCTCGATGACCAGGGTATCGAGCCTCAGCAGGTCCTCGATCCGCGGCTCAGTCGCCGCTGAGGCGGAGATTTCGGGGACCGCCAGGCCTTCGGGCGTCTTCGGCACGAGCAGCGCGACGCCCACCACCACAGCGCTGACCACCAGGAAGGGTAGCCGAAGCCCCGGCACCAGCATGAAGGTGCTGGCGAGACCGGCGAGCACCATCAGTGCACGAGGATTGCCGAGGAGCTGTGTACCAAACTGTGCGTCGAGGCTGGCGTCCGTCGGGTCCGACACCCGGGTGACCAGGAGACCGGCGGCCGCCGACACGATGAGGGCGGGCACCTGGGTGGCGAGACCGTCCCCGATCGTCAGCACGGTGTAGTTCTGAAGGGCCGTCTTGATGTCGAGGCCGTTCATCATCCCGATGGCGACACCCGCGAAGATGTTGATGGCCATGATGAGGATCGCGGCGGTGGCGTCCCCTTTGATGAACTTGGACGCGCCGTCCATTGCGCCGTAGAAGTCGGCCTCGCGCCCAACCTCAGCTCGACGGAGACGCGCTTCTTTTTCGTCGATCAACCCGGCGTTCAGCTCGGCGTCCACGGCCATCTGCTTGCCGGGCATCGCGTCGAGGGCAAAACGCGCGGCCACCTCCGCCACGCGCCCCGCGCCTTTCGTGATCACGATGAAGTTGATGACGAGGAGAAGGCAAAAAAGAATGAATCCGACGACGTAATTGCCGCCCACCACGAAGTTTCCGAATGCCTCGATCACATGGCCGGCGGCGGCGGTGCCCTCCGAGCCGTGGAGCAGGATGAGCCGCGTGCTCGCGACCGTGATCGAAAGGCGGAACAGGGTGGCGATGAGCAACACGATCGGGAACGCGGAGAAGTCGACCGGGCGCTTGACGTAGAGCGACACCAGGAAGATCAGCAGCGAGAAGGCGATCGACGCGGCAAGCAGGAGGTCAAGGACCAACGGCGGCAGCGGCACCATCAGGATGGCCAGCATGCCAAAAACGCCGACCGCAAGCGCGACATCGCCGCTCGAGCGGACCCGGTCCATGAAATTGGGGGGTGCTGCCACCGCGGCCATCGGAGTTCAGTCGGGCGTCACCGCGCGAACTTGAGGGAAAACCTCGCGCGCGGTGCTGCGCTCAGGGCCCCAGGACCTTGGGCGGGCGCCCGTGCTCGAGGAACTCGCGGGCCTCGTAGGTGCGGCGCCACGTGAGCCGCTCCGATCCCGGGCGACACATCCAGCGGACCACCGCGAACAATCCTCGTAGATCACTGTGGATCGCCGCGGCTTCGGCGGCGGCGAGGGTGGTCTTGAGATGATGGACCCAGAAGATCGGGCGCACCGCCGTATGATCGTGGAGCACGAGATCCACCAGGGTGTCGCGCAGGTAGGGCAGGGGGAGGCCACCGGCCGCGTGGAGCGCCGCCTCGAGATCTCGAGCCGAGATGGCCGTTTTCAGCGCCGGGACCAATACCGAGGAGTCCCCGGACTCGGGCGAGGGGAGCGGAGCGCGGGGGCCGTCGAGCGGGCGGGCTGCCGCGATGAACCGAGTGGCGAACGCCAACAATCGGAGGAGCTGGGCGTCAGTAGCACGAGGGGCGACGCTGGCGACCGCGCGGGTGTAGGTGAGCACATGGGACACAGAGAGCCAGGTGTCCTGCGACGTCACCGAGAGGCCGCGCTCGGGATCGAAACACCAGAGGCGTTCGGCCGCGGCCCCCTCCAGCGCCTTGAGCACCGCAGCGAGGCTCCGCTCGTCGAGCGCCTGCCACACCCGATCTAACGCATCGCTGGGGGACAAGCTCGTGAGCTCCGCCTCCAACTCCGCGACCGGCTCGGTGTCCGTACGAAGCCGGGCCGCGGCGATGCGCCCCGGCGTCCACGTCGCCAGTCGCTTGCGGAAGCCCGCCCACGCGGGCAGCAGCTCCTCGCGGGTCGCGTAGACGATGTTGGCGAGGAGACCGAGGAGCAGGTCGCGCTGGTGCTCGGGAGTGGTCTGCAGGAGCCGCCGGTACTTGCTCACGTAGATCAGCGGGTGACCAAAATCGAGGAAGTGCGCGGAGGCCAACTCCAAAAACACAGGTTCGAGCGCCAGCGTGGGGTGCCGCCAAGCCCAGCCTTCCACCAGCATCCGGCCAAGGAGCGCCTCCGCCCCCGCCAGGTCCTCGGCCTCCACCTGTTGGAGTAGCCGCGCCACTGCAGGCTGGCCCTCGATCGCGCCTCCGCCCGACACCTCAGGCGCCGCGACATCGCGCCGCGGGAGGCGCCGCAGGGTCTCCCCCACCGCGTCGCTCAGCTGCGCGAGGCAGAGGAGCGGATCAGCGGGTACGCCCAGCTCGGGCAGAGCGAGCAGATCCGCCGCAGCCGCGGGGCTATGGGTACAACCGTACTCGCCCACCGCGGCGTCGTAGGCGGCCAACTCGATCAGCAACACGTCCGCGCCCACCCCCGCGCCGAGCAGGCGGTGGAGATCCCGGATGGCCCGTCCCGGCTCGTTCTTGTACAGCGCCTCGTTTAGGCTCGCCCGCTGTTTCTGCAGGAAAAAGGCCGGGTCAGGCGGCGACAGGTCGACCTGCACCATCCCGTCTTGCACCCGGAGCGGCCAGGACCTCACGGCCTCTTCACCGAGCACGCACGCGCCGTCCTCAAGCTTGAACTTGTAGTTGTGCCAGGAGCACGTGACGACCCGCCCGCAGACCAGACCCTGCGACAGCGGATAGCCCTCGTGAGGGCAACGATTGTCCAAAGCAAAAATCGCTCCGTCTTCCGTACGGAACACGACGATCTGGTGATCCTCCACCCGCAGCACCTTGGGGTGGCCCAGCTGAAGGGTATCGAGGGGGAAAGCTGTAAACCAGGACATGTGCAGCTCCGTGCCCCTCTCATCAGGCCCGGGCAAGCCCGGTTCGGGCCACCGCGAGGAGGAGCGCAACTTCCCGGCCGCCAAACCCTATCATCGCCCGTCGATCAGAACGGGATGTCGTCATCGGAGTAGGGCGGTGGCTCACCCGCGCCGCCCCCGCTGCGCGCCGGCGCGTCACTACGACCGCCGCCCCCGCTGCGACCGCCGCCCGAGTAGCCGCCACCTTCGCCCCGGCCGGCCCCCGCAGCGCGACCGCCGCCGTCGCCGCCCGCAGCCCGACCGCCGCTGAAGCCCGTGCCGCCACCAGCGCTCCGACCGCCGGAGTAACCTTCCCCCGCGTCGGCACCGCCACGCTCACCCGCCCCGCCGAGGAAGCGCACCACGTCGGCCACCACCTCCGTGCTGTAGCGGTCCGCGCCGTCCTTGTCCTGCCACTTACGGGTTTGGAGGCGACCTTCGACGTAGAGCTGCTTGCCCTTCTTGGCGTACTGGTGCAGCGTCTCAGCGGTGCGGCCCCAGACCACCACGTTGTGCCACTCAGTCCGATCGGTCCACTGGCCGTCTTTGTCCTTGAAACGCTCGGTAGTGGCGATGCGCACCGACGTGACCGCAGTGCCCGACCCGGTTGATCGAAGCTCAGGGTCGGCGCCGAGATTTCCTACGAGGATGACCTTGTTGACCATTGCTGCCCCGGATGAACCGCCAAGGTAGCACGCCGGCCGTCCGCGGGTAGGCCCCGAGCAAGCACCCGACCCCGACGCTGCCAGAATCCGTCCGGGGCTGGGGAGACTGTAACTGAACTCACCAAATGGGCCGATCAGACCCGAGGCCACTGACGCCGCACCGCCCGCTCAGGCATCCCGCAAGTGGAGGGTCACCGGGGCGTGATCCGAAGCCTCTTTTCCTTCCCGGGTATCCACCTCCACCGTCACATCGTTGAGGCGTCGAACCACGGGATCGTTGATCAGGTGGTGGTCGATCCTGAGCCCTTCGTCCCGATCAAAACCGGCGCCGCGGTAATCCCACCAGGTGAACTGCCGGGTGGTCGGCGCAACGAGCCTGAAGGCGTCGTGGAGCCCGAGGCTCATGAGCCGGGCGAGTCGCTCCCGCTCCGGAACCGAGACGAGGGTCTGCCCTGCCCAGCCAACCGGATCGTAACAATCGAGGTCGGCCGGAGCGATGTTGAAGTCGCCACACACCGCGAGCGGTGCCCCGACCGCGGGGCGGAGAAGTTCCACCAGCCCATCGTACCAAGCCAGCTTGTACTGGTATTTGTCCGAGTTCAGCTCCCCCCCGTTCGGACAGTAGAGGCAAACGACCCGCAGCCCGTCGATCGTCGCGGCCAGACCGCGGGCCTGAGGGTCGTCCACCAGCGGCTGGATACGTACGACGTCCTCCATCGGAAGGCGCGAGAGGATGGCGACGCCGTTGTAGGTCTTCTGGCCGAAGGTGGCGACCTGATAGCCGAGCGCCTCGATCGCCTCACGCGGGACCTCGCTGTCGACACACTTCAGCTCTTGGAAACACACCACATCGGGCGCGCGACGCTCAAGGAAGGTGAGCACCCGTTCGCGGCGCGCACGGATGGAGTTGACGTTCCAGGTGGTGACGGTCATCGGCGGGCCTTATCCGGCCAGCGCGCCACTGGCGCCGTCGTCGATAAAAGGCTAGCCGCCCGGCCATGTTCACCCTGCTTTTCCTCGCCGCCTGCGCCCCCAAGGTCGCGCCTTCGCCCGAACCCGCGCCGACTCCCCCGCCGCTCCCTGCCTACGCTCAGGCACTCAAAGACGCGATGGACCCAAGAGTCTCCGCGTGCGAGGACTTCTACCAGTACGCGTGCGGCGGCTGGCTCAAGACCACACCACTTCCAGCCGACAAACCCTCTTGGACCCGTAGCTTTTCACAGATTCGGGAGGACAACCTGAGCTCCATGCGGGAGGTGCTCGACGCCGCCGTCAAGGATCCGGGCACCGACGCCGAAAAACAGAAGGTCGCCCAATACTACGGCTCCTGTATGGACGAGGCCCGGATCGACGCCGCCGGCGTCACTCCGCTCGCCCCCTTCTTGGCGGACATCAACACCGTCAAGGACGTCGCCTCCTTCGTGACGCTGTCCGGAAAGCTCTCGGCGGTGGGCGTCACCAGCGTGTTGTCCTGGGACTACGACAGCGATTTCAAGAACCCTGAAATCATCGACCTGTTCATCTACCCCTCGGGCCTCTCGCTCCCGGACCGTGAGTACTACAGGAAGACGGACGACGCCTCTAAGGTGCTGATCACCGCGTTGGAAGCTCATATTGCCGCGATGCTCGTGCGCACCGGCGCCGCGGAGGCCGCCGCCAAGACCGACGCGGCGGCTATCCTGAGCTTCGAGAAGCAGCTCGCCGAGGCGACCTGGCCGCGCTCGGCGCTCCGGGATCCCGAGAAGATCTTCAACAAGGTCGACAAAAAGGGGCTCGAAAAAACCGCGCCTAAGCTTGGTTTCTCGGCGTGGCTCAAGGGCCTCGGCGCCGAGCCGGGCGACAACATCGTCGCCACCGCCCCCGAGGTCTTCAAGAAGTACGAGGCGATCCTCGCCAAGACCAACGCCGCTACGCTGCGCGCCTATCTCCGCTGGCAGCTGATCCACGCCACGGCAGGCGCGCTCGACTCGGGCACCTACAACGCCGAGTTTGCCTTTTTCGGCAAGCAGGTTCTGGGCCAGCAGGAGCCTGAGGCCCGCTGGAAACGGTGCGTCGGCGCCACCAACCTTGCTCTCGGCGAAGCCGCGGCCAAGGTGTGGATCACGAGCCGCTTCCCCGGGGACAGCAAGACCATCGCGCTCGACATGATCGGGCGGATCGAAGGCGCGTTCAAGGCGGGCTTGCCCAAGCTGGCCTGGATGGACGACGAGACTCGCCGTCGCGCCGGTGAGAAAACCGACATGATCGTCAACAAGATCGGCTACCCGGACGCCTGGCGCGACTACAGCAAACTCAAAGTCGTGCCCGATCAGTACGCCACCAACCTCATCGCGGCCCGCAAGTTCGAAACCGAGCGCCGGCTGGCGAAGCTGGGCAAGCCGGTCGACAAGTCCGAGTGGTTCATGACCCCCCAGATGGTCAACGCCTATTACAACTCCACCTGGAACGAAATGGTCTTCCCGGCTGGAATCCTGCAGCCGCCCTTCTTCAAGAACGACTACCCCGTCGCGATGAACTACGGGGCGATCGGCATGGTCATGGGTCATGAGCTCTCGCACGGTTTCGACGACGACGGCCGCAAGTTCGACGGTGGCGGTCGGATGGTGGAGTGGTGGGCGCCAGAGGTGGCCAAAGGGTACGAAGAACGTGCCGCCTGCGTGCAGTCCCAGTACGACGCCTACGAGGTCGCGCCGGGGCTCAACGTCAACGGAGAGCTGACCCTCGGCGAGAACATCGCGGATCTGGGCGGGCTCCGGGTCTCCTACCGGGCCTTCCAGGACAGCCTCGGGGCCGGCGGGAACAAGGCCGAGATTCCAGGGCTCACCGAAGACCAGGTCTTTTTCGTCTCGTTCGCCCAGGGCTGGTGCAACGTAGCTTCGCCGGAGTACCAGAAGATGTTGGTGCTGTCGGACACCCACAGCCCGGCGATGTACCGGGTGAACGGGCCGGCCTCCAACCTGCCTGAATTCGCGGCGGCGTTCGGGTGTCAGGCGGGGTCCAAGATGGTCCGCGCGCCGGCCTGCGAGGTGTGGTGAGCAGCCCCGGAAGCGGTCGGCGCCGGCCGGAGCGGCTACACTCCGCTGAGCCGGGAGGGTCAGATGGGGCGGGCACCACGACAGCGTCGCGGACGGCGTAGCACAGGTGGCCTTCGGTGGCTGCTGCTGCTCTGCGGCCTCGGGAGCACCGCCGGGTGTGACTCCGAGGAGACCGCCGCGCCGAAGACGGTCGACGAGGATCAGGACGAGGTGCCCGGGACCGCCGATTGTGACGACGAGGATCCCGCGCTTGGGGCGATCGCCGATGACGCGGACTGCGACGGCACCCCGACCGCCGTCGACTGTGACGACGCGGATGCGACCAGCACCATCCGCGCGTTGGACGCCGACTGTGATGGCCATCTCAGCCTCGAGGACTGTGACGACTTCGACGCCGCCAGCACCACGCCCCCGGAGGACGCGGACTGCGATGGCGTTCGCACCGAGGCGGACTGCGACGACAACAACCCGACGAGCCCCTACCTCGACGTGGACGGCGACTGTGACGGCACACTGACCGCGGATGACTGCGACGACGCCGACCCCGCCAGCCTCACCGTCGCCCTTGACGGCGACTGCGACGGCACCGTCACCGCCAGCGATTGTAACGACAACGACCCCACCAGCCTCACCCGGACGGAGGACGGCGACTGCGACGGCACAATCTCGGCGTTCGACTGCGACGACCAGGACGACCTGAGCACCACCCGAGACACCGACGCCGACTGCGATGGTTACGTGCTCGCCGAGGACTGCGACGACACCAACGCGGCGGCGTGGCTCGAGGCTGGCGGCTATGTCGGCGATGTACGTACGGACTTTGGGCTGCTGTGCGCCGGCTACTGCTCGCTCGCCTTGGAGGGCGATCTCAATCTCTCCGCCGCGGAACCGGCGGATCTGAGCAGCCTCAGCTGCCTCGTTTCGGTCAGCGGCGACCTCGAGTTGACGGGCAACACCGCCCTCCGGGATCTTGTCGGCCTCGAGCGCCTCGCCAGCATCGGGGGTGCGCTGGACGTGCAACGTTCACACCTGGTCAACTTCGACGGATTGGACGCGCTGGAGAGCATCGGCGGCGACCTCACTATCCAGCAGCCCGTCGCGCTCACCGACCTGAGCGGGCTCGCCGCGCTCGAGCGGGTCGGCGGCGACCTCTCGATCGGGAACAGTCAGCGACTGGCCAGTTTGTACGGCCTCAACGCGCTCACCGAGCTTGGCGGCGGCCTCACGCTCACGAACAACGTGGCGCTGGCCAACGTTCAGGACCTCCAGAACCTGGAGAGCGTCGGAGGAGCAATCTCGATCAACCAGAACGCCGCGCTGACCTCGCTCGCCGGCCTGGAGGGCCTGAGCCTCGTGCAGGGCAGCCTCACGCTCGCGAGCCACACCGGCCTCATCGACCTCTCCGGCCTCTCGGGGCTGGTGGAGATCCAGGGCGCGCTCACCTTGACCGCCAACACGGCGCTCACCGATCTACGGGGGTTGGACGCGCTCGAGCGCGCTGAGAGCGTGCTCATGTCGGGCAACTCCGGCCTGAGCTCGCTGGCCGGCCTGGGCGCGCTCGTCGAAGCGACTGACAGCTTCGCGCTCTCTTCCAACGCAGCGCTGACCACCCTTGACGGCCTCGACACCTTCACGACGACCGCCGCGCTCACGCTCACCGACAACGACACCCTCAGCGATCTGGGGGCGCTCTCTTTGCTGACGGTCGTCAGCGGCGACGTCGAGATCACGCGGAACTCAGCGCTCGCGAGCCTGAGCGGCCTCGACCAGCTCACCGAGGTAGGCGGCACCTTGAAGCTCGCGAACCTGCTGGCCACCGATCTGACCGGGCTCGGCGCGCTGGTTGAGGTGGGCGGCGTGCTCACCATCTCGACCAACACGACTTTGCTGTCGGTAGACGGACTGTCATCGCTGGAAACTGTGGGAACCAGCTTAGTGATTCAGGACAACGACGCCCTGGTGGACCTTGGGGGCCTCTCGGGCCTCCGTGAGGTCGGATCCAGCTTCACCGTCCAGAACAACGCGCTGCTGTGTACCACTGACGCGGAGGCGCTGCTCGCCCAGCTCGAGTCCTTCTCCGGCACGTCGCAGATCCAGCTCAACGAGGGCGAGTGTCCGGAAGCAGTACCTGAGCCCGAGTGAGCTCGTCGGCGCCGGGCTCGCCGGGCTCGCCGCAGGGCTGGTGAACGCGGTCGCCGGCGGCGGGACCCTGATCAGCTTCCCGATGCTTGTGCTCGCGGGTTTGCCAATGGTGACCGCCAACATCACCAACACGCTCGCGATCTGGCCGGGCACGCTCACGAGCGCCTGGGCCTACCGTCACGAGCTGCGGAGCGAGGGCCGCCTGGCGCGCTCGCTCGCCGTTCCGGCGGTGCTCGGAGGGCTGATCGGGGCGTTGCTCCTGCTCTGGTTGCCCGAGCAGGTGTTTATGACACTGGTGCCCTGGCTCTTGCTCTTCGCCTGCGGCCTCCTCGGGGCACAGGGTCCCTTACGGCGGCTGCTTCAACGACAGACGCAGGGCCCGAGCTTCTGGGCAATGGCGGCCGTGCAGCTCTTGATCAGCATCTACGGAGGCTATTTCGGCGCCGCGGCGGGCGTACTCATGCTCGCGGCGATGGGTGTGCTGTTGCCAATCCCCAGTCAACATCAGAACGCGCTCAAGGTGTGGATGGCGCTGTGGATCAACGGCGCCGCGTCGGTGGTCTTCCTCGTCGGCGCGGCACGCTCCGCAGAGTCCTTGTTGAACCTGAATGTACTGGCGGTGATGCTGCTCAGCTCCGCGCTGGGCGGTTGGCTCGGCGCGGGTATCGCCCGCCGCCTGCCTCCGGCCGGGCTCAGGCTCGCCGCGGTCCTCATCGGGCTCTTGGCAGCGATGAAGTTTGCTTTTCAGTCAGCGTAGCCCAGCGCACGCAGCGCCTCGGCCTGCGCGTCGCTCGGTGGTCGGTCAGCGCTCACCGAGGGCGCCGCGGCGTCCCACTGTCGCACAAGCTCGCGCAGCCTCGACCCGCGCTCGGGCTCGTCCACCTCGTCCCCGCCGAGGCGGCGTAACGACGGCATGACCGGCCGCCATGGCGAAAAAAAGTAGAGATGCCCCTCAGCAACCACCCCGCGCTGGAGGTCCAGATTGGGCCATCCGGTCTTCCGTCCGAGCTGCGCAGGTTGGCTGGCCTCCAGGAACAACGGCCGCTCCGGGAGGCCCCCGCCTCGCCAGAGCACGGAGAGATCCTGGCCTTCGCCGATCCTGCCAAGGCCGAGCAGGCTCGTGGTGGTGGGCGCCAGATCCGACAATCCGACGGGGCGATCCACCACCATCGGCGGGAGGCCGAGGCCGGAGACGAGGAGCGGCACGTGGGTGGACACCTCGTCGACGTCCTGCCCGTGTCCGATCGGCGCTAGCCCGGGCTCACCGAGACGCTCGCCATGATCGCCGAAAACCCAGAGCAGCCGCTCCGCAGGCAACCTGGCGACGAGGCGGCCGACCTGGCTGTCCACCCACGCGACCTCCCCTCGGTATCGCGCGAGGAGCTCGGCCCGATCGGCGTCCGCGGCCGTCCCGGCGCGAAGCCGCGCGCTCAGCGCACCGATACCGGCAGCGCTGCCGTCGACCACCCCAGCGTAGGCCCCGTCCTCGGCAAACTGTCGGGTATAGGGCGCCGGTGCGGAGTAGGGGCCGTGCGCGTCAAAATAGTGGACAAACAAGAATAAAGGGCGCCCGTCCCGCGCCGCGAGCTGCGCCAGCGCCCGATCCGTCACCTGGTCGGCGCGCGCCTCGTAGCGCGGGCCCAGGTCCAGATCGAGCTGCTGGTCCCAGACCGAAAAGCCGCGGGCAATACCGGTCTCATCGTGCAGCGCCGACGAACCGACCACGCCGATAGTCTGGTAGCCGCGCGCGGCCAGTGCCTCGGCGAGCGTCGGGAGCGCGGGGTCCAGGTGGCCGCCATTTCGCACCACCCGGTGACCATGAGGATCAAGGCCGGTAAAGACCGAGGCGTGCGCCGAGAGCGTCGTAGGGACGTGGCTGAACGCCCACGCGAATCGGAGGCCCTGAGCGGCGAGGCGGTCCAGGTGTGGGGTGGTCCGGACCGGCGCGCCATAAGCCGAGAGCGCGTCAGCGCGCGTGGTGTCAAGGCTGATGAACACCACATCCGGGAGCTTCTCCGCTGCTTCTGGCGGCATGACCTCGGGCGGGGTCGGAGAGCAGGCCAGGCCCAATACCAGGCTCAGCGCTGGGAACAGACCCCCTCCACACAGCCGCAGCTCTCCGCGTCGGGCCAACGGTGCTCCAGTGCTTTGGAGCAGGCGATCTGAATGACGGCCACCCCGGCGTCCCGATGGCTGCAATACACCGTCCCGGTGCAGGAATTCCCGCCCCAGGTACACGCATCATCCAAGGTACAAGGGAGGCAATACTCCTCCCCCAAGTCACACGCGTCTATCGGCGTGGCGACGCGACAGGACAGCAAAAACAGGAGGAGGGCGGTCATGGGCGTAGGATCTTCCGGATCATCGTGGCCGTGAAATCATGGCCCGGCAAGAACCCGAGGCGCGCGCGCCGGGCGGATCGACCGATACGTACCGACGTCACCGGCGGAAACTGAAGTCCATCTGCCACGATCCTCGCGGGGCGGCGCGCCGGCTCTCGCACCTCGACGACGACGACCGCGTCGAGCGGGAGCATCAGCGGCGCGAGGCGGGGGGCGTGCGGGCAGATGGCGGTGAGCTGGATCGCCTCGACGAGCGGGTGCGCCGCCGCTCCCCCCGCCGAGAATGAGTAGGCCGTCGACCCCAACGGCGTCGCTACGATGACCCCGTCACACACCATGCGGGACACCACCTCCACCTCATCGACCAGCACGCGCAGGTGGCAGGTCTGCCCGGTCTGCCGCTCGATGTAGAGATCATTGAGCGCCCAGCCCTCGGCGCGAGAGCCGTCCAAAAGCTCGGCGTCAAACTCAAGACATGGGAAGGACCGTTCCATCAGTCCCGAACGCAGCGCCGCCAGGAGCACCCCGACCGCCTCGTCCGGGTCTTCGGGCAGGTCGTTCATCAAGAAGCCGAGAAACCCACAATTTACGCCGACAAACAGCTCGGCGTCCGGCAGGCGATGAACCGCGTGTAGCATCGACCCGTCCCCGCCGAGGACCACGCAGGTCTCGGGCGCCTCGGCCTGGCCAACGGGGCAGAGGCGCTCATGGAGGGCCTTCGCGCGCTCCGACGGGCGTTCGCCGATGTAGATCTGCACGCGGAGGGCTCCACCACGCGCAGCACCGCGCGCGGACCCACCCGATAACCCGAGCACCCGATCTGGGGCAGCAGGCTCGGAGCGCCCCAGCACGATAGATGCCGAGAGCAGGGATCCGGAGGCGCTTTGTCGGCGGTCGCGCTGATTTTTTTTGGAGACGCCGGTACCAGTCGGGCACCCCAGTACGAGGTCGGCGCCGCGGTCGCCGCGTGGTGCGCGCAGCATCCTTGTGATTTTGTGGCCTTGCTTGGCGACAATTTCTACCCAACCGGCGTGGACTCGGTCAACGACCCCGGGTGGGACCGCGCCTACCTCAAACCTTATTCAGCGATCAACCTACCCTTCTACCCGGCGCTCGGAAACCACGACTACCTCGGCAGCGTTCGCGCGCAGCTCCGGTTCGAGGACCCGACGGGACGCTGGTTGCCCGACGGACGCCGCTACACCTTCTCCGTCGGGGACGCCGACTTCTTCGTGATCGACACTCAGCGGCGCCCACGATCCCAGCGCCGCTGGTTGACCCGGAAGCTCCGTCGCAGCACAGCGCCGTGGAAGGTGGTCTACGGCCACAAGCCCTTCCGCTCGGCTGGGAAGCATGGCGGCGACGCCACCCTCGAAGCACAGCTCCTCCCGGTGCTCACCGCCTACGGGGTGCAGTTCTACCTCGCGGGACACGACCACCACGCCGAGGTCCGGAGCGGCACTCCTACGCAGGTGGTCATGGGCACGGGCGGCGCCGAGTTGCGTCCGGTCGCCGCGGACCCGGCCCAACTTTACGCAGAGAGCGCCTATGGTTTTGGCTACCTGCTGCTGGACGACAAAGAGGCGACACTCCAGGTCGTAGGCAGCGACGGCGCTCCGCGCTTTGAGTACCGGTGGCCGCGGACGGATCCGGCACCGGGCCAGCCAGCCAGCGCGCTCAATCCGGGCGTCGGGCCTTGACCTCACCGAAAAACATGAGATCGATCGCAGGGAAGTCCCGGAAGAACTCTCGTCCCAGTGGATTGAGCTGAAGGCTCGCGTCGAACATCGCGCCCCAGAAGTGGTAGGTATTGAGCTCGGGAAGCACGGCCTGCGCCACGTCGATGAAGCCGGCAGCGCCGAGCTGCGCGCTCCATTCGGCGAGCGTCGGCACCCGGGCCTGAGCCCAGAGACGGTTGACCGCCTCGATCTGCTCCAGCTCAGCATCAGACCAGGGGGGCTCGCGCAGGAACAAATCCTTGATGTAGAGCCGTCCCCCCGGGCGCAATACCCGCCACACCTCGCCGAACAGTCGCTCAGGGTCGTAGGCGTAGCCAGAGGACTCGAGGAAATAGACTAGATCGAAGCTGCCAGAAGCGAAGGGGAGGTCATGGTAGTCCCGACAGTGGACCACCACCCGCTCGGCCACCCCTGCCGCTTGCGCCCGCTCCTCGGCGATCGAGGCTTGTACTGGCGAGATCGTCACGAGGTCGACGCGGCACGCGGGCCAACTCGCGGCAAACTGCACCGCCGGACCCCCTACACCCCCACCAAGATCCAAAATCGCCAATCCATCTGTGATTCCCGCGCGTTGGCCGAGCCACGCGTTGGACGCCACCGCGGGATCCGGGCGCCAGGTATCCAGCAGCCCTGCCTGAAGAGTCGCTCCCGAATATCGAAGATAATCCGGCGAGATCCGGTCATAAAGCTCGCGCGCGGCCTGGGCGACCTCGGGGCCGGAGCCCGAGCCGCGCGAAGAGCGAGACACGCGACTCAGTACGGACCGACGCCGACTTTGTGAGCAGCGAGGGCGCGATTGACGTCATCCTCGCCGAGCCCCTTCAGCTGATCCATGATGCCAGCGTCGGCGGCGACGCCGTGCTCGGCGAGCGCGGGCTTCGGGTCAGCCAGGAAATTCTTGCGAAATGCCTCATCGGCAACGAGACGACCGACCAGGGCGGGCGGAAGAGCAGGGTTTGAGGGCACGGACGCTCCTGTCTCGCCCGGGAAGATACCGAGCGTAAGACTGCATTACACACCCCCCCGTTCGATGCCAAGAAAATTCTGAAAAAGACCACGCTACCGCGTCAACCCGGCACAGCCGCGGAAGGTTGCGGGCTGGCCGCGCTCTCCTGCCGCGCCACCAACCGTGAGTAGACACCGTCTTGAGCGATCAGTTCGGCATGCTGGCCCATCTCCACGATCCGGCCATCCGCGACCACGACAATACGATCCGCGTCTCGCACCGTGGAGAGACGGTGGGCAACGAGGAAGGTTGTACGCCCCTTCATCAGCCGATCGAGGGCCGCGGCCACCGCCGCTTCGCTCTCCGCGTCGAGGTTGGACGTCGCCTCGTCGAGCACAAGCACCGAGGCGCCGCGTAAGACGGCCCGGGCGATACAGATACGCTGCCGCTGGCCACCCGACAGCCTCATTCCGAGCTCATCGATCCGCGTATAGAAACCCGCCGGCAAGGCCCCTTCTGGTGCCGCGCGCGGCGTGGGAAGCGCAACGATGAACTCCCAGGCGTTAGCCGCCCGTGCGGCGGCCTCCACCTCGCTATCGCTCGCCCCGGGGCACCCAAAGCGGATGTTCGCCACGATGGTGTCGTCAAACAGGAAAGGCTCTTGGGTCACCACTGCGATCTGCGCCCGGAGCCCCTTCTGCCCGAGCTCACGCAGATCCCCGCCGTCCCAGGTGATCCGACCCACGGTCGGGTCCCGCAGGCGGGTGAGCAGGTTCAACAAGGTGGTCTTGCCCGAACCCGATGTGCCGACCACCGCGATCCGCTCGCCTGCCTTCACCTCGAAGCTCACATCGCTGAGCACCGGTGGCCCTTCCCCGTAGGTGAATCCGACACCTTCGAGGCGGATGAGCTTGGGTGGCGCCGCCAAACGCGTGCCCGCGTCAGTGAGCGCGCTGGGAGTGTCGAGGAGCGCGAACACGGTCTCCGCGGACGCCAGGGAGCGCTGGATCAAGTTGCTCATCTGCGCCAGGCCCTTCAGCGGCTCATTCATCATCATCAAGGCTAATAAAAACGCCACCAGGCTGCCGGCCTCCAGCTCGCCGGCGAGCACGTCGCGGCCACCGAGCCAGATCACCAGGGCTACCCCGATCGCCGCGATGAACTCGACGATGGGCCCGGGGAGGAGCTGGGCGGTGAGCACCTGCAGCTGCGCGTCGTGATGCTTTCGGTTCAAGGTGGAGAACGCCGCGGCACGCTCCTCCGCGCCGTCGGAGATCTGCACCACCCGGATCCCCGCCAGCGTCTCCTGCGCGGAAGCGGAGAGCGCCGCAGTGGCATCCTGAGCGTCTTTCGAGGAGCCTCGTACCCATTTACCGAAGCGGTCGATCGGGATGGCCACGAGCGGCAGGGCGATGAGAGCGGCGGCGGCGAGCTTGGGGTTCATGACAAAGGCAGTGACGATGAGCCCGAGCAGCGTGAGGGGCTTCTGGAGGGCGATCACGAGGCCAGCGGTGGCGTACTGAAGGTTGTTGACGTCGGCGATGAGCCGGCTCACGCGCTCACCCGAGTGAAAGGACTGATGCCAGTCGATGTCGAGGCGGAGCAGGTGCTGGTAGAGCTCGTCTCGGATCCGGGTCACGACCTCCCACGACACCCCTCGCACCAGGAGCGTGCGGGCGACGTTCACCAGCCCGTTGAGCCCGAACAGGCCGACCACGCCAAGCGGGAGCATGGCCAACAAACCGGCCTCTTTACGAATGAGCAGGTCGTTGAGCACGCTCTGGAGCAGAAAGATGATCGCGGACGGGATCGCCGAGGAGACCGCCACGAGCAGCAGCGAGAGCAGTAGACGCCCAACATAAGGACGGAAGTATGCAAAAAATCGACGCGCAGTGCCGAAGCGGTCAGGGACGGCGGGTTTGTGGAGGGAGCGGGGCGGGGCGAGCGACACGGGCCGCGGGGTATCGCCGGCGCTCGCTCCGGGCCACCCGCTCCCCACCCGCCGCGCTCACGGTGGAGCGGCCCGCGCAGGGTCGGGACGATCTCCCGTCAGGCACGCCAAAGATCCGTGCAGATCGGTGAGATCCTCCGGGTCCACGCCTCGCCGCGCTCCGATCTCCTCTCGATAGCCCTGGCCCCGCTCGTGGAAGGCGATGGGATCGACGGTGGCGCAGAAGATCGCGGAGCAGGAGCCACCATCGCAGGGGGTGGCGGCCGCCACGGATCATGCCACGACCACATCGTGACGCTTCTTGGGGGGCAACCACCATGAAGCGGCCATCGACACGGCGAGGATACCCAGGATGATGCCAAGCGATACGCCGATAGGGAACTTGCCGCCGAACGCGGAGTTGAGCCACGACATCTTGAGCCCCACGAAGATCAGGATGAGCGCGAGATCGTACTTGAGAAGGTGGAACCTGTCCATCACGCTCGCCAGCATGAAATAGAGCGAGCGTAAGCCGAGAATCGCAAAGATGTTGGACGTGAACACCACGAGCGGCTCGTCGGTGACCGCATAGATCGCCGGAACGCTGTCGATCGCGAAGATGATGTCGGACAGCTCGACCACCAGGAGCGCGACGAGCAGCGGGGTACCGTACCGGACCCCGTCACGCATCACGAAGAAGCGAGACCCCTCCAGCGTCCCCAAGAAATCCCAAATAGAACCACCAATACTGACCAAACGGAAAGAGAGAGACGGGCACAGGGCACTCCAAACGCGCGCACAAGGTTGCGTCGGGGTCCACTTCGGTCCAATAGATAAACTCGCGAACATTCATCGGAAAATACGATGGATGATCCGAGGCCGTCACACCGCGAATTCCCACAGTGCAGCTTACGATTCCGCGACAGGCTATGCGGTGGCGATGACCCCGCTCCCCTGGCTCAACTACCACCACCTGCGCTACTTCCACGCTACGGTCCAGGAGGGCACCATGGGCGCCGCTGCCCGTAAGTTGGGCCTCGCCCAGCCGACCTTGTCGGGGCAGATCAAGCTCCTCGAGGAGGCTCTTGGAGAGCCGCTTTTCGAGCGGCGCGGGCGTGGTCTCGAGCTCACGGAGACCGGCCACATCGTCTTCGACTACGCCGAGACCATGTTCGGACTCGGACAGGAGCTGTTGTCCGCGGTTCGCGGGCGGACCGGACTTCGCGGCGCGCGGCTCGCCGTCGGGGTGTCAGCCCACTCCATTCACGCGACCGCCACCCGAGCGCCCGTGCGATCACGACGTGAGCGTGCCGCTTCGATGGGCACA
>CANKTH010000061.1 GCA_947486185.1 Deltaproteobacteria bacterium
CCGCGAGCTCCACCCCGCCGAGCAGCAGGGCGTCGTTGAGGCCGAGCCCTGACCACACGATGGGGTGCCCCGGGGGGCGAGTCACAAAAAGTATTGGAGTGAGACGCGCTTTTTCTACATCAATCGGCTCCGCGTCGCATGGTTCGGGTTGGGTCCAGGCCGCCCAGCGGGCCGCCAGCCACCTCCCGAGCTGTTCGCCCCAGGCCGCGGCCGCCGGTGATCCTCGGGTGACGGGCAAGAAGTGGGTGTCGGTCAGCTCCTTCACCACGGTAGCGACTACCGGATCGAGGGCGGCGGCCCTTGCCGCGTCGGTCGCGGCGCCGACGTCGCGAACACGGGCGGTGGAGCGGGCGAGCGCGCTCGATAGGTGGTCTTCGGCCCGGCCGACGGCGCGGCGGGTTGCGCGGTCCAGAACGCCGATCTGCTCGGGGCTAAGCGGCTTTCCGTGCAGCAGCGGCACGGCGGTCAGCCCCTCCGCGCCCCCGCGAATCAAGTAGCCGGCCCGGCGGGCGGCACGCTCAAGCTCCGCGAGGGCAGCAGCCTGGCCTGCCGCTTCGCCGGCGTCGACATGGCTGAGCAACCCGGCCGCGTCGGCCGCTCCCAGCGCCGCATACATCGTTGGGCCGAACTGCGCGATCACGGCCTCCGCCGCGGCGATGAACCGGGGGCCGTCGCCGGCCGGGAGCGTCAGGGGAACCAGGACGTCCTCGCCCGGGGGATAGGCGTAGACCACGTCGTATGCCGCGTGTCCCGGTGCATCGGCGAGGCGAGCCAAGAGCGCCTCTGGGGCAGGAAATCCGTCCGGAATGACGAGCAGGAGATGGTCCGCCGGGCCTGGGGCGCCCAGCCACTGCTCGAGGGTGTCGCGCAGCGCTGGCCCCACGAGATCCAGGATGGAGGCCGGAACGGCCTTTTCCGGCAAGGTCATGGGGTCGGTGGGCGGGTTGAGCGTACGGGCGTCGACCCGGAGCCGCTTCGCGGCGTCACTGGTGGCCATCGGCACGGAGACGCCGCTGACGGGGGGTCGCGTGGGGCGTTTCGGGCGCAGGGTCATGGACGCTCGGAGTGGAGCCCGGTTGAGCACTGGGTGGGTTGTTGTATCGTCGGAAACTCGAGCAGGACAGGCCTTGTGTCGCCACGCTCGGGGGCTGGCGCGGTCGCGCTACTTCCCGGCGGGCGACCGGTGGGGATCTCGGTTAGCGTGGCGGGCGCTTGGAGGTCACGTGTCGCTGGATGTGGTCGGGCTTGGCAACGCCATCATGGACGCGCTCGTTCGTATTGAGGACGACGCGTTGATCGGGGATCTTGGCCTGACCCGGGGGCAGATGCACCCGGTGAACCACGCGCGTTGGCACGAGGTGTACAACCGGGTCAAGCAATTCGGAGTGGAGGTTCACTCGGGAGGCTCCTGCGCCAACGCGATGGCGACCGCCGCGCTCCTCGGCGGCAAGGTGCTCTACTGTGGTCAGGTCGGCGACGACCGTTTCGGGGAGCTCTACGCTGAGTCCCTGATCGCCTCGTGCGGTGACCACCGCCTGCACGTAGAACAGGGCGCCGTCACGGGTAAGTGTCTCTCGCTGATCTCGCGGAGGGACGGCGAGCGCACGATGCTAACGGACCTGGGCTCCGCCATCGAGCTACACGAGATCGGAAGCTTCATCGGCCATATCCAGCACGCGCGTGTGTTCCACCTCACGGGCTACAAATTCCTGGGCGGCCCGGTCCGTGACGCTGCGTATCGGGCCCTCGCGGTGGCGCAGGCCGCCCAGGTTCCGATCTCCATCGATCTGGCGGACCCTTTCGTCGCGCGTAACATCCGCGACGAAATGGAGGCGGTCCTTCGAAAGTACGCCACGATCGCCTTCCTCAATCGCGAGGAGGCCGAGGCGATGACTGGCCTCGGCGCGGTCGCGGCGTTGGAGGTGCTGGAACAGTGGGTGGACGTGGTGGTGGTCAAGCTCGGGTCCGAGGGCTCGTTGGTACGACGCCGTGGACAAACGTGGAAGATTCCTGTTTTTCCTGCACGGGTGATGGACACCACGGGAGCGGGAGACTCCTACGCGGGCGCGTTCTTGTACGCCTGGTCGCGCGGCCTCGCTTTGCCGTACTGCGGCGAGCTGGGTTCCCGGGTCGCGGCGCTCACGGTAGGGCAGGTCGGTGCGGTGTGCCGGGACCGGGAGGCGCTCGCGGGCGCGCTGACCGCGTTGAACTTGCCCGGAGATGAGGCGTGAGCCTGGGACTCAGGGTCGGCCGTAACGCACAAGGCTGGTTCTCCGAGGGGCCCGCCGGCCGTAAAAGGTGGTCGGCGGCGCCGTGGGCGGGCGGGGCCGAAGTGCAGGGTGTGGTCGTGGAAGGGCCGCTGCTTGCACCATTTTGGGGCAGCAAGATCATCGGGATCGGGCAGAACTACCGGGACCACGCCCGCGAGATGGGCAAGCCGGTCCCGACGATCCCCAAGATCTTCCTCAAAGCACCGTCATCGGTGATCGGCCCGGGTGAGCCGATACGGATCCCGCCGGGCACCACCCGGGTGGACCACGAAGCCGAGCTGGGTGTGGTGATCGGTCGGCGGGCGTGTCGGGTGAGTCGGGAATCGGCGTTGGACCATGTGTTTGGCTACACGCCGGTCAACGACGTGACGGCTCGGGACTTTCAGGCGGCGGACGGCGTTTTTGCGCGCGCCAAGGGCTTCGACAGCTTCTGTCCCGTCGGCCCCTGGGTGGTGACCGACGTGGACCCGACACGCCTGTTTGTGCGTGCGCGGGTGGACGGTGTCCTTCGGCAGTCCGGGAGCACCGCGGACATGGTGTTCGACGTGGCCGCGCTCATCGAGTTCGTCAGTGCGATCATGACCTTGGAGCCGGGTGACTTGATCAGCACGGGCACGCCCGCTGGGGTTGGGCCCCTCCTGGCGGGCCAGACCGTAGAGGTTGAGGTGGAGGGTTTGGGCAGCCTCGTGAATCGGGTCGAAGATCGGGACGACCGGTGCGCCTCGTGAGGGCGGCGTCCGGTGCCTGAGCCCGTACTCAATGCCTTGATCCTTGGGATACTGGGCGTCCTGGTCAGCATCGCGATGCACCTCTGGCGCCGGCCGCTGCTCTGGGTGTGGACGCTGCCCGTCGGCCTGCTGGTTGGCGCAGCGTTGAAGCTCGTGGATAGCCGTTGGGCGTTGACCTCGATGCTGGCGGACCCGCCGTGGCGCTCGGCGTTGATTCTGGGAGTCTGGTGGTTGATCGCACGTTCAGGCCTGATCCGTACCAACCGGTGGTCGAGCGTAGTGCTGGCGGCGGCGCTGGTGGGGGACGAGGCGGTGGCGATCGGACTCTCGCTCGCGGAGCCGGACACCGCGCGGCGCGCCCGCCTGGTGTTGGCGGCGAGCGGCGCTTCGTTGATCGGGCCGGCCGGAGGGGCGGCGTCGCTGGTGCTCGGTTGGGCGGGCGTGCCTGCAATGGGCCTCGGCCTCGCGCTCGCGATAGTGGGCTTTTGTGCGCCCGCGCCTGAGAGCGCGACAGCCCGCCCATCCTGGGGTCCCGCGGCGCTCACGGCGCCATTATCAGCGTTGGCAGTGGCGATCGTCGTTTGGTGGTGGACGCTCAGCGGTGCGCTTGAGTTCGTGGCCGTCGGGCTCGAGCTCCTGCCGATGCGTTTGCCGGGCTCCGAGCCGCTCGCGGTGTTGGGGGGCGGAGTCCTGGCCGGCGCGCTGCTCCAGGAGGGCGTCGCGGCCGTCGGGGTGCAAGAGGTGTTGTCTCGTACCCTGGACGTGAGCACCGAGGCCTATCGACTCGCGGCGACGGTGGGCCTCGCGGTTGGCGGCGGGCTGCCGCTCCTGTTGCTCTCGGGATCTCGGCTCCGCACCGGTGTCGGGATCTGGGCGCTCCAGGTGGCGATTACGCTAGTTTGGGCTGTGTTCTTCCTCCCTCGAATGGCCTGATCCCCGCGGATGGGCGTCGCGCGGACTTCGCGCCAAGCAAAGGAGCGAATTACCAGCGTTCGGGGCGGGTGCCCCGAAGGAGGCGGATTGCGGGCGATCAACGGCGCGGCGCTGGTGCTGCTGGTTTTTGTGGTGGGGCGTGCGTCGGACGGCGCGGCGCGCTCGGGGGTGTCCGGGGCGGTGGCCGCGGATCATCCGCTCGCGAGCGCCGCCGGCGCGGCGATGCTGCACGCGGGCGGCAACGCGGTGGACGCCGCGATCGCCGCCTCACTGGCCTCCGGCGTGGTGCAACCTTCGGGCTCCGGCCTTGGAGGCGGGGGTTTCCTGGTCGTGGTCAGCCCCGATGGAGAGGCGAAGGCCTTCGACTTCCGGGAGACGGCGCCTTCGGCTTCGACGGCAGAAATGTACCTTCAGGGAGCGTCTTCTTCGGAGGGAGGGCTCGCGGTGGCGACGCCCGCGGAGGCCCTGGGGTTGGTCTACGTGCATCAACGCCTGGGTCGTCTGCCGCTGCGACGCGTGGTGGCGCCCGCGGTCCGTTTTGCAGAAGAGGGCTTTTCCCCGGGGGCACACCTGCTCAACTCCCTGGAGCGCGTTCCGATGCCGGGCCTCTTTGACGAGGGTTATCGCCGACCGCGCCTCGCTCTTGCCCTGACGGCGCTGGCGGATACGCAGGGTGAGGCGTTTCGGACGGGCTGGGTCGCGCAGGACATGGTCGCGGGGGTCGTAGCTGCCGGTGGGATCCTGAGCGCTGCCGACCTGCAAAACTATGAGGTCAAGGAGAGGGAGGTGCTGCGGGGGCGCTGGCTTGGCCGAGAGGTGATCACGATGCCCCCGCCATCCTCGGGTGGGGTGGCGCTCCTCGAGCTCCTGGGCGCCACCGAGCCTCGGTCGCAGGGCGGTGTCCTGGCAACCGTGTCAGAACATTGTACGGTTGAGGCTGCCAAACATGCGATGGCGCGGCGCGCGGCGACGGGGGGTGATCCCGACTTCGTCACGGCGGACAACCGGGTGGACTCGCTGAGGATCGAGGCGATTCGTGCCGATTGTGGAGCGACGACCTTCCCGTCCAGCCACTACGCCAGCGCCGTGGCGCCGCCCGAGGACGGTGGCACCTTGCATATCAGCGTCATGGACGAGCTCGGTTGGGCGGTGGCGCTCACCACGTCGATCAACACCAGCTTTGGCAGCCGCGTGGTGGCGCCGGCTTCGGGCATCGTACTCAACAACGAGATGGACGACTTCACGACCAAGCCTGGGGTCGCCAACGGCTTCGGCCTGATCCAGGGTGAGAACAACGTGATTGTACCTGGGAAGCGGCCGTTGTCGTCCATGACTCCCACCGTGGTCCTCGGCCCGGACGGTCGCGCTGAGCTCGTTGCCGGGGCGAGCGGCGGGCCCTTCATCATCACGGCTACGTTCCAGGCGATCCGCGCGACGCTCGAGGCGGGCCTCACGCCGCAAGAGGCGGTCGCGGCGCCCCGATGGCACCACCAATGGTTGCCCGATCGCGTGAGCGTAGAGGCACGTTATCCCGCGGCGTCGTTGCAGGCGGCGGGGCACGAAACCAAGGTGATCAAACCGTTTTCTGCCGCGCAGGTCGTGTTGCGCACACCAGCCGGCTTCGCGGCGGCCTCGGATCCCCGAAAAGGCGGCGGGCCGGTTGTCGTAGGAGAGTGACGGGCGCCATGCGCGGGTCCTGGTCGCCGATCACGACGAGTTGATGACGTTCAGCGCCTCGGCCTGGCCTCTCTCGCCGCCGCCTCGACCTCGCGCAGCACCGCCCGCGCGTCGGCTCGCCGGTTTGAGCCCCGCCATCGCCCCGTGAGTGGCGTGTCGGCATGGAGCTGCGCACGCTCGAACTTCTCCCACATCTCCTCGCCGAAGCGGGTCTCGCCGATGACCTTGTCAAAGCGGGCGAGATAACGGGATATGTTCGTTACGTCGCGCACGAGCAGCTCGCGCGCGCTGCGGTTGTGGGTGGCCAGCACGGCTTGCGGGAGGTCGATGATCACCGGGCCGTTCCACGCGACGAGCACGTTGTACTCGGAGAGGTCGCCGTGGATGATGCCGGCGCACAGCATCTTCACCACCTCCGCGACCAGGAAGCCATGAATATACCAGGCTTCCTCGCTTGTGAAGTCGCAGTCTACGAGACGGGGAGCCGGCTTTCCTGCTGGGTCGAGCAGCAGGTCCATCAGCAGCACCCCCTCGTAGAAAAGGTGAACCTTGGGCACCGCGACGCCGGCGGCGCCGAGCTTGTAGAGCGCGTCAACCTCCGCGTTCTGCCAGGCGGCCTCGTTCTGCGCGCGCCCGTAGCGGGAGCCCCGGTCCATCGCGCGCTGCTGCCGCGTGTTCCGCACCCGACGCCCCTCGGTGTACGCGGCACGCTGGCGAAAGCTGCGATTCAACGCGTCTTTGTACACCTTCGCGACCCGGTACTCCTGGTCGCAGCGTACGATGAATACGTCGGCCTCCTTGCCGCTCATGAGAGGCTGCACGATCTCGTCGATCATGCCCTCCTCGAGCAGTTCCTGGACCCGATCGATGCTCCTCATCCGCGAAACCCCGTGAGGATCGGCGCGTCGTCGTCGCGCTGCTCAGCCATTCTCAGTACGATGTGCCCGGAACGAGCACGATGATGTCCAATGAGTCGAGCAGTACGCTCGAATCGCCGAGGACGTTGAGGGTCAGGCGGTAGAGCTGGTCCTCGGTGGTCGCCGCGACCACTCCGCGGAAGCTCAGGGTGAAGGTGAGCACCGTCCCAGAGTCCTCGGCGCCCAGGCCCTCGTAGTAGGTGGGCGAGATCCCGGTGACGAAGCCGTAGGTGTCTCCTTCAACCTGAAGATCGACACGCTCGAACTTGACCGCCGCGACGAGTTGGGTGATCGCGTCCACCACGGTGTCCCGGAAACCCGAGCTCGAACCGGACCAGACCTGCACCACCTCTTCCGCTGCCGTTCCATCGCCGTCGAGATCGGCGAGCGAACCCGTGAGCGTCGAGATGTCGAGCATCTGGGGATAGGGCAGGCTGCCGGAGACCGAGATGCCGATAAACCTTGCGCCCAGGCCATTTATCGCGCTAACCACGTCGCTCAGGCCCGCGTCGAGAGGACAGCCCCCGGGCGTCTGGTTGTACGAGTTGTTGGCCGAGTCGGGATCACGCATGTAGTTGTCGGTGGCCAGCACGATCACCGGCAGGGCGTAGTCGCGGAATCCCAGGCCCCCGAGCTCGCCGGTACCCTCCACCCCTGCGTCATAGACCCCCGACGCGCTCCCGTTGAATGCGTCGTAGGAGTTCGCGATGAAGGGCTCGACGTCGGTGGACGACTCGTATGTTCCGTTGCAGTTCTGGTCGTAACCGATGCCCGTGGCGAGCTGATACAGGCCCTCCATGGAGCCCTCCGGGCCGTCGGCGCCGGAGTGCGTGCGGTAGCGGTCGAGCGAGTCCTGCACGTCATCGATGTTGGTGGTGATCTGCTGCTGGAGGTAGAAAGGCTTGTCGATGCCCGACGACCCCATGCTCCCGTAGGCGTAGTCGTCGTGTCCGGCGGCGCCGTATGCCGCGTCGGGCAGGAGGACCGAGAGCTCGTCGACGATGGCGCCGAACTCGGACGCCATCGCGGTCATCGTGCCTGACATGGAGCAGGTGCTGTCGAGCAGGAACGCGATGTCCCCCATCTCGATCCGCAGCTCGAACTCGAACACCTCCTCCACTTCGGTCCGCTCCGAGACCTCCACGTAGATGCCTTCGATCACGCTCACGGAGTCCAATGGATCGGTCCCAGCGGTTACCTCGCCGCCATCGGAGTAGCCGTCTCCATCGGTGTCGGCGTCGTAGGGGTCGGTCCCCGCGAGCACTTCGTTGGCGTCGGAGAGGGCGTCGCCGTCGGCGTCCGTGTCGGCGTAGTCGTAGCGGCCGTCGTTGTCCGTGTCACGCGGCTCGACGCTGGCGTCGGCGCCGGTGCCGCCTTCGTCGGCGTCGCTCAAACCGTCGTTGTCGCTGTCGCTGTCGAGGTAGTCGGGGGTGCCGTCACCATCGCTGTCTACCGGCTCGTCGTTGAAAGTGGTGGTTCCTCCTTCAAAAATGTCGCCAATGCCGTCGTTGTCGCTGTCGGCGTCCATGTAGTCGGGGGTGCCGTCCGCGTCGCTGTCGGTGTACCCTGCCTCGCCGCCGCAGAGCGCCTCTTCGCGCGTGTCGGGGATCCCATCGCCGTCATTGTCCGTGTCCTGGAAGTCACGGGTGCCGTCGCCGTCGGAGTCAACCGCGCTGCCGCCCTCGCCCCGTTCGGCCTCGTCGGAGATACAGTTGTTGTCAGAGTCCAAGTCGTAGGCGTCGGGGGTGCCGTCACCGTCGGTGTCGACCGGGAGCGTCATCAGGTCTTCGTCACCCGCCTCGACCTTGTCGTTGATGCCGTCGCCATCGGAGTCGGTGTCGAGCTCCGCGGGGGTGTCGTCGCCGTCATCGTCGGACGTGCCTTCGTGAACGTCGAGAATGTTGTCGGAGTCGGCGTCGCCCTGGACGACCGGCGCGGTTGTGCCGGTGCCCGCACTGGAGTCTTCCGGCTTGGCGTCACCGTTGCACGCGACCACGCTGACGAGCAGGAACAGCAGGCGCATCACACACTCCGAAGGAAGCCATGATACCTCAACGGCCAGGCCGATGTCATCGTCGAAGTCGTACCAACGCGCGGACCACTACAGCCGGAAGGCTCAGGCGCAGGGCTTTGCCGCTCGGAGTGTCTACAAACTAGACGAGATTGACGCGCGTTTTCGCGTGGTGCCGCGTGGCGGGTCCTCGTCCGTCGCGCTCGACCTCGGGTGCTTTCCGGGCTCCTGGAGTCGCTGGTTACAGCAGCAGGGGGTGCGCGTGGTGGGGGTGGACTTGCGCGCACCCGAGTTTGCTGGTGAGTGGCTCGTCGCGTCCGCGCTCGAGGTCACGCCGGAGGCCCTCGTCGGGGCGATGGGGGGGAAGGCCGATCTTCTGGTGAGCGACATGGCACCCGCCACAACAGGAGCCAGGTTCACCGACCATTGTCGGCAGATCGAGCTGGCGCGCCGTGCCCTCGAACTCACCGACTCCTGCTTGAAGCCCGGCGGGAGCTTCGTGGCCAAGGTGTTCGACGGCGAGGACGCGCCGGCCTACATCAGGGAAGTTCAAGGCCGCTTCCGCGAGGTTCGGCGCTTCAAGCCCGACGCGACACGTGAACGTTCGGTGGAGTTCTTTGTGGTCGGGTTGAACCGTCGCTGAGCGGGTGAGGAGGGGATGCCGCTCCTCCCGCTGAGGCTCAGCCCGCCTCGGACACAGGTTTGACGACGGTGGCCGCGGGGGCCGCTGCGACGACCGGGGGTAGCTCGAAGCCCCACCATCCGTCGCCTTCGGCCGGAGCCGCCGTCACCACCTCGCCATTATGGAGGATCGCCGAGCGGCCGTAAAATGTGACGTCGTCCTCTGTTCCCCAACGATCCGCCGCCAGTATCGTGCCGTTCCACCCGCGTAGCTGAGAGAGCCAGTAGCTATGGATGTCGTCGCGCCCCTCGTCCACCCAGTTGGTCGGGAACGCGAGCAAGGAGGGCCGCGTACGCCGAACATGCGTGATGAACCGCGGATCGTTGATGTCCATACAGATACACAGCGTAGCCGGGCCCCACGCGGTGTTGAAGGTGGGGTAGGGGAGGTCCCCGGGGTTCGCCCAGGTGTGATCGTCGATGTAGAGGAGCCGCTTCCGATAGTGGGCCTCGATCTTGCCTTCCGCGCTGATCACCATCGCAGCATTGAAGAGCCGCCCCTCGTGGTCCTCCACAAAGCCAACGACGATCTGGGCTTTGTGCTGTTTCGCCAGTGATGCGAAGGCCTTGAACGTGGGGCCGCGCGGCACCTCGGCCAGGGGGCGAATCGCCTCTGGGTTGGGAAAACGATAGCCGGTGGCCGCCATTTCAGGCAGGACCACCAGCTTGGCCCCCGCGGTGAGCGCTTGGGTCGTGAGGGCGACGAGCCGCTCAAGGTTGGCATTTCGAGCGCCACGACGCGGTTTGTACTGAACGACCGCAAGCATCAGACTCAAGATAACCCACCGTCGGTTGGGCGCACGGTCCGTTGACGGTCAACGATCGATCCCCCTGGCCGGGCGGACGCGCCCCACCACGGGGGCATCCGGCCACCGCGGCGAGATCGCTCGCGAAACGGGCGATTGGACGCTCCTGCGCGACACGCGGTCACGAGGTGACCCGATCCGCGTCCGGGCTAGTCCTTGTTACGGAAGAAGGTGGGGATGTCGTAGTCTTCCTGCCGGATGGTGTCGAAGCCGCTCGCCACCTGGGGCCCGCGGGCCGCGTTCGGCCGAATCATGCCGCCGTTCGCGACCGCCACCGCCTTCTGCCGGACACCTACGTCGGTGTGACGGGTGTTGGGGTTGGTCAGCCGGCCGGTCGCCTCCGTGAACCCGGTGGCGACTACGCTCACGCGGACGTTCTCGCCGAGGCTCTCGTCGATCATCAGGCCGAAGATGACGTTTTCGTCCTCCGCGGTCTCCTCGGCCACCATCTGCGCCGCCTCGTTCACTTCGTAGAGGGTGAGGCTGGACGAGCCGGCGAAGTTGATCAGCACCGAGGTCGCGCCCGAGATCGACACGTCGTCGAGCAGGGGGCTCGAGATCGCGCGCTGAGCGGCGTCCACCGTACGGTGTTGACCCGACCCAATGCCGACGCCCATGAGCGCGAGGCCCTTGTTGGCCATGATCGTGCGCACGTCCGCGAAATCCACGTTGATCACGCCAAAGCCGTTGATGAGGTCGGAGATGCCTTTGACGGCCTGGAGCAGGACGTCGTCCGCCATCGAGAAGGCCTCGGTGAACGGGGTCCGCTCGGTAGACATGGTCAGGAGGCGTTGGTTGGGGATGGTGATGAGTGTGTCCACGTGGGACATCATCGCTTCCATCCCGAGCTCCGCCTGACGACGACGGGTCCGGCCCTCGAAGTTGAACGGGCGGGTGACCACGCCGACGGTCAACGCGCCGAGCTCACGCGCGACTTCGCATACGACCGGGGCAGCCCCCGTGCCCGTGCCGCCGCCCATACCTGCCGTCACGAACACCATGTCGGAGCCCGCGATCAGCTCGGCGATCCGGTCGCGGTCTTCGAGCGCGGCTTCGCGGCCGACCTCAGGGTTGGCGCCTGCACCGAGGCCCTTAGTGAGCTGAGCTCCGAGCTGGAACCGCTTGGGCGCCAGGGACCGCTTGAGGTCCTGCGCGTCCGTGTTGATGGCGATGAACTCGACACCGGAGAGGCCGGAGCGGAGCATGTTGTTGACGGCATTGCCGCCGCCGCCACCGACGCCGATGACTTTGATGCGAGCGCCGGAAAGATCAGATTCGACGATGTCAATCATGGGGAAACCTCAAAGGGGGGCTGGGGCGGGACCTGCCGCGTCGCCGGCAGGCGGAGTGGGGTGGTCAGAGGGGGGTGACGACGGCCAGGGCGGCGGAGGTCAGATCGATACGTAGCGGACGGGCGAGGTCTACACCCTGGCCCATGAGGGCGCCAAGGCGGGAGAGCGAGGACCGATCCTGGAAGCCCAGCATCAGCTCGCCCCCATTACGGAGCACAAGAGTATAGCCTGATTGTACGTCAAAACGAAGCTCAGAGATCTTGGCAGCGTCAACACCTTGCGAAGCCGCATCGGCCAGCCAGCTGAGCGCCTCTTGGACCACCCGCCGCGCGACCACGGGCTCACGCAGGGCGAGGTCTGGGGCCACACCCGTCAGCACGGGCAGATCGAGGTCGGGAGCGGATGCACGGCGAAAAACCTCGCCCTTTTCATCAACTAGGTACAAGCCGTCGAGCAGAAGGAGCGCGGTGGCGACGCGCTCACGCACCTGCAGCACGACGCTATCCGGAAACACCCTTCGTAAGCTGGCCTCTGCCACCCACGGGTGGCGCTCCACGCCGCTGACTGCGGCCTCCAGATCGAGAAGCACCAGCGGATCGCCAGTAGGTAGCGCCGCGAGATGCCGGAGCTGGGAGGCAGGCGCACGGAGATTCCCGACGACGCGCACCTCTCGAAGGCGCATCCACTCCGAGCCCACGGCCACCCATACGAGGAAGCCGGTGAGCCCCAGGGCCAGGATTACGCGGGTGATCGTGTAGAGCGTACGCATGATGGGTGGCGAACAACCTTATCCGAGACCTTAGCACTCTTGACAGAGCAATACCAGACCCCGGGGGAAAAAAAGGTGCCCCTCGCGTGAACGGCCTCGGACCTCGTTTCAGCCGAGGAGCGTTCGGTGATTCACGACGGTCGTGTGATGGTCCACCAGGAGCGCATCGGCGGTGTTGAGGACGTCGTTCCGGATGGTGTCCAGGCGGCTCCGTACGAGCCGGCTGTCGTTCCCGATCACGCTGATAGCCACCACGGCGGCGCCGGCGGCGTCCAGGTGGCCGACCTCGGCGAACGCGGCGTGATGTCTCGCGTGGATCCGGTCGCGCATCGAGAGCACAACGCGCCGTCGGTCCTTGAGGCTCCGCGCGCCAGGGATCTGGAGCGACAGCCTCAGTACGCCGACCCAAATCGTCTCGTCGGGCGCGGGTAGGTAGGAGATCATGGGCGCGTGGAGGCCATCCGGTACATCGACTCAGACGACGCGGGGAACCTCAACCTGGACAAAGAAGGCGATCTTGTCTCCGATGAGCAGCTCGCTGGCGCCCTCGACGCCAACACCACACTCGAAACCCTTCTCGACTTCTTTGGCGTCGTCCTTGAACCGTTTGAGGCTCGCGACTTTGCCCTCGTGGATCATCTTGTTCAGGCGGTAGATCCGCGCGTGGCAGCCCCGGACCACCTTGCCTTCGGTGACCATGCAGCCCGCGATGAGGCCGAGCTTGGCGATGGAGAACGTAGCGCGCACCTCCGCTTCGCCCGACCGCCGCTCCTCGTAGACCGGCGCGAGCAGGCCCCCGAGCTGTGCGCGCACCGCGTCGATCACGTTGTAGATGATGTCGAAGCGGCGAATCTCAACGTTGTGGGAGTCGGCCGCCTGACGCGCCTTGGCGTCGGCCTTGACGTTGAACGCGATGACCTGTGCGTCTTCGGCCGCCGCGAGGGTGACGTCGGACTCGGTGATCGGCCCCACTCCGGCGAGCAGGATCTTGAGCCGCGTGCCGCTGACCTGGATTCCTTCCAACGCCGACTTCAGGGCTTCCAGCGAGCCGGTGACGTCCGTCTTGAGGATGAGGTGGAGCACCTCTTGCGAACGTGCCCCGAGCTTGTACAGGTCGTCGACCGTGACCTTCTGGCGCTGCGCTAGGGCCGCCGTGCGGTCCTTGTGCTGGCGGTGCTCTACGAGCGTACGGGCGTCCCGCTCGCTCTCGACGACCACGAACTCGTCGCCCGCGGTCGGGAGGTCTTGGAGGCCGAAGATCTCGACCGGGGCCGCAGGACCCGCCGTCTTGACCTTACCGCCACGATCGTCGGACATCGCACGAACGCGGCCCCAGGTGCTACCGATGACCAGGGTGTCGCCCTGCTTCAGGGTGCCGTTCTGGACCAGGAGGCTTGCGACGGCGCCCTTGCCCGTCTCGAGGCGGGACTCAAGCACCACGCCCTGAGCATGCCGCTCGGGATTGGCGCGCAGATCGAGCACCTCCGCCTGCAGGAGCACCGCGTCGAGGAGCTCTTCGATGCCCGTGCCGCGCAAGGCCGAGATGTTCGCGAACATCGTATCGCCGCCGAATTCTTCCGGGACGAGGCCGTATTCCATGAGCATCTGGCGAATGCGCTCGGGTTGAATACCCGGCTTGTCGCACTTGTTGACCGCGACCACGATCGGGACCTTCGCGGCCTTCGAATGGCTGATCGCCTCGACGGTCTGCGGCATGACGCCATCGTCGGCAGCGACGACGAGCACGACCACGTCGGTCACCTTGGCGCCGCGAGCGCGCATCGCGCTGAACGCCGCGTGACCCGGGGTGTCGATGAACGTGATGAGCTGATCGCCGCGTTTGACCTGGTATGCACCCACGTGCTGCGTGATGCCGCCGGCCTCTCCAGAAGCCACGCGGGCCTTACGGATGGTGTCGAGCAGCGTGGTCTTGCCGTGGTCGACGTGACCCATGACCGTGACCACTGGCGGGCGGGAGATGCGGGCCTCGTCCACCTCGGTGGACTTGATCATGTGCTCCGACTCGTCGAAGGACACATTGACGATTTCGGCGTTGTAGTCGGCGGCCAGCAGGGTGGCGGTGTCGATGTCCACCACCTCGTTGATGGTGGCCGGCTGCCCGAGCGCGAGGAGCGCCCGAACGAGCTCGGTAGCCTTGATCCCCAGCTCGTGAGCCAAGCTGGCAACCGTAAGCTCGCCTTCGACCCGGATCTTGCGCCGGATTTGCGGCCTCGCGGCTTGGCCGCGCCCTGAGTCCCGCCCGGGCTTGGCCTTTCCGCGGCGCATACGCGCCTGTGCCATGCCGTCGAGCACCAGCTCGCTGCGCTCCTTGGAGCGAAGCTTCTTCTTCGCGCGCAGCTCCTCGGCACTCGGCTGCGGGGCCGCCGGGGTGGCGGGGCGGGGTGCCTCGGCGCGGGCTTCACGCCGCGGGCCCGCGGGGGGCGCTCCCGGTCCCCAACGTGGGGCCGCCGGGGTCGCTTCGCGGGCGCGGCGACGGGCGCCGCCCGGATCGGAAGGATCGAATCCTGGCGGAAGGGCGACGACCGCACGCCCAAGTCCGGGGACCATCGGGCCCTCGGGCAGGCGGAGCGCGCCGCCGGCGGAGCGGAGGATGGGTGCGCCCGGCCGGGCGACGGACCCGGGCCGCTCGACGATCACCGCGCGCTCCATGGTGGGCTCGGCGCGGCGCTCGACTGGAGCGGGCGCGGGCGGCTCGGTGGGGGCCGCCCCGGCGTCGAGGTCGGAGGAGCCTGGCGGCTCACTGGCGCTGGGGCCATCTTCCGCCGCCGGCGTGTACGCGACCTCGTCGAGCGTGGACTCGGCGGAGACCGGCGGAACGTTGGGTTGGAGGCCGTCGTCGCCGGCGTCGTTTACGACCAGCTCCGCGTCGGGATCCATCCGCGTCGGTCGGCGCAGCTCGGCGGGTGCTTCGCGGCGCACGGGGGGGGCGCCTCGGCCCTCCACCAGACCAGGCGGCGGCGCGCGGCGCATCTGCGCCGAAGCGCCGATGCCGTGCGACGGTGCCGACGTCACCGCAGACGGTGGACCCATGGACGGCGCCGCGCGTGGCGGCTCGTCGCGCCCGGCGCCCGGGCGTCGGATCGTTTTAGGGGCGGCCGGGGGCGGCGGTGGCTCAGGCGTCGTGGCGCGACGGCGCACGACTCCCGTGGCCACACGCGTGTCATTCGCGCGCGACTCAGGCGCAGCGACCGGCTCGGGGGCCGGCGCCGGCTTGCGCACACCGCCCTTCGGGTTCTCCAGGCGATCCAGAAGATCTTTCGTCGACATTCCCTACCTATTTTTCTTCGACGCACACGCATGGACGCGGGGGCGGCCGCCGGTCGTCGTTGACGCCAGTTGCGAGAAACGTTTGGCGCGGCTGGGGTTCCCCCCCTCCACGCGATACCGCCTCGTCGGACTCCTGGCCACACCAGCCGGCGTCCCGGAAGCCCGTGGACGGCGGCGGCGGCCCCCTAACGCAGTTTCTCCAGTCGGCGCAACTGCCGGAGGAGCTCAGGGCTCACACTTCCTGATCGGAGACCGAGCACCGACCGGGAGCCCTTACCGAGGAGGGCGCCCAGCCGGTTGGCGTCCAATGGCAGCCGCCACGCGGGCACCGCTCCGTCCCCCGCGACGTTCTGAACCGTCGCAGGCGCAGTGTCGGCGGCGAAGATCAGCCCGACCACCGTGCCACGCTTTCGCGCGTCTTCGACGGTCTCGGCGCCCATGATCAGGAGTCCGGCACGCATTCCGAGCGTGAGGAGGTCGAGCACCTTTTGTTCGGTGAGTCGAATGGCGCGGTCACGAAGCCCGGCCAGCGACAGTCCAGCACCTGCCTCCCCCAGGTCGAGGGCGCGTGCGACGATGACAGGTTTGCTCTCCGCCAGATCGAGGGCCTGCCTCGTGGCGCTGATCCAGGCGCCGCGACCAGGAAGCTGGCCGCGTGCCTCAATCTCGACCCCGCCTTCGGGAGAGAGCACCAAGCGAAAGAGCTCGGACGCGGGATGAGGCTCGCGTGTGATGATGCAGGTGCGGACTGGCTCTTCGGTGACGGGTCTCGCCCTTTGGCGACCCGCCCGTGCCCGCCCTCGGCTCGCGCGTGCCCCGGCGGCGGGCGTCCCGCCATCCCGGGAGCCCGCTGGGGAGTTCGGTACCGCCGCGCCCACCGCGTCGGGCCGGAGGGGCGACCTGGGTCTCAGAGCTCGTCCGGGCTCGGGGGTAGATCGGCCGCGACTTTCTTAGCTTCGGCCTCGGCGAGGATGATCTCCTCCAGCGCTCGCTCGGCTGCGTCGACCAGGGCCGCCGTGACGTCTTCATCGAAGCCGAGCACGCCTGCGAGCTCGAAGGGCTCCGCGTCGGCGACCTCCTGGAGCGACCGGTACCCCTGACGGATGAGGATCTCGATCGACTCTTCGTCGATGCCGGCGATCCGGGAGATCTCCTCACGCGCCTGCTCGGCCAACTCGTGGTGTTTGCTCTCGGAGTGGATCTCGATGCGCCAGCCCGTGAGCTGCCCGGCGAGACGGACGTTTTGACCGCGCCGGCCGATCGCCTTGGACAGCTGATCGTCCGGGACCACCAACTCCATCGCGTGGAGGTGCTCGTCGATGTACACCCGCGCGACCGACGCTGGAGCGATCGCGTGGACCACGAATCGAGCAGGATCCGGGTGGTAGGGGATGATGTCGATCGCCTCGCCGCGTAGCTCCTGCACCACCGCTTGCACCCGCGAGCCCTTCATGCCCACGCAGGCGCCGACTGGATCGACGTCAGGATCCGAAGAAGAGACCGCGATCTTGGCGCGGAAGCCCGGCTCGCGCGCGCAGGCCTCGATCCGCACGATTCCTTCGGCCACTTCCGGGACCTCAAGTTCGAACAGCTTCATGATGAGGCCGGGGTGGGTGCGGGACAGGATCACCTGAGGCGTCTTGGTGGCGCGGGTGATGTCCACGACGTAGGCCTGGATCCGGTCGCCCTGGCGATAGGTCTCGGTAGCGACCTGCTCGCGTTTGGGGAGGATCGCTTCGGCCCGGCCCAGGTCTACGATGATGCTCCCTTTTTCGAAGCGTCGCACGATGCCGGTGATGATCTCGCCCTTCCGGTCCTTGAACTCGGAGAACGTGATTTCGCGCTCCGCGTCGCGAATCTTCTGGATGATCACCTGTTTGGCGGTCTGAGCGGCGATACGGCCGAGGTCCTCGGCGTTGAGCTTGATGCCCAGCGAGTCCCCGAGCTCACACTCGGGATCGAGGCGCCGCGCGTCTTCGACGCCGATTTCGAGGTCTTCGTCCTCGATCTCTTCGGAGACGGTCTTGAACTCGAAGAGCTCGACCTCACCGAGGCCGTCGTTCCACTGCGCCTCGAGATCCTTCTGCATACCGAACTTCTTACGAGCGGCAGCGTGCATCGCCTCCTGGAGCACTTCGATGAGTTTGTCCCGGGGGATGTTCTTTTCACGGGCGACCGCGTCGATGTCACGGGCGAGCTGGCTCTGCATCATTCACCTCCAGCGACGGGGGGGAGGCCCTGCCCCATTCGCGCAAATTGTTCGTCCGTGAGCGCGAGCCACGCCCGCTCCACGTCGTCGGGATGGATCTGTATCGGACCGGAGTCGGTATGTAGTTGGATGCGACCGTCCACGAAGCCCACGAGGCGCCCGCGCGTCGCCTTCCGGCTGTCCGTGCCATAGCGCTTGACCCGGATCTCACAGCCGGCAAAACGATCGAAATCTTCGGGGCGTTGGACGGGCCGTTGGATCCCGGGCGAGGACACCTCCAGGGTGTACGCCGACGGGATGGGGTCCCGCTCGTCGAGCACACGTGAAAAGGCCCGAGAGATCCGCGTACACTGGTCGATGCCAACGCCGCCGGGCTGGTCGACCGACAGTCGCACCGTGGCCGCGCCCGCGCCGCCGAGCACCTCGATCGCGGTCAGCACGCAGCCCTGCTCCTCGACGATCGGTTCGGCGAGCGTCCGGAGGGTGCGTAGGAGATCGGGGGAGGCGAGGGCGGGCATCTCGAAAACTAAAAGAGCGCCCGCGGGGGACGCTCCAATGGGACGGAGGTTGAGCGGACCTCCTACCCCGAGTCGGGGGTGGTGTCAAAGGGCGCGGCCGGAGCGGGTTGATGCCGGCCAGCGAGGGACCGTGGGTCTCGAGTTGCCCGTGTTGCTACTTTGCGAGGTAGGTCTTGGCTTCTTTTGCGGCCTTGCTCTTCGGGTACAGCTTGACCACGTCGTTCCAGAAGAGGCGGGCCTCGTCGGGCCGGCCCATCGACAAGAAACACTCCCCCTGCCTCAGCATCGACCAGGGGGCCCAAGTGCTGTCGGCGAAATCTGACAGCACTTTTTGGAAGGCGGCGGCAGCGGCGGAGAAGTTACCGTCATTCTGGTAGGACTCGGCTACCCGGTACAGGGCCTCCGGCACGCGCTCATGTTTGGGGTTCTCGCGGACGAAAGCTTCGGCGATCGCACGGGCGGCGGCGCCGCGGTTCTCCTGGAGGTGCGTCGCGATCTGGGTGAACGCTTCGTCTGCGGTGAGCGGAGCGGCCGGGACCACGGGCGCGATTCCGGTGGTGGCGTTCGTGCTGGCCGCGGGGTCAGGCGCGGCCTCACCTGGGCGCGCGGGCGGGGCGGGTGCGGTGATGCGAAGTTGACGTTCGAGATTGGCAATACGCGCTTCGAGATACCGGAGGCGCCAGTCGGCGTCGACCTGGAACCCGACTTCAGCCTCGCCCGCCGTGGTGGCTTCGCGCGCGAGCACCTCGAAATCCCCGCGCATCCGGGCGACCTCGGCGCGCACCTGTTCGATACCCTCCATCTTGAGGATCTCTTCCTGGCCACGCGCCCTGGTGACGTCTTCGAGCTGCCCGATACGGTGGCCGGCGGTGGTGGTGGTGGACTCCAGCACCTGCACGCGACGATCGTGGTCGGCGAGCTCTCGACGGAGGGTGTCGCTGGCGGACTGGCCACTCCGGTCGATGACGCAGCCGGAGAGGAGGACGAGGAGCAGGGGACGTTTCACTTGACGTACACCTCGGCACGGCGATTGAGGGCGTCGGCCGTGGCGCCAGAGCCCGTGTCGGCGAGGCGTTCCTCACCGTATGACGTAGACGCAACCCGCCCTGGCGAGATCCCCAGACCCACCAGGTAGCGGCCCACCGCGTCGGCGCGACGTTGGCCGAGCGCAAGGTTGTACTCGGTGGTTCCCCGCGCGTCACAGTGCCCCTCGACCCGGAGGCTCATCGTCCCCGTCCGCGCGCAAGCCACCAACGCGTCGAGTTGGCTCCGGGCGGCTGGGGTGAGGCTCGAGCTGTCGAGATCGAAGTAGACCAGCGCCTTTGGACAGCTTGGGCCGCTACTCTCGGAGAGCGTGACCGCGCGCCGCAGCGTAGCTGAGGCGCCGCCGGGGTTGGTGACCACCAGATCCCAGGAGCCGGCTGGCAGCGCGGGCACCGTGATGGAGATTGAACTTGAACCGGCATATTCGACGCTCGTTGCCGCAGCGCCCCCTACCTGGACAGTGGCCCCCTTCTCGAAGGCTGCACCGAAAACCTCGGCGTCGAATGATTTGTTCGCGACCCCGAAGGCGGGGTCGACACCCGCCACCTGGAGCTTGACGTTGACGTCTATCGGGGTCTTGTTGGTGTCGACGACCTCGTCGTCAGGGCGGCATTTGCTGGCGAGCAACAACGGCGCGAGGAACAACAGCCAAGAGTGTCGAAGGGTCGAGCGCAAGGGGGCTCCGGGTGGCCAGCGTGGGCCGGGGACAAAAGCGGCGGAAGGCGGGAACGGGCGGAAGAGCGCGGGGTCATGCGTTGGGCTGGGCCCAACCGGCGCGCCGCAGATTATCCCTTGCGCGTTGCAGGGGCCAGAGATATCCGCGCCTTGCCCGTGTTCGCCATCATGGCTGACGCACGAGGCAGGAGTGCCCATGTACGATTCGTTCATCCAGCGTGATGTCGACGGTGTCATGGGCGTCTCTTGTGGGGTTCTCCTCACCGCCGGTGTCCTGACTACCGGCGGAATGCCTCGGAAAGAGCTCCCTCCGCGCGTCTAGCGTCTCCTCCCAGGGAGACACGACCTTCGGTTGGCGCTCGTTCTGCGCCCCTTTTGACGTCCCTGTTGGGTCGTCCTGTCTACGCTCCGCGTCATCATGACGTGTTCCTGCTGGCCTACGGGCCGCTCAAGGATGTGTCTCATGTCGGCCATCGTGTCGGCTTCGTCGCCCTCTGTTTCGTCTGTTTCGTCCTCGACCGTGAGCTCCTTCCAGGTGCTCCTGCTCGCGTGGCCGATCATGGTCTCCAAGCTCACCTACACGGCGATCGCCGTCGTGGACACCCTCGTGGTCAGCGAGCTCGGAACGGCCGCCCTCGCGGGGGTGGGGCTCGCCGTCCCCGCGGGTCACCTCGCTCTGTCCTTCGGGGTCTCGTTGGCGCGCGCGCTGCAGGTCGTCACCGCCCAGGCGCTTGGCGCGGGGCGTCCCGTCGCCGCGCTCGCCTGGCACGCGGTCTGGCTGGCGGGGCTCATCGGGGTGCCGACGGCGGTGATCGCCGCGTTGGGCGGGCCGTTTTTCGTGCTCCTCACGGGAGATGTCGCGATCGCCGCGCAGGCCTCGGCGGCCTTTTCGGGCCGGGTGCTCGGCGCGCCGTTGGTGATCCTCTCGATGGGCCTCGCGGCCTGGTTCCAGGGGCGCGGGGACACGCGCACGCCGATGGTAGGCATGCTCGGAGCGGCCGCGCTCAATGTGGTGCTGGATCCCCTGCTCGTTCTGGGGATCGGCCCGTGGGCGGGGCTGGGGCTGTTTGGGACCGGGCTCGCGTTTGTGATGGGCCAGGCGGCTGCGGCGTTGTGGCTGTCCGTCCAGGCCTGGCGGCAGGTGCGACACGCGCCGAGGAACCTTGATCCTTCGCTTCTCTCAGAGGTGGGCCGGATCGGGGTGCCCAACGCGGTCAACGCCATCTTGTCGGTGGGCGCCTTCCTGGTGTTTGCCGCGATGGTGAGCCGCTCGGGTGAGGCCGAGCTCGCCGCTCACGTGCTGGTGCTCCGGATCTCGAGCGTGAGCTTTCTTCCTGGGGATGCGGTGGGTGAGGCCACTGGGGTGATGGTGGGGCACGCGGTGGGCTCGGCGAACGCCGAGCGCGCCCGACAGTCCTTTGCGGCGGGGCTCCGGCTGGGGGTCGGGATCATGAGCGCCTGGGCGCTGCTCTTTGTGGTGATGCCCGGGGCGATGCTCACGATCTTCCAGCCGGCACCCGAGGTCGCGGCGGTGGCGGGGCCCCTTCTGCTCATCGCGGCGGCCTTCCAGGTGTTCGACGCGGTCGCGATGGTGAGTCACGGCGCGCTCGATGGTGCGGGAGACGCACGCTTTCTCATGGTGGTCGAGGTGCTCTCGGCCTGGCTGGTGAAGCTGCCCCTGGGCGCCTGGCTCACGCTGGGTCTCGACGGCGGGGCCGCCGGGGCGTGGGGCGGGCTCACCATCGAGATCGTCGTGGTGGCGGCATTGCTCCTCGCGCGTACCCGGGGCGAGCGGTGGCTCGTACGCATCGCGACGCCCGAGCCAGAGAGAGCGGCGGTATGAGCGTCTTTCCCCGGCGCCGCCCGTGAAGACGGGCGGCGTCGCGGGTGGCGAGCGCCGGTGTGCGCCAGGCAGGCTGGAGCCCGGCGCCGCAGGCGCCGATTCCGAGCCGCGAGCCGGAGGCGAAGCGGCGAGGATCGAGGCCGCCAAGCCCCGGCGTCCGCCGGGGCTTGGGTTGGCGGCCGAGGGCGGAGGACGGCCGAGGGCGCCAGACAACAGAGAGCGAGATGAGCGCGGGCGCGGGAGGGCTGGCTCCCGGAACGTTCAGCCTCCCAATCTGGCTTTTTCTTCGCGGAGCTTCGCTACGCGCGGGCTCTCCCACCCGAGGCGCACCGCGAGCTCGATGCCGAGGCCGTAGATGTTTCGCGCTTTGGTCCGAACATTGTTGACGTAAGGCGCCAAGGCCTGGGCGTAGGCGGCCGGATCTTCGCCACGCGGAGGGGCTACGGCCTCGAGCTCGGAGCCCAGCGCCTCGTACGCCGCACCGATGTCGAGGAGCGACGCGAGCACCCACTCGACCTCGTCCAGCTCGATGATCTTGAGGATTTCGTCTTCACCCGCGGTGATCAGCGCCGCGCGCTCCTTGAGCCGCTTGACCAGGCGTTTTTCAGACCCGCGGAGCCTGAGCTCGGCGGCGTCGGCAAAGTGGGCGGCTGCCAACGCCGCGTGGGCCTTGGCCTGTAGGTAGGTGTGGAGGTTGGCGGCCTCGGCATCGGCGAGGGCCGCGTTGAGGTGCCGGGTCCCGCGCCACCGTTTCCCTGCCTTGACCTCGGTAGTCGCCTTCTGGATGGCGATCGCGAGCCGGTCGGTGTTGTCGAGGCCGCGGGCGCGCGCGAGCTCCCGGATAGCGTCGACCGCCTCGGCGTCCCGACCAAGCGCCTCCAAGGAGAGGGCCTGGCGGTACCGCGCGTCGAGTACAAATTCGCCGCCGGCGTCGATCGCGCCCTGGTGCAGCGCTACCGCCGCCTCGTAGTCCCAGGCCACCTCGGCGCAAATCCCCCGCTGGTAGAGCCATAATCCGCGGTACTCCGCCGGGACCTGGGGCTCCAGCGCCTCCAGAAAAGTGAGCGCCGTGGCGTTCTGGCCGGATTGTCGTATTTGTACGGCCTCTTGGATGCGGGCGCTGAAGGGAGGCTCAACCGGAGGCGCGGCGAGGGACTCGGCCCGGGCGATCGAGGTGGCGAAGAGCAGGGGAGTGAGCCAGAGACGCATGTGACAGCGTTCTCCGTTTTTGAGGAAATGGCCAGCTCGGAGACGAATTCCTCACAGGACGGCCGATGCTCGCGGGATCGCGATACACTGGGCGCGGAGGATTGTGACATGCGGTGGAGCGGGTGGTGGTTGCTGCTGGCGGGCTGTGCGGGAGACGGCGGCGACGATGGCGGGAAAGACACCGGGTCGACGACGGACGAGACCACCGGCACCGGTAGCGGCATCGCTTGGGCGCCGGCAGGGGAGGGGAAGGCGTTCTTTTTGGATGGAGAAGCCGATAATTCGAAGTTCCACCTGGAGCTGACCCGGTGCCTGGCGCCGCGGGACGGGGAGTCCTACTACGGCTTCGTCTCGCGCGCGGGGGCCGACCCCATCGCGCTCGGCGCCATCCCGGTCTCTTCGAGCGCGGTCCTGTTCGAGTATGAGCTTGGCATCGACGCGTCCTTGGGCGGCTATGACAGCTTCGAGGCCTGGGCCAATGACTCGGGAACCGCCGGAGAGGGTGAACTTTTGTGGCAGGGACAGGTCGATCCCGCGGTGGTCGCGGCGATCGCCAACATCCTCATCGCCTCGGTGGAGACCGCGGACGGGCAAGGCACGGCGCGGGCGCTGGAGTCGAGCTTGCAGGATCTTCGTACCTACACCGAGGACGTGATCGCGCGGGAGGGGGAGATCGAGGAGACCAACGCCGAGGCGGAGCGGATCTCCAACTCGATCTCGGGGCTCAACGAGGACCTCGACGGGAACGGCAGTGTGGAGCTGGTGCCCGGCAATCCGGGCGTATTGGGCGCCAACGGCTACCTGACCAGCATCCTCGCGGAATTGGATAGTATCGCCCTGATTTTTGCGCCCACCGATCCGGTGCGTGACTACATCAACTACGCTTACGACTGCCTGCAGCGCGTGGATGACTATGGCAGCACGGCCTATCGTTACTCCTCGACCGCGGCCGGTTGTGCGGCTACCGCGACCTGCAACTCCTTGTTCGAAACCACGCTCGAAAACCTGGTGTGGGCGGCGGACGGCAAGGACATCGATGAGGACGGCACTATCGCTCAGATCGACGAGGGCTCGGTGGAGTGTGGCATCGCGTACATCGCCCAGATGAGCTCGATGGACGTCCGAACGCCCTGAACGGGAGTTCGGAGGGTGCGTTGCCCTGGCGCGAGCGTTTTAAGAGCTGAAACACCTGTCGGCGTCGTCGGGTGGAAGGACCGGGAAGGACGATGGAGGAGCTGTTCGGCGGCGACGGGATGGGCGTCACTCGGGCCCAAAGCGAAGCATGGAAGGTGTGGATCGCGCTGGGGGGCGCACTCCTGGCGTTGGTACAGGCGGCTCTGCCGGCCCGGCTCCGTCGCGGGCTGTTGTTGGGCCTGGTGGTCGCGGGCGCCCTTGTCTACGCGCGGATCGGCGTGCGCGTGCCGCTTCATCAGGTGGACGGCTACGATGTCATCCACTACTACCTCAACGCAAAGTACTTCGACGAGCTGGGCTATTTTGATCTGTACCCGGCCTGTATGCTCGCAGACGTCGAGGCGGGCGGTCCCCGGTTCGACGGCGGCGAGGTCTACCTGGCTCAAGACGAGGAGGGGCACCACATCGAGCCGCTGGCCCACGCGATCCATCGTGGGCGCGAGCTCCGGGAGCAGAGCTTCAGCTCCGAGCGGTGGGACGCCTTCAAGCACGATTTTTTGTTTCTGCAACGTGAGGTGCCAGGCATGTCTGACACCCTGTGGCGCCAGCTCATCCAGGATCATGGCTTCAACGGGACACCCGTTTGGACCTGGATCGCGTCGCCGATCGCCTCGGCGGTACCGGTGGAGGCGATCAAGCTGCTCGGCTACCTCGACGTAGCGCTCGTCGGCGCCGCCCTGGTGGCGCTCGCCCGCGCCGCGGGTGTTGAGACATCGGGTTGGGTCCTGCTTTTTTTGTGGGTGACCTATTCGGGGCGGTGGCCTACCTACAGCTCGGCCTTTCTACGGTACGACTGGCTGGCGGGCCTCATCTTCGCGTACGCTGCGATCCGCTCTGGGCGGCCGGTGCTGGGTGGGCTCGCCGCGGCCTGGGCAGCCACGTTGCGTTTTTTTCCAGCCTTGTGGCTGATCCTGCTGGGCCTGAAGGGGCTGTTCGGTCTTGCGCGGCGGAGTGTGAGTCGGCCATTACTTTGGTTGGCTGCGGGCTTTATCATCGGAGCTGCGCTGTTGCAGGGCGCGGCCACCTGGAGTCTGGGGAGCGAGGCGGTGGTCACCCACTACCGGAACATGGACGACCACAACAGCTCGGCGCAGCTCTCCTCCCGACGGATCGGGTTCGCGACCGCGCTGCCGTACCGCGGGCAGATCCTGCCCAAGAACATCACCAAGGCGATGAAGGCCGAGATCGAGTCCCAGCGGCCGCTGCGCTTTGCCATTGCTGGCGTGGTCACGCTGCTGCTTGGCTTCCTGACCCGGCGGGAGCGTGACGAGCGGGTGTTTGCCCTGGGGTTTCTGCCCTTTTTTCTCTTCACGACGGCCAGCTACTACTACTATGTCGCGCGGGCCACGTTGGTCGCGGGGCACGCCGACGGTGCCGTCACACGCTGGCGTGACCGTGTGGGGCTCGCCGCGCTGTTTGGGATGGAGGCCTTCTCCAACCTCGCAGAGACCCGGTTGGCCGAGCATCGGGTGTTCTTGATCGGCACCTTGTCCTGGTTGTTGGCAGCCTACTGCCTGATGCTCCTCCTCTGGCTGGGCGTAGAGGAGTGGCGACACCAACGCTCAGCGCGCGCGCGGGGCTAAAAGGCAGTACCCACGCTGTCAGAGACGAACTGCATGAGTTCGCCGAGCGATTCGCTGTAGTCCACCACCGCCCAGACGATCACCAGCGCCATCAGCCCGGCGATCAGGGCGTACTCGATCGACGTCGCGCCTCGGCGTCTGCCCGCGATGGTCAGTCGGTTCGTCATCGGCGCTCCGTGCTGAAGACATTGTATGACAGGTTTGGGGGGCCCGGTAGCGCGAGGCCGCAAATAACCGTGAGCGGTAGGGGGATGCACGCTTTCTCGTTGGTCCCTGCGTTGTGGCGCTCACCTCGCGGGGTTGAAAAGCATGTCCGCGAATCGGTCGGCGGCGAGGACGAGCGCCTCAAGAATACCGCTTTCGAATCCCGAATGCCCCGCGTCGGGGATCACCACCAGCTCGGCGTCCGGCCACGCGCGCCTGAGCTCCCACGCCGAAATCATCGGACACACGACGTCGTAGCGGCCCTGCACGATCACGCCCGGGATCCGGGCAAGGCGATCGGCGTGGGCCAGCAGGTGGTCGTCCCGATGGAAGAAGGCCCGATGAACGAAGTAGTGGCACTCGATACGCGCAAAAGCGAGAGCAAAGGTAGCGTCCTCGTACTTCTCCACCAGGGCTCGGCTCTCCAGAAGACGACTGGTCCGCGCCTCCCACACGCTCCAGGCCCGCGCCGCCCGGAGCCGAATCTCGGGGTCGGGACTCGTCAGGCGGCGATAGTAGGCGGCCACCATGTCATGGCGTTCTTCACCCGGGATCTCCGCCAGGTACTCCTCCCACGCCTCGGGGAACAAGAAGCTCGCGCCCTCCTGGTAGAACCAGTGGATCTCCTTCTGCCGCAGCAGAAAAATGCCGCGGAGGATGAGGGCCATCACGCGGTCGGGCCACGTCTCTGCGTAGGCCAGGGCCAGCGTGGAGCCCCAGCTCCCTCCAAACACGACCCAACGATCGATGCTGAGGTGTTCGCGAAGCTGCTCCATGTCGGCGACCAGGTGCCACGTCGTGTTTTCCTCCAGCGCGGCGTGCGGCGTGCTGCGGCCCGCGCCACGTTGGTCAAAGAGCACGATGCGGTAGCGCGCCGGGTCAAAAAAACAGCGTTGTACAGGATCAACACCACTTCCGGGCCCACCGTGTACGAAGACCACCGGAATCCCGGCCGGGTTGCCCGACTCCTCGTAATAGAGGGTATGAAGGGCGGAAACGGGCAGCATTCCGGTGAGACGGGGCTCGATTGCGGGATAGAGCGGCATGGGGCTCCGGGGTCAGGGCGGCAGAAGGGGAGGATCGAGGCACCATGGGGCCGGAACTCCCGGCGCGTGGACGAGCTCGGCGAGGCGGTCAAGATAACGTTCGCGCGCCCACTGGACGCCGCCGAATCGTGCGAGATGTTTGGTGTGAACCTGACTATCGATGAGCTGGCAGCCTCGTTGGGCGAGCCAACTGACGAGCGTCACAAAGGCGCACTTGGAGGCGTCCGGTGCGTCGGCGAACATGCTCTCGCCGAAAAATACGCCTCCAAGCGAGATTCCGTAGAGACCGCCGACCAGCATGCCGTCACTCCAGGCTTCCGCGGAGTGGGCGACCCCCTGCTCGTGGAGCCGGGTGTAAGCGAGCTGCATTCCCCGCGTGATCCAGGTGCCGCTCTGTCCGGGCCGGATGCTCGTGGCGCAGCGGCGTACAACCTCGTCGAAGCGGCTGTCGAGGCGGATCTCGTAGTCTCCGCGCCGCAGGATCTTGGCCAGGCTTCGGGGCACGTGGAGCGACGCGGGCTCCAGGACGAAACGCGGGTCGGGTGAGTGCCAGCAGATGGGCTCGCCCTCGCTATACCATGGAAATATGCCGCTTTTATAACCGAGTATCATCCGTTCGGGCGACAGGTCTCCGCCCACGGCGAGCAGGCCGCTCGGCTCGGCCAGAGCCGGCGGCGGGAAGAGGAGCTGCCGGTTCAGCCGGAAGACGGGCACGCGCGCGCCCACAGGCTGGGGAGGTCATCGTCGGGAAGGTCGGTGGCGTAGTCGCTCAAAAATGGAGAGATCACCTCGGTGATACGCGCCGTTGCGGACAGCGCGGCGTGTAGCGCGTCGCCCCAGGGAGGACCGCTCGAGCGGCGCCATGCCGCCTGCGCGAGCGCGAGGATTTCGGCCCCATTGTGCTCCCCGTCCAGCGGCTCGAAGGGTGATTGTGGAAGTTGATCGTAGTATTCACGGAAGGGACTCGTGGGGGCGAGCACGCGTCGGAGACCATGACCGTCGGCGAGCGCGGCCTGAAGGCGCAAGCAGGCGTGCTCGCGCCAGTCCAGCTCATCGTCGAGGGGGAATCCCCAATCTCGGAGGGTGAAGCTCTCCTCCCCGTTGGTGATCCAGTGGCACAGTTCGTGGAAGATCATCTGGGCGGCGGAGTCGTCCGCGTCGAGC
>CANKTH010000062.1 GCA_947486185.1 Deltaproteobacteria bacterium
GACTCCGCCGCTCAGGGGAGCGCAGGGTGCGCCACGCGAGGTCGAGCTGCTGAAGGACTTCGGCTGAACGGCCTATATCTGCGAGGTTACGCGCCCACCGGTAACGCGCGAGGTAGGCCGCTTCGATCTCCGATTCCGTGGCGTCCGGCTTCAGCTCCAGGAGCGCGTAGAGGTCGATCCCAACGATATCGGAGCGCTCTTCGGGGCCGAGCTCACGGGCCGCGCCCAGCTCGTCGAGCACCTCGAGGATCAACTGCCGCGTCTGGACCTCGCTGAGCCCGAGCTCGCGGGCCTCACGCACGATCCGCCCTTCTTCCTCAAAACTAAGGGTCCGGTCCACCAGCGCGGAGGCGACCTCCTTGGCGACGTCGTAACGTTCCGGACGAGGTTCGCGGCTCCGCACCACCGCGACGTAGTCAGCGAATCGCCCTGTCAGCACCGACCTGATCACCCGGTGCTGACGGATCAAGGCCAGAGCTTCGGCCTTGAACTTCGGGTTGGCTTGCTGTCCTTGGGCCCAACTTCGGCGGGCCGTGAGGGCCTGTTCGATCGCGGCGGGATCGCTCTGCTCGGTGAGATCGTAGTACTCGAGCAGGTTCGCCTTGCCCGTGAGCGTCAGGAACCGGTCGATCTCCGGGAGCTCAGGGATCACCACGATCCCTCCCCCCGCGCTCGCGCGCGGTCGCCGGGGAGACGTTCACGCGACGACCGCGGCGGCTACGTTTCGGCGCGCGTCGCCCGCCTGGCCGGCGTCGAGAGTGCCGCGGAGGTGAAACTCGGCCTTGTTCGACCTCCCGGTCTCGGTGTCGATGACGTCCACCTCAAGCAGATTATTTACGTTATACCTGTAGATAACCTCAATCAGCGTGCCGCGGGCTCGCGGCGGGAGGTTGTCGAGCACCACCTCGCCGATCACCTGAATCTCATCGCGCGCCGTGCCCGCGCCCTCGGTGACCTCCACGCGGACCGCGGTCATGTTGTCGTAGGCGTAGGCATAACGGCCGATCCGCTCGCACGGCAGCGGGCTGAACTGGGCGATCAACGGGACGACCCGCTCACGCATATTGGCGTCGAGCACCACCATCCCCAACGCATGGGTGGCAACGTCCGTGAACTGCACCTCCCGCAAGGTGCCCGGAGCGGGTTTGGCGCGTGCGCCCTTGTCCGACTTGGTGGTGTCGGATCGTTCGCGGGCCGCCCGGCGATAAGCTTGGATCGCCGGGTGTTCGCTCCGGTGCCGAAACACCGCCGCCAGCGAGGCGCCGATCGCCACGCACTCATCGGGGTTCACCCCGGTGACCGCGAGTTTGCCGGAGAGCCGCTGGAGCATTGCCGGGATCATCGGCATGCGGGTGGAGCCGCCCGCGAGAAGTACGTCGTCGATCTCGGCCCACGTGAGCTGAGCTTGCTCGAGCACATAGGAGCAGGTCTCGGCGCACTGCTCGACCAGGTCGACGGTCAAGGCTTCGAATTCCTCGACGGTCACCGCGATGTTCGCACGGTTGCCCTGGAAGTTGACCGGCACCACCGCACGAGGTTTGGTGGAGAGCGCGATCTTGGCGTGCAGACACCGCTCGTAGAGCTCCTGCGACACCTGCGCGTCGTCGCGCGGGTCTCGGCCATGTCGTTCGATGAACTGTCGGGCAACGTGGTCAAGCAGGCGGTCATCCCAGTCTTTTCCGCCCAGCTCGGCGTTGCCGCCCGTCGCAATCGTACGGAGGTGGCTCCCGCGAATCTCCATGACCGTGACGTCAAAGGTGCCGCCACCGAGGTCAAACACCAACAAGTTCCGGTTGCCGCCTACACGTTCGACGCCGTAGGCGATCGCGGCCGCGGTCGGCTCGTTGATGATCGAGAGCACATTGAAGCCGGCGAGCGCTCCGGCCTCGGCCGTGGCGCCGCGCTGAGGGCTGGAGAAGTACGCGGGCACGGTGATGACCGCGTCCTTGATCTCCACGCCCAGGACGTCCTCCGCGTCCGCCTTGAGCTTCTTCAGGATCAGCGCGGACAGCTCCTGCGCCGAGTAGCTACGCCCATAAAAGCGAAGCTTGAAATCCGGATCGCCCATGCGTCGTTTGATGAACCGCACGAGGTTTTGTGTGTCGACGACCAGCATCTTGAGGGCTTCATCGCCCACAACGCAGCCATCCTCATCGTAGAAATGTAGTACGGAGGCCGTGGTCCGTTGTCCCTCGGCGTTCGGGATGATCGACGGCTTCCCGTGCTTGTCGACATACGCCATCGCCGAGTAGGTTGTGCCCAAGTCAATCCCGAGGATCAGTCCGTCGTCCGCCATGGCCCCCTCCGCTCAGTCCTTCGACTCCGGGGCGGCTACGCCGACCCTGAACACCGAGACCTCTTCGGCGCGGAGCGTCCGGGCGCCGCGTACAAAGCCCCGCTTCAACACCGCCTGGATGCGCCAGTCGTCCGCGGCGGAGGTCGCCGGGACCACCCTCACGGCCTTATGGAGTCGGGCGTCGAAACGATCGGCCTGGTCCGCCGGCACCACATCCCGGCGGTAGAGCAGCTCCAAGAACTCATCCATCAGAAACTGGAAGCTATCCACGACAACTTCCGGGCTCATCTCCTCTCGTGTCAGAGACTGTCGAAACCAGTGTAAGCTGTCGTAGAACAGCAGCAGGTCTAGGAGCAGTGGCTTCTCGGCCTGGAACAGAAAGTCGTCCTTGTATTGCGCCAGCTCGGCATACAACGTGTCGAACGCGCGCTGTTGTACATCGTCGCGCTCGATCCGCTCCCGAAAGAGGCGCAGCATCTCATCGAGCTTCTGTGGGACTTCCCCGTTGGGATCAGCCATTCGACGCTCCGAGTTCGGTCGCCAGGTTCACGAAGGTGCCCTTCAGCTCGACCGCTTCGTTACAGTAGTGGTAGTCTTCGGGTCGCGACGCAAGACCCTGGAGAAACTCGGGTCGGACCTGTTTTCCGACCCCAATGGTGATGATTCGCCCGCCGGTGGACACGATACGTTGGGCCTCGCGAACCGCCGCGTCCGGGTCATCGGGGTGGCCGTCGGTCATGATGACAAACACACGTTGAACACCAGCACGACCCTTGAGGAGCTCTCGTGCAGACGCGAGCCCCTCCGCGAGCGGGGTGGCGCCCATGGGCCGAAGGCCGGTCAGCGCAGCCTCCAGCTTGGCGACCTCCGCTGTCAACGCGCAGGCGACTCCGCCGGGGAAGGCGACGATCGCCACCTGCCGGTTGGGCCCCAAGGCCCGTTCCACGAAAGAGGTCGCCGCGATCCTGGCTTCGGCGATTGAGCGACCGTACATCGAGCCGGAGCAGTCCATGAGCAGGACAATGCTCATCGGCGCCCGGTTGTGTACGATATCTTCAAGGGAGAAGGCGGAGGTCACCAGCCGGTGCGCCAGGGTCTGGCCGCTGTCGAGGTCCATCGCCTCGACCTCGACGATTCCGTTAGCGTTGTAGCGGAAGGTGACCGCCAACCGAGCGCGCCCGGCGGGCCGGATCGGGATGCCGTAGAACTCGAAGTGGCCGAGCACGGCGCACTCCAGCGGATTGGCGTTTTCGCCCTGGACGAGCCACAGGTCCATCGTGGTCTGGCCGTCGTGCGTGGTGACATAGTCGTCGCGCGTCCGCTCCGACGGAATACGGCTGTTTTTCTCGATGATCTTGCTGTTGGACAGCTGCCCCTCTCGCAGGACCACCATGCCGAGAGAGTGGGAGGTCACATCGTGCGTTCGGATGTCCACCGGCGGCGGCTCGCCCCGCAGGCGGGAGGACTCGATCGCGGCCGTGAGCGCGGCGCCGTGGGCCACACACTCGTCCGGATTGATGTCGGTTGCCGGCTCGGCCCCGAAGATGCCCTTGATCATCTCACGGACCATCGGCATCCGCGTCGAGCCGCCCGCGAGCACGACCGTCTCGATGTCGCTGGGGCTGAGCCGCGCGTCCGACAGCACCTCCAAGGTCAGCGCCCGGCAGCGGTTCAACAGCCCGACGCTCAGGTCCTCGAACTTCTCTCGTGTGACCTCGAGCTTCAGGATCTTGCCCTTGAAGTCGTAGAAAAGCCCAACCTTGGGGCGGCGCGAGAGCGAGAGCTTGGCGTTGGTGCACTTGTCGCGGAGGTCGTGGTACGCCGCCAGGTCGTCCAGCGGGTCGAAGCCGTGCCGGGAACGAAACTGGTGGGCCGCGAACTTGATCAACGAGTCGTCCCAGTCGGCGCCCCCGAGCTGGTGGTCGCCCGTCGTGGCCACCACCGAGAGATCGCGGCCCGAAAACTCGATGATGCTCACGTCGAAGGTGCCGCCACCCAGGTCGAACACCAGCACGCGACGGAAGGGCGCCGTGTTCCCGAGCCCGTAGGCGAATGCGGCCGCAGTGGGCTCGTTCACCAGCTTGAGGACCTTCAGGCCCGCAAATTCTCCGGCGCGGAAGGTAGCGCGCCGCTGCCGTTCGCCGAAGTAGGCCGGCACCGTGATGACGGCCTGGTCGATCCGGGACTGAAGACGGAGCTCGGCGTCGTGCTTGAGTTTCGCGAGAATAAACCCTGAGATCTGCTCGGCGGAGTACTGTTGTCCCCGGTAGCTGAACAGGTACTCGGGATCTCCCATGTGCCGCTTCACGAACTCGACGATCTGCTCGGGAAAGGCCACCGCAGACTGTTTGGCGTAGGTCCCGACGATGACCTCGTCGCCCTCAAAAAGCACCACCGAAGGCGTGATTCGCTCACCTTCGGCGTTGTGGATGATCTCTGGCACGCCGAATTTGTTGACGGCGGCGATGGCCGAATAGGTGGTCCCCAGATCGATGCCGACCGCAGCGGAAGACATACGTACGAATCTCCAGCTAGCGAATCTACGCCATTCGGCCTGCCCTTGCCAGGGCAATAGATGCGCGGAGGAAGGGGGGCGTCGCCCCGAACGTGCGTAGTATCGAGAGGACGCCGAAAAGTGGCAAGCCCACCACGTTGAACCAGTCGCCGTCGATCCGGTCGATCAGCCAGGAGCCGGTGCCCTCGACCTGGTAGCCGCCGGCGCAGCCGCGACCCTCGCCGCTCTCGACGTAGGCTCGGAGCTCCTCGACCGGCGCCGCGCGTAGCGTGACGGCGCTGTGCTCGACGTAGCGGCAGAGGGTGCCGTTCCCCCGTACGGCCACGGCGGTGCTGAGCTGGTGTCGCCGGCCGGCTAGCGTGAGCAGCTGTTCCAGGTGGTTCGCCGCGTCTTTGGGTTTATGGAACACCATGGCCGGCGCGTCGGGTGTTGCGGGCGACCAACACACTTGATCGGCGCCCACGATGACGGCGTGGGGAAACCGGGCCGCGACGGCGCGTGCCTTGGCGTCGGCGCGCAGCCAGGCCATCTCAGCGGGGGATTCGTGGACGATTGGCGCCTCGTCCACGCCGGGATCTACGCCTTCGGCGCCGACGCCCGCAGCGCGGAGCATCTGGATGCGCCACGGGCTGGTGGAAGCGAGGATGATTCGAGGTGGGGTTTCAGCCATTTGCGCCTCGCGGAGGGGGGGCCGGTAAGAGAGCGTACCGACCACCAGGAGTCCGGGCCTCCCGGGTACGGCGTGACTATCCTCGGCGCAAGCCCATGAGAGGCCTCGATCGTCATGCTCTCAAAGTTCACCAACTATGCCCGGTCCCGGCTCACCAACCCCCGAGGAGCGCCCGTGTCTCGACTCGCCGACGTCGCTTTTTTGAGCCTTGATGGTTCGCCCCTGCCGACGGCGGTGTGGTCCGGCAAGGTCGTTCTGTTCGTCAACGTCGCGAGCCGTTGCGGGCTCACGCCTCAGTACACGGCGCTGCAGGCCCTCCAGAAAAAGTATTCAGAACGTGGATTTGTGGTGATCGGCACGCCCTGCAATCAGTTCCTTGGCCAGGAGCCGGGGAGCGCGGGGGAGATCGCGTCCTTCTGTTCGACCACCTACGGCGTGGATTTTCCGCTGCTCGCGAAAGCCGATGTCAACGGCAGCGATCGCAACGCCCTGTATCGGTTTCTGGTCGACAGCCCGGCTGGCGGCGGCGCTCGGATCAGTTGGAACTTCGAGAAGTTCCTGGTCGGTCGGGACGGCGGGGTACTCCGCCGGTTTTCGCCCAACCTCGAGCCGGACGCCCCTGAGGTGCTCGCTGCGATCGAGGCAGCGCTGGGCTGAGCCCATATCGGACTGTCCGCCCCAGGCGGGCGTCGACGGGCGGGCCGTCACGTTAGGCTCCTGTCATGCGCGCGGACGATCTGAACACGACGTTGGAGCGGGGCCACCCGGGAGCGGCTCGGATGTTGAGTCAGCTTGGGCGCCGCGCGGCGCTGCCGTTGGGCATTCCGTTCCAGGCCGCGCAATCGCGTCACTGCGAGCTCCAGGCCACTATCGGCGAGATCACCGACGGCGCGGGTCGCCCGCTGGGCCTGCACGCGATCGAAGAGTGTTTTCGTGGGATTGATCCTCGGTTGGCCCTTCGGTACGTTCCGCCCGCCGGGCTGATGTCGCTCCGTGAGGCGTGGGGACGGCACCACGCCGCGCCGGGTGTGCCCGCCAGTCTGCCGATCGTGACGGCGGGGGTCACGCAGGGCCTGGCAGTGTGCGCCGACCTGTTTTGTGGGCCGGATACGCCGTTGATTCTGGGGTTGCCCTATTGGGACAACTACGACGTGACCTTCGGTCTCCGCACCGGTTGCCCTATTTGGACCTACGATTTTTATGAGCATGGTGGGTCGGACGCCCGATTCAACGTCGCGGGACTGGCGGCCCAGCTCGAACGCGTCCGAGGCCCGGCGGTCGTCCTGCTCAATTTCCCCAACAACCCGACGGGGTACTCACCGGGCGTTGAGGTCGAGGACCTGGTGCGCGTGCTGCTGGCGCATCCCCACCCGCTGGTCGTGATCACCGACGATGCCTACCATGGCTACGTCTACGAGCCCGATATCCTGGTCGAGAGCCTGTATGATCGCCTCGCCCCCCTGGCCGACCCGCAGCGCCTGCTCGTGTGCCGGGTGGACGGAGCTACGAAGGAGCTTGTGTTTTTCGGCGGGCGTGTTGGGTTTCTGACATTTTCTGCGTCAGGAGCCGCTGCGGATGTCTTGGTCGAGAAGGCGACCACCCTGATTCGTGGGGTTTTGTCCAGCGGCCCTGCCCCCAGTCAGGCCGCGGTGTTGGCCGCCCTCAACTCGCCGGACCTCGCCGCGCAGACCGCCGCGGTCCTCGACGAGCTGCGTGGGCGTTACCTGGCGCTCAAAGTGGCGTTGTTGGCCGCGGGGCTCCGCGCATCGCCGTTCAACAGCGGCTGCTTCGCGCTGTTGCCCCTGCCCGCTACGCTCGACGCCGAGGCGGTCCGGCAGCGGCTCATCCATGAGCAGTCCGTCGGTGTGATCGCGGTGCCGTCGGCCAACGCCCTACGTGTGGCCTTCTGCTCGGTGTCCGCTGCCACCTACCCGGAGCTCACGCGGCGCATCGCAGCGGTGGTAGGCTCGACCGCTCCCAAGCTATGAAGCTCGACGATCCCGACTTCCTCTCGCTGATGACCGGGCTCGGCGCTGGGCTCGTCATGTTGGCGGCAGCCTGGGTCGCGGACCGTCGCCGTCGGCGCCGCGAAGAGGACGCCCCGCGTGGCCAGCTGCGTTTTCCGGCCGCGATGCTCGTGCTTCACGGCCTCGTGGTCGGCCTCCGTGAGACGATGCCCGCGCCGGCGATGGACGAGAAGCTGTCGTTGCTGGCGCTGTTTGTACTGCTGGTGAGCGTCACGCGTTCGGGCCTCATCGTGGTCTTGGATGGTGCGCTGGGATCGATCCAGAAGGTGCCGGACATCCTCCGCGATATCACCTGGTTCGCCCTGCTGTTCCTGTGCGCGATGGCGACTCTTGGTCGCGCGGGTGCCGATCTCGGCTCGCTCCTCACCACCTCGGCGCTGATCACGGCGGTGCTCGGCCTGGCGATGCAGGAGACCCTCGGGAACCTCGTCGCGGGGCTGGCGATGCAGGCGCGGCCCCCGTTTCAGCCGGGGGACTGGATCGACGTCGGCGGGCAGCTCGGTATGGTGCGCGAGTTCAACTGGCGCGCGACGCACCTCCGCACCCAGGACGAGACCGAGATCGTGGTGCCCAACGGCCAGCTCGCGCGCGCCAACATCGTCAACATCTCGCGACCGGTGCCGCTTTTGAGGCGGAATATCCGCTTTCAGGGTCCTTACGAGGTGCCGCCCGGTCGGGTGATCGAGCTGGTGCTCGCCGGTCTCGCCGACATTCCCGGGGTGCTGGTCCAGCCCGCGCCCAGCGTGTTGGTCGAGCGTTACGATCAGAGCGGGGTGGAGTATTGGATTCGGGTTTTTATCGAGGATATTCCTAACCGAGACGCGATCGACAGCGCCGTGCGCGTACGGGTGTGGTACCTGCTGGCGCGGGCCGGAATCAACATTCCGTACCCCACCCGCACGCTGCTCATCCCGCCCGCCCCTCCGGCCAACGCGGCTGAGATCGAGCTCGATCGTCGCGTGTCAGCGCTCGCGCAGGTCGACGTGTTCGCGGTCGTGCCCCGAGCCCAGCTCCGAGGCTTGGCAGCCGAGGCGAAGGTGGAGCACTACTGCTCCGGGGAGGCGGTGGTGCGGCAAGGCGATCCGGGGGAGGACCTCTATGTGGTTGTGGCGGGGAGCCTCGAGGTGCTCGTCCATCAGGCCTCGGGTACCGAGCGGTCGATCTCCGACCTCGGGCCGGGCGGGCTCTTCGGAGAGATCTCGGCGTTGGGTGGGAGCGCTCGGGCGGCGACGGTGCGCGCGCGGTCTACCAGTGAGCTCCTGGCCGTGCCTCGTGACGCGCTACAGGCTCTGGTGCAGGCCGACCCGGCACTGCTGGAGGCGCTGAGCGTTCGATTGGTGAGGCGGCAGGCCGAGATCGCCTCGCACATCCAGGGGGGGCACGACACGATCGGCCCCGACGAAGCTGGGCCCGACCTCCTCGACCGTATCCGCGCCATTTTCACTCGGAGCACCAGCTGACATGGACATCCGCACACACCATTCCATCGCGCCACACCTCTGCGGTACCCCCCGCATTGTTGAGCATGAACGCGCAGAAGTGCTCCTCATCACCTCTGACGTGATGGTCGCCGACGAACGCGGGCTGGTCCACGGCGGCTTTGTGTTTGGCGCCGTCGATTATGCTGCGATGCTGGCGGTGAACGATCCGAACGTCGTGCTGGGCGGCGCCGACGTGCGCTTCCTCGCGCCGGTGCGCCTGGGCGACGAGGTGGTGGCGACCGCGGAAGTATCCGGTCCTCCGGGGAAAAAGCGCATCGTTGAGGTGAGCGCCACCGTCGCCGGCAAGCCTGTGCTGAGTGGGCGGCTCACCTGTTTTGTGTTGGACAAGCACGTGTTGGACTGATCGCGGCCCTCCGTCCCCGCTGCGGCGAGAACGGTGACCTGGGCAAATCAAGCGGAATCAACAGCTCTTTGCGTCGTGACCGTGGTGGAGCAGGGCCTCCAACACACACGCGGTGATGTACACCCGGCCGACGTAGTATAGGGTCGGGGGAAGGTCCGTGTCGGGCCAGCCGCCATCGCGGAGTTGACTGGCCACCAGTCGCCCGAGCGCTGCGGTGGCCGCCGAGCCCCCGCGCGGCAGGCATTGGAGCGCCCACGCAGTGGGCAGGAGCGCGGTGTCGTCGTGTTGATCGAAGGCCCATCCCCCGTCGGCGCGCTGGGTCTGTAGCGCCCTCGCGGCGGTTTCGGCATCGCCGCCGGCGAGCCGGAGCGCGAGGTGGGTCGGGTACCAACAGCTCTGGTAGAAGGCGGCATGTCCAGTCCACGTGCCGTCCGGGCCTCGGAGCGCAGTCAGCGCGCGGGAGGCCGCGACGCGGCGCAGGTCTCGCGGAGGCAGCGCCAGCCCCGCCCACGCGATGACGGACGGCCCCACCATGTATTCCTCGTATCCCCCATGACGATCGAGGAGGAAGGTGGCCCAACGGCCGCCGGGTAGCATGTGGCGCCGCAACACCGGCCTCAAGAGGGTCGCTAGCCCCGCGTCGGCGAGCGCCGCAGCGCCGCTGGTCTCTACGCACAGTCCGGTCCGGCGCGTCCACCAGCTTAGGCCCTGCCCGGGAGCGGCCAGGCCAGTGAGGAAGGCCGGGGTGTCGGGAAGGTCGCCGCCGGCAAGGCGGGTTACCCGAAGCGCCGTCGCGCTGCACCACACGTCGGCGCCCCGGGAGGCGATCAGCACCTCGCGCGGGCTTGGGCTCGGGTTGCCGAGGAAGCCGAGCGGGTCCGCGAGCGGCTCGCACACCGCCCCATCGGCGCGACGCTGATCGGCCAGGAAGTCGAGTCCACGCGCTACGACGCTCACGTCAACGGCTCTCGGCGTCACCTCGGAGCGCCGGGACCTGGGTGACGCTCTCGACCGTATCGTGGAGGGTCACGCCCGCGTCCCGGGGACGAAAACCGAGCTCGGCGGTGGCGCGGTCGCTCTTGATATACCAGGTGTAACAAGCCATCTCGATGTCGATCCGCTCTTCGGGGTCCTCGAAGCCGGGGAGGGTCGCTTCGGGCAGCCACTCCAAGAACCGGCGCGTGACCGAAGGCAGCTTCATCGGCGGGCGCATGCCGCTGATCCGGGCGATGCGGCTATAGAATTCGAGAAAGGTCATGTTTGCCGCGCCGAGGAGGTAGCGCCGGCCCGGCTGCCCTCGGGTCACGGCCGCGGCTACGGTCGCCGCGACGTCACGGACGTCCACGAAGGAGAGACCACCAGGCGGAACCGCCGGAATCCGACGGGCCAGGAAGTAACGAACCGGCCGGGTGGACGTGCCGCGGGTGTCACCTGGTCCGAGCAGAAGCGAGGGGTTCAGGCAGATGACCTCGACGTCGCGGACGGCGAGCGCCGATTTCTCGGCGTAGCACTTGGCTCGATAGTAGGACCATTGCTGCAGGATGTCCATCGGGGCCGGGCTGTCTTCGTCGGCGACAGCTTCGGCGTCACGCGAGATCCCGATCGTGCCGGAGCTCGAGAGATACACCACGCGGCGCACTCGGGCCCTTCTTGCGGCCTCCATCATGTATTCGGTGCCGCGGACGTGCACATCCCACATCTTCAGCGCGTCGGCGGGGTGGTGGGAGACGTCGCCCGCGGCGTGCACCACGACATCCACACCGGCAAACGCTGCTTCCATGCTGCTCTGATCGAGGATGTCCCCCAGCCGGAGCGGCACCCCGATGTCGACCGCGCGCCGGGACAGCCCCAGAAGCTCCACCGGCTCGGCGAGACCCGGCACGCCCTCGGCGGCGATACGCTTGAGCACTTGCCGGCCGAGAAAGCCGGTCGCGCCCGTGACGAGCACCTTCATGGCGTCTCCAACCCGACAGCGGGCTCGCCCTGGGGGCCAAGGCGGAAGATCTGACTGAAACTCAGTAATCCGGGGATGTCGTTGGTCTTGATGACGCCGCTCACGAATTCGGACACCTCCGGGGTGTAGCCGTCTCGGATGATGCGGCGCATCATGTCAGCCGAGGTCTTCACGACACAGTCGGCGCTGCCTGAGGGGCGGCCGGCGCGCACCTCCGAGTGCGCCTTGTCGGCACTCACCGTCCATTTCTCTTCCCCCAACGTGAAGTACCACGTGATCGGCGCCTCCGCGGCGTCGGGGAGGAAGCGCCCGGCCAGCTCGGCGAAGACCGTCGACATCGGCTCGGGCTGCTCTGGCGCCAGCTCGGCGTCGGCGCTCAGTCGCGACACGTCCAGCGCGCCCCCGTCTCGTAAGGCTACGACCGCCTCGCGGATGATCTGCGAGGCGCGGCGGGCTGGCTCGGTCCCGCGAAGTCCAGAGGTCAGACGCAGCAGATCGGCGACCGTTACCGGCGGCCCGATACGCACGGTGACCTTCCGACCCCGTGGCACCATGCTGTCTCGCGGGAGGATGTCGAAGGTGCCGTCGAGGTGGAGCGGCAATACATCGACCCCGGTGTCCAAGGCCAGCTTGCCGACCAGCGGCTTGAACGGACCCATGCTCCCGTCCTGGCGCCGGGTGCCTTCCGGAAAGATCAACACGACGTTACCGTCTTCGACCACCTGGCGCGTCGCCTCGTAGTTCTGCCGGAAGTTGGTGTGCCGGTCCATCGGGCGCAGGTTGGTGAGCTGCTCCCAGTAGGCGACCCACCACTTGTTACCCTCGAAGAAGTAGTCCTTCGCCGCGAAGGTGATGATCTGGCTTGCATAGGACCCGAGCGCGTGTTTGACCAGGCCCATGTCAAGATGGCTACAGTGGTTCGCGATCACGATCGTGGGCCGATTGCTGGGGATGAAGGCCCGCCCGACCACTGTGACGTCCAGCATGTATCGGTGGAACGCACGTTGTCCTTCGGCGAGCACCTGCCGGAGAGGCTCCACCAGCGGAGCGGGAATGTCTACGCGCTCGCGAGGCAGCTCGTCCACCTCCGGGCTCGCTTTGACCGACGGCGCCGCGACCATCTCTTCGAGCTGCGACACGGTCTCACAGCGGGACAACGCGTCCGCGCTCAACGTAGCCTGCTCGCCGAGCGCGGAGGCCAGCTCGACCCACATCAACGAGTCGTAACCGAGATCTTCGCGCAGCCGGGTCGTGCCGATGACGTTGGTGACCGGCACGCCAGCAACCTTGGCGATCACCCGGCGCATCGTGTTGGCGCCCGCGTCCTCGCCCTTCACCGGAGCGGCCGCTTCAACGATGCGCTCGAGGATACGTCGCACCTCGTTTCGCCGCACCTTCCGGGTGGCGGTGCGTGGAAGTGGGGCGTCTACCAGCTGAATCACCGACGGCCGCTGCGATGCCGGCAGCTCCCGCAGCGCCGCGCGGATCTTCTCCATCGCCTCGCCCCGGTGGTTGGGGTCCTCCGGGACCGCCAGCATCGCGAGGCGTTCGCCCCCGCGACTGTCGGCGATGCCGACGAGGACGAGCTCCTTCACGCCAGCGATGCTCGAGAGCCGGTTCTCGACGTCATCGAGGTAGACGTTCTCGCCGCTTGACGTGACGACCACGTCCTTGGCGCGTCCCACCATAATCAGCCGACCCGCGTGATCGAGCCTTCCGAGATCTCCGGTGTGTAACCAGGCTTCTTCGTCGAGTACGGCGTCGGTGGCTTCGCGGTTGCCAAAATAGCCGAGCATGATGTTGGGCCCGCGGGCCAGCACCTCGCCGACCCCGTTGGCGTCGGCGTTCAAGATACGAAGCTCAACTCCCGGGATCGCCTTTCCGACCACCCCTGCCTGTGCGCGCGGCCCGCCTTTCTGAAAGGCGAGCACGGGAGATGCTTCGGTGAGGCCGTAACCTTCGGCCAGGTGGAGCCCGATACCCTGGAAAAATTTGTGGGTGTCCTTCGGGAGCGCGGAGCCGCCCGAGATGAGGTAGCGGATATTGCCGCCCAGCCGATCGTGCACCGAGCCAAACAAGAGCTTGCCAAGGTCGAGGCCCAGCTCCTTGCCCAACATACGATTGAAGGCGGTGCCGGTGTCGAACGCGAGCTCGACGAATCGACCCTGCTCGCGCACCTGCGCCAGGATGCGGCGCTCGACCAGCTGCCAGAGCGCGGGCACGCCGACGATCGCGGTGATCCTGGCTTCTTTGAGCGTGTTGACCAGCCGCTCGCCGGTGAGCTCGTCCAGGTAGACGATGCGGGTGCCATAGCCCAGGGGCATCAGCAAACCGCAGGTGAACTCAAAGGTGTGGTGGAGCGGCAGCACCGAGAGCACCCGATCATTGGGGCCGAGGTCGAACAGCGTGCTGATCGACGCCATCAACGAGGTGAAGTTGTCGTGCGACAACATCACGCCCTTCGGGTTGCCCGTGGTGCCCGAGGTGAACAGGATGCTCGCGGTGTCCTTCGGTTGGACCACGGCGGGCTCAGCAGGCTCAACGTCGCCAAAGCCCAGGCCGGCCAGCTCGAAGATGGGGCAGCTGAGGGCGGAGGCGAAGCCCTCGCGTGCCCGCTGGTCGAGGATCGCTGCCTTTGGCTCGGCGGTCCCGGCGATCGTCGCGACCTGCGCCGGCGACAGCGCAGGATCGAGCGGCACGGTGACCGCGCCGGCCATGAGGATGCCGAACCAGGCAATAGGCCAGTCGGGATGGTTGTTTCCTGCGAGGATAACCCGGTCTCGGGGGCCGACGCCGCCCGCCCGTAGCCGGGCTGCGACCACGAGGGCCCGCTCCTTGAGTTGGATGAAGCTCGTGGCAAGAAAACCTTCTGGATGTACCTGCGACAAGGCCGGCGCGTGGCCATGCCGGTCGACGATGTCGTCCAGGAAGGCCAGGAGGGTGTCGTGACGCCGGAGTGGCCTGACCGGCTTGTTCGCCTTCGCGTCCAGATCGGGCATGACCCAGCGTTCAAGCCCGGGAACATGCACATCGAGGAAATAGTGGTACCAGTCGATGCTCTCGGGGGCCCACGGGGTCTTGAAGCGCTCCTCGGGCGCGACGCGCGCGAGGGCCGCCCGGGCGTTCTTGCCGGAGAATCGGTAACAGTTGAGCGCGGTGAACGGGAGAAAGGTGTCGGCGATCCGACCCATTCGCTCGGTGTCCCTCGCCGCGCTCGCGAGGGAGGCTGCGGTCGGAGCCGTGACCGGCTTGAGCATCGGTAACAGTTTGCCGGTGCTCTTGATGAGGTTGGAGGCCACATTGGCGGCGGTGGCCAGGTTTTTCGGGCCGAAGGTCTCGTAGGTCGAGATCGAGATGGGCACCGGCCCATACTGTTTCTGCACCCAATTGACCAGCGCGTTCCCGCCGGATTTGTTCTGGTAGTATCTACGCTTGTAAAGGGCGGTGAGCTCTATCGTACGACGAATCGTCACTGGATTACAGTCGGAGCTGCCCAACTGGTACACAGGCTTCGCTACGCCCTCGAGCAGCTCTGCCAGCGCCAGGGTCATGCCGCCACAGACGTAGTCGGCGGGGATGAGGTCGAGCGAGCCGTCGGCGCTCGCGACGACCGCCGGGAGACCGTGGACCGAGAAATAGATGAGCGGCGCAGAGGTGTTGGCGCCCTCGTTCCAGCCGGGCTCGGGCCAGTCCATCGACGACTCGATGATCGCGGGTCGTACGATGGTGAAGCGGAGCTGCGAGGCCGCGAGGATCTGCTCGCCGATCGATTTGGTGTAGGTGTAGGTGTTGGGCCAGCCCCAGAACTTGGCGCGCTCGAGGCCGGCGGCGATGAGCTCCTTCTCCTCGAACCGGCGTTGGACCTTCTTGATCTCTTCGGTCAGCGCCGTGCCCCGGAGCGGCTCTCCCCGGCGTTTCAGGCCTACGAGGGCCTCATCGTGGAACACCGCAGCCCGGAAGCCGTCCTTGAGGCGATGGCGTACGTTCCGTACGATGTCGACACACTCGGCGATCTCACGGTTGGGATCCCACAGCGAGCGGTCGAGCTCGTCGGCGCGCGGAAACGGGAATGAGAGCGGGTTGACCTCATCAATCTGCCCGTTACGGTTCCCTGCGACGTAACAGGTGGAGGTGTGCAGGAAAGCGATGTCTCCGAGGTCCCGACAGAGCTCCACGAGCCGCTGCATGCCGAAGGCGTTGACCGAGAGCGCCTCGTCCAGCGGCGGGTCAAAGTCGACGACGCCGGCGACATTGACCAGGGCGTGGGCGCGGCCACGAAGCTCGTCCCGGAGCTCGTCGCCTACGCCGGCGTATTCCCGCGAGACATCGCCGTCTATCGGCGTCACCTTCTCACGGATATAGGCCTCGAAGGCGGGCCCTGGGCGTGCGCGTCGGAGCGGCTCGAAGGGGCGGGAGGACACGATCTCGGCCCAGAAGCGCGTCTCGCTGTCGCGGCCCTTACGCGAGCGAACCATGAGGTAGATGTGGCCGATCTCGGGGAAGTGGTGGAGCACCATGCTCAACCACACCTTTCCGAGGAAACCGGTGCCCCCCGCGACGATGAGCACCTTGCCCCGAAGCTGGGCCGCGACGTCGAGCCGGTCGAGGCTCATGTGCCCGACCCAAGCGTCACGTCGACCATCATCGTCGGTGCGACGTGCATACACGTCACCTGGGCATTGGGCGGCGCGGTCTCTTTCGCCATACGCAGCGCGTCCTCGAAGCTCGCTGCCGTCTCATACCCGAGGATCTGGGGGATGTATTCGTTGTCAGCCCCGACGACGATCACGCGGCCGACGTGCTGGCGCCCGTTCTCGCCCCAGTACCACATGAAGAAGGGATGGGCCGGGTGATAAGCCAGTCCGGTGCGGTAGAGCTGCACGTAGGCCGGATTCTTGGCGTACTCCGATTCGTACGTCTTGTGGAGCTCATCGGCGTCCCGCGTGCGGGTGAGGATCCGATGGAAGAACTCGATGTACGTGCCGTGATGATCACGGTCAAAACGGTCGGTGCAGGGATGAAACACGATCATCGTGCCACCCTTCTTGACCAGCGGCGAGCCGCGGTAGAGGTTGAACAGGTAGCCCTGTACCATACACGCCACGAGCAACGGATTCAGGAAAGAACCTACGTTGTAAGGACTGATGTAGGGGACACCCGTGACGAGAATGTCACACTGACCCGTCACGGGGACCAGGTACTGGTCGTAACAACGTTTGATGGTGTGGGGGTGTACCGCCTCGGTCTCGCCGGCGAACACGCCAGTGACGCCATAAGGGGAGGGGACACGCGTAAAAATTGCCTGTCGAGCGGGTTGGGGCAGCGCCTTGAGGCTCTGCATGAGCAGACGCTCGGCGCGCTGCTCCGCCGGACTCAGATCATCTTCGTTCTTGGCGAGGAACTCCAGGGGAGTATCGAACATCCGATTGTTGATCGTGGTCTCGATGGTGAAGACGCGCTTCTTGCTGTTCACCAGGCGGCCCATCCGGGTCACCCGGTGGTTCAGCTCTGACCTGGCCGGGTCCATGTACGAATGGGAGTTCCGGATCGTGTGGGGGTTGTGGTGGTGCTTGAGGCTCCGGTAGCCGCAAAGCCCGACCGCGACGCTCTTGTGGCCGCCGTCCATCGGAACGTAGTTGAGGTTGACATAGAGGATGAGGTCGCTGTCGGCGGCGCGCGTGTTGATCTCGCACACCTCACCCTGATCGGTGTCGCCGAGCCAGGTGAGGCCGCCCGGCTTCTCGGCGTCGTGATTGTATAGGCGGTCGGGCGAATAGGCGTTGAAGACCTTGTCGCCGACCATCCTCTTGATTTCGGCGCTTGACATCCGGCGATGTAGCGAGTTGGCCACGATGATGTGGATGTCCGTGACGGCGTAGTCCGCCATCAGATCGAGCACGATGTTCAGCACGCGCTCCCGCACATCTGGCCGCTTCATCAGGGGCAGGGGCAGGGAGATGTCGTCGACCGCGATCGTGACCTTCATGCCCGGGCGGAGGAGCGCGTAGAGGGGCTCGCTGCCATAAGGGTGGTTGATCGCGTACCGAATGGCGGCGTCGACGTCCTGGAGCGGCGCGAGCGGGGGCCGAGGGTAGATCACCCGGCTACCGACGGGGAGATCCACCTCGACGAGCTGATCCCCTGAGAACAGCACGCGTGGGCGAGAACGATGGTTGATGGTGATCACGCTGGGATGCGACACGCGGTCTCCGCCGAAGGGCGGGGCGGCTAACCCGTTCGGCCCCCGGCACCAAGGGCGGGGTTACGCGCTCTCTCGGTCAGGGGTCGGGGCGCGGCGATTGCGCCGGTGGTAACCCTACCGCCGCGCCGGCCGGTGCACGTTACGTTCATCGTGATTGGCCAGACTCTCCCAGCCCGAAGCGATGGTGATCGGTGAGGTTCCCCCTTCACTGCGGGAGGGTCTCTCGTCGCTCGGGGTAGACGTGCTGCCGCTGCGGTCCAGCTCGGGCCTGGCCGAGTGTTGGCGGCCGGGGGTGCTTGTCATCTGGATGTGTGATCACGCCTGGGATGACGCGATCGCGGCGTTGGCCTCGGACGTACCGGAGACCATCCGGGCGCATTCCGTGCTGTGCGGGGAGCTCCCGCCCGAGGATGTGGGGCGGCGTATCCGGGAAGTCGGCGCGTTGTCGTGGATTCGCCTCCCGCCGCCGGGCTGGGTCCTGACCACCATCCTCGACGCGATCGCGCGCTCCGACACGAGTCACCTCGAACACCTCGCGCAGCTGAGGGCACTCCAAAGCACGATCGACGACGATCCACGTCGTGTCTTGCTCCGCCTCGCCACCGTGGCGGGCGAGCTCTTCGGCTCGGAGCTGTCCGTGGTGACGATGGAGGGAGGCACTCCGCGCGAGGTGAGGGTGCTCCACGAGGATACCGATGGTGGCGTAGTGTTGCGCCGTTGGCGCGACCGCCCGGGTGAGCCAAGCCCTACGATGGGCCTCCTCAGCCACGCGGTACGGTTCGGCGCGGTCATCGTGATCCCGGCGGTCTCCGCCAGCAAGATGTGCGCCCCTCTCCCACCTGAGCCGCGGTACGAAGCAGCCGTCGCGGTGCCGATCCGCACCCCGCTCGACGACATGCTTTACGGCCAGCTCTACGGTCGTGGCGAGCTCGTCGCGGTGATCAACCTCTTCTGGCGCCTCCCTCGTATGCCGACGGTCGCCGAGTACCGGCTCCTGGAGGTCCTCGGCACGCTTGGGAGCGCCGTCCTCACGCGGCTCGCGGAGCGGATACGCGGCTCGGCGAGCCGGAGAGAGGGCACCCTGGCGCTCGCGCGCCTCTTGCGCCCTGACTACGGCTGGGATGCCAAGGCGCTCGAAGGAGCGGTCAATCCGCTGGTTCGTGGCCGGCTTTTTGCGTACGCTTCTACGCCCCCGGCGCTCGCGCTTTGGGCCCGCGTGTCCACGGGGAGCCGGCAGGAGACCTCGTGGGTGACCTGGGGCGTGCCCGACCCGCCGGGAGAGCCTGAGCTGCCGCCGCAGGTGTTCACCTCGCCAGGTTGGGCTTCTGACGCCGAACCTCTGGACTACGGCACGGACGGGGCCGTGGCGCTCGTCACCACCGTTGGCGCGGCGTCGATGCCCGCCGGGCACGTTGTCGCGGTGTACGAGCGCCGGGCGGACGCCCGGATCGCCCGGGAAGAGGTGCGATCCCTCGCAGCGGAGCTCGACCTGGCCCTCCGGATCGCCCGGGGCGCCGCGGTACACCAGGCGTTGGTGCGGATCGCGGCGGAGCTTGCCAGTCAGACTTCACCGACTGGGGCGCTCGGCGCCGTGATGCAGGTCGTGCGCGAGCTCATGTCCTCGGATGGAGCCAAGGTCTACGTGGTCGTACAGGTTGGGGGTGAGGCGAGGCTTCGTCAGCTTTACCGGACGGATGTTCGCCCGACCCGGTTGACGACGCTCTCCGGCGAGCGCGGGCTCGGCGACTGGGTGATCCGCCAGAATGATTGGCTGATGGTGGGGGTCGAGCGTGAGCCGGCGGGAGTGCCTTCGGTCCGACCTCCCGCCGTGGGCGGCGGTCTTCCGGTTGTGTGTCTGTCGGGCGCCAATGGGGTCGCCCAGGTGCTCGCGCGGCCTCGCGCGGACTATGGGCTTGAAGGCCCGGATGACGAGCGTACCATGCTGCTGGTGCCCCTCTCGACCCACGGCGAGGTGGCGGGAGCGCTCGCGGTGTGGCGCACCACCCAGAGCCCTTACGATCCCGACGCCGACGTCACCAGTCTGCAGCAGCTCGCGCCGCACATCGCCGCAGCCTGCGAGCGTGTGCTTCACTTGGAGAAGACCGAGGAGGAGTTCAGGGCCACCTCGCTCTTGGGGGTGCTCCTACGCCCGGACGAGAGTGTTCGGGCCGTTGAACGGGCGGTGGCGCGGCGAGCGGGCGAGCTTGCGAACGCCGCTGGAGCGCTTCTGTTGTGGCACCACGACGGTCAACCGGGGCGACTCCACCGTGGTGCGCTGTGGGTAGCCGGAGAGCGGAGGAGCGAGGGCCAAGGTGTCGGGCCTCACCTGAGCGCCCTGTCCGGGCCGCGAGGGCCGGCAGACGGCGGCACCGATGGGCGCGACGCCGCGGGGCCGGGCGGCGGAGGCTCGCCGGGCGGGGCAGGGGCGTTGTCTGAGGAGCTGATGGAGCTCCTCCGGGGCTGTTGTGAAGATCTGGGCGGCGATCCTCGACGCTGGTCCGACCAGCTCAGCTCGCTTTTTGCGGGCCGCCTGCCACCGGGCACACTGCGGGTGCGGACCATCCTGCCGCTTCCGACCCGACAGGATGGCCGCCCGCAAGGTCTGGTGGTGCTGTTCGACAACGCGGCCCCGCCGACCCCCGCATTCGGCCTCGCCGTGGCGGATCAAGCTGCGCGAACCTGGCTTGAGCACGCGGGGACCGTGCTCGAGAACCACCTTCGCGCGCACGCCGCGGGCCTCGCCGAGCAGCTCGCGGCGGCCGGGAACGGTGCGCCTGCGTCGCGGAACCTGGGGGACCTCAACGACGGGCGCGGCCGCGGCCGCGGACCGGAGGAGGTCCTGAAAACCGCGGTGGAGCTGCTCTTCCGCGCGAGCGGCGCTGACCTCGTGCTCGCCTGGCGAGGTGACCCAACCAGGCTCCACCTCGTGGCGGTGAGCGAACCCCCGGGCAGCGTCGCCGGACCGCCGCCCCGCGAGCTCCTTCAAACCTCGTGCCCCAACGTCGCGCCAGTGAGTCTGGTGGAGGTCCAACGCGCCAACAACGTGTTGGGCCTTGGTCCCCTGTTGGCGATCATCCGGCGCTGGCGCGGCTGGGAGCGGATTCGTTCGGCGGTGTGGTCCCCGCTCCTGCTTGACGGCGAGGGTCATCCGCTCGGGGCGCTCCTGGCGTTGACCCGGGAACGTGGCTGCTTTCTCGGAGTGCGCCAGGCGGCGGTCACCCGCGCATTTGCGGATCGGACCGCGGGCGAGCTCCAGAAAGCGACGCGGCGGACGATGTTGGAGGACCTTCGCGCGATGGCGGCGCGACTCGCACCGGCGGCAGGCGCCGAGCTGGGCCGCCTCATCGTGCAGGAGGTGGAGCCCTGGGCGGATCGTTACGTGAGGAGCGGCGTCAAAGTTGCAGTTTACGCGCGCGGCGCTAATGACCAGGAGCTCGTTTCGGCCTGGAGCGAGGGCCTGCGCGTCGACCTCGTCGATCGGCTCCGGCTCGTGTCCGGTTCACACATCGCCAAAAGCCGTCGTTGGTCCTCGTACACGCCGGTGCGGCAGGGTGAGTCCCTGCTCCCGGTGGGACTGGCCGGTATTGCGGCGCCGATCTCGATTCCGGGGCACGCCGAGCTCCGGGGCCACCTGTTTGTGCTGGATGGGGCAGATTTCTCTTCGGAGCAGGAGCACGTGCTCCAGGAGGCGGCGCACGAGGTCGCCCTGCCCCTCGAGGCGGACCGCCGCCGGATGGACTACACCCTTCAAGGTGGGCTTTTCCGCCACGCGCTGCTCGGCCCGGTCCAGGGGGTCACCGACGCGGCCCAACACCTCGCGAAGCTCGCGATTCGCGGTGAGCTCACGCCGGAGCTGGCCCACAAGTTGGCGGCGGATGTCCGGATGGAGGCGGAGACCATTCGCACGTGGCGTGAGACCCAGCGTACACACGGGGGCATCGGAAGTGACGGGCACATGGAGATCCGGGCCAAGGTGCAGCCGCTCCGCTCGGTCGTCCAGCGCTGTGTTCAACGTTTCGAGGGCGTCGCGACCACGCGGGGCCTCAAGCTGACGGAGCTCTGGGAAGGTGGGTCCCTTGACTTTGCATTTGATGCGGACGCCCTCGATCTCGCCCTGTCCAATCTCCTGCACAACGCGATCAAGTACGCCTATTTCAACCGTGAGATCACGGTCGGCGTCTCGAAGAAGGCCGACATGGTCAACTTGTACGTCGAGGACGTCGGACACCCCATCCCGGCCAAGATTCAGGAAGAGCTGTACAAACTCGGTACCCGCGCGGTGGGGCGTGATCCGATCCGCGCGATCGCGGGGGAGGGGCTGGGCTTGTTCATGGTGCGCGCTGTGGTGGCCGCTCACGGCGGGCGCGTCACCCACTCCTGTCGTGTCGAGGCCGCGCGGGATAGCGGGGATCGAACTCCTTATCGGGTTCGGTTTACGGTGGAGCTGCCCCACAACTGGAAACGGAGGTGAAAATGGAGCCTCGTGGTCGGATTTTGTGGACGGATGATGAGCCGGGCCGCTTCGGTTTCGCCGCCTGGGAGCTACGGGACGCGGGATGGACCATCGACTGGGCCGAGGATGTACAGACCGCTGCGCAGAAGCTCTCGAAGGAGCGTTATGACGCGTTGATCGTGGACCAGATGCTCCCTTTCGAACCCGAGGATGTCGCGGATCGTTACTGGGGCGGCTGCCTCCTCCTGCGGTGGTTACGCGGCGCTCCCAGCCCGGAGAAGGCGCCGGTGGCGGAGGCGCGACAAAAGGAGGTTCTGGGCCGGCGTACCCCGCGCGCGGAGAACGTCCATCTGCCGGCCTTGGTGGTGTCGGCGTTCTACGATCCGGACGTGGTGGACGCCACCCGCTCCGCGAGCCCCCAGGATCACGAGATCGCCTTCGTTGACAAGCCGGTTGACGTGGACGAAGTACGCCGAATTCTGGAGAGGACCAGGCCCGGATGAGCACGCTGCCGCCCCAGGCAGGGGGCACCTTCCGCGCCCTGTTCAACGATGTCGTGGCGGCGATGCTCAAGTCCGCCGGTACGCCGGGCGTCCCGCTGACCTACCATCTCGCGCGCGGGCTGCTCTTCTATTTTCAGCCGCCTATTCGGATGATGGTGTGGGAGCTCACGCTGCATCTCCGAGACGATCCCGCGTCCCCGGGCGGCCGAGGGGTGACCGAGGCGGAGGTGGCGGGGGTCGCGAGCGATGGGAGCGCACGATTGGTGGAGATGGAAGTCGAAGACGTGCTCTCTCGTTGGCGGACCCGGGGTCCCGTCATCGACGCGGGGGGGCGACCTACCCTCCACCCCAACCCAGAGACCCCGGACGCGGTGTTGTTGTCGACTTCGCACACGGTTGAGTTGGGCGTGAGCGGCCCGAGGGTGACGGTGTTGCGCCAGCTCTGGGTCGTGGTTGAGCTCTCGCAGGCGGACGCTTCTCCCGAGGCGGTGGCTGAGCTCCGGGAGAAGTTGCGTTCAATGTCCGCGTACTACGCGGGGCAGACGCAGCTGCTCAGCACGCTTCGCGCGCTACGCGCCGTCGGTCAGCAGGCAGAGTTGGGGCGGAGGGTGGCGGCGCTCACCTCTCACGGCGTTGCGGGGCGCCTGGAGCAGCTCCAGGCAACTCAGGACCTTCTGACCGAGATGCTCCTGGAGCGGGCGGGGGCCGGCCTCTCCCCGGGGTATCTCGACCTGGCGGAGCGGCTAGGCGTCTGGACGCTGCAGCAGCTCCTCACCGCCGCGCCGGGCCTCCGGAACCTCGGAGGGAAAGAAGCGCGAACCATGGTCGGTGCGGTCGCGCGCCAGTTGGCCGCGCTCGCTACCTCGTCCGACCTGGTCGGGGGGCTGCCGACCCGGCCGCAGCGGGAGCACTCCGCGCGTCAGTTTCGCCTCGAATGCCTCGCTTCGGCGATCGCCAGCCTCGCGGAACCCCAGGGCCTCCCGCTGGTGCTCCCGCCCGGTCCCGCCGCGGACACCGACACGCTCGCCTGGGCCCTCTTGGCCCAGTGGACGCGGCTGCATGAGCGGCTCCGCGCGCTCGGCGACAAACGCTGGTCTCGGGAGTTCGAGCGAGAGTGGAGGTCCGCAGCGGAGGATGCGAGGGTCCAGCTCGGGCGGGTACTTACGGAGCGGCGGGGGCGTAGCGGGTCCACCGAAACGTTGGGCGCGTTCCGTTCGGAGGGGATCCACGCGCGGAACTGGCTGCGCCTGTGGTTTGGTCACCAACTGTTACGCATCGTTCGGGTGCCCCCGCCAGGCACCGCCGAGCGTAAGCTGGTCACGGCCGTTGCCCATGTGCTGCGGGAAGGGATTCGATTCCTGCTGTTCGGCCGGCTCAAGGAGTTCCGGTTCTTGCCTTCAGCGATGGCCGATTCTATGCGGACGCTCGTGCAGTTTCACGCCACCGAGGTGGTGCGGCTGCCGTGGAACCTCGGCCTCGCAGACGTGCTCCACCGGATCGGCGCGGCGGATGACGCCGAGGATCGCGCCTTCGCTGCCGGTCACCTCCAGCATGTCTTGGAACTCTATGTTGCTGGCCACTTTCTCGGTCAGATTCAGATCGAAGCACCTGGCATGCCGATCCACGGGTGGACCCTCCGAGAGCTGATGGCCCGACGCGGGGAGAGCGAGCTCCCGCCGAGTCCGGAGGCGGTACAGGTGTTCATCCAGGCTTTTTCTCTCGCGGTGCTGACCCACGATGTCGCGATGGACCTGCTTCCGCGCGGCGGTCCGCGCACAGATCTTGCCCACAGACACAAGATCCTTGATGAGTGGCTCCGCGCCGGGCCGCGCACCGCGGTGCGGGACATCGGCCGACGCCTGATCGAACGTGCCCAAGCCGATCTCACCGAGCTCGGCTACGCCGATCTGAGCGAAACATCTACCTTCGACCCGTGGATCAAGGAGCAGCTGGAGCTCGGAAGGCCCGATCACGGGCTGCTCGGGGCGTGGCTGCTTCACCACCTGTGTGAGGGCGTTCCCGGGCTCGGGGCTGAGATTGTCAAGGACGCCGTACGCGCGGTCCTCCTCCACTCGGTCCCCAGCCAGGTCATTTCGGCCGACGACGATCCCGTCGCCGCGCTGCTCGTCCTCTGCGACGAGCTGTTCGAGTGGTTGCCGAGCACCCATCGAAGCCCTTCGACACATTCGCCGGCGCATGCGGCTGTCGTCTCCGATGTTGAGGCAACGACCACCCTCTCCCGTGCCCGAAGGGTGATCATCCGGCACCTCCAGGTGGCCCTCGGGCCCAAGGGCATCGTCGCCACCATGACGGTTCCCCGTACGGATCCCGAGAGTGAGCGGCCGACCGATCCAGGCTCCACCGACCGACGCTCAGCGTCCGAGCTGTTCGCAGAGAGAGCCTGGCCGCATTTCGAGCTGGTGCTCCATCACCCCGAGATGCTTGAGGTCCCCGTACACATCACCTGGCTCACGGTGACGCAGAACCTCCGTCGGATCACGCCGTCCCGCTCGGGATGGCGCTTTGCCCTCACGATCACCAGTCGCGTGCGCGCCGAATTCATCGAGCTGGACCTCAACACCCGCGACGTGTTGGACCGCGCCGCGCAAGACGTACAGTTGGATCACTCAGTTCGTTCGGCGCTGACGGATTGGCTGGGGGCGGTGCAGCATCGCTGCCCGCCGAATCGGGCGGTCTCCGAGTCGGTCACGCTGGTGGCCGACGGGCGGCCGCTCCACGGGCCCGATCTTCGGCATTATCGAGACTCAATGTCTGAATCCGTGGAGCGCGTGCTCGCGGACGTGGAGAAGACACGAAGGGATTCCCCATGACGAGCCTCGCAAAGGTTGGCGTCGTTGTGGTGGGCCTGCTCCTGACCGTTTGTGGGGGCTGGTACCTGAGCCGCCCGGTGAACGAAGAAGACCGGATCCGCGAACAGATCGAGGCGGTCGCGGCCGGCGCGCGGGACGCGGACATCGACGCGGTGATGGCGCCGATATCCGAGCAATACCGCGACTTGGAGCTCGGAGGGCATCAGCGCGCCGACCTGGAACGGCTCCTTTACCTTCAATTCTTACGCCGCGGACCGATTTCGGTCGCGCTCTCGCCGATCGAGGTCACCCGGGCCGGGGATGTGGCGGTCGCGCGTATGGACGCCGCAGTCGCGGACTTTGAGGACGGCGTGGTGCCGGTGGACGCCGATCTCTGGGCGGTGGAGGTCGAGCTTCGGCGTGAAGACGGGGATTGGCGAATCGTAGCTTACCGTCGGTTGGATCGAGGACCTTGAGGAAGGCGTCGTTCTACTGGCGGGTCGGCGCGGGTCGGCGAGGGCGGCATTCGTAAGGTTCCTTACGAAACGATGTGAAGAGTTGATCTATAGTTCCGCGATGCATCTCATCCTCCTCTCCTCCCTCGCCGTCGCTTATAGCGGCGGAATAACTGGCCGTTCGACCACGGGTTGTACCTGTCACGGCGCTTCGGCTGACGCGACCACCTCGACCAGCTTCGGAGGCGCGACCACCGCGGCGCCGGGCGACACGTTGGCGCTGACATTCATCGTCGGCACCAGCAACGCGACGCGCACCGGCGCTGGGCTCAACGTCTCCACATCGGGAGGCACGCTCTCTGCGGGCGCCGATACGCGGCTTTCGGGTAGCGAAGTCACCCACTCGTCGCGCCAGACCATGTCGAGCGGGAGCTACACCTTCGACTTCAATTGGACCGCCCCGAGCACGGCGGGCAGCTACACCCTGTCTGCCGCGGGAAACGCCGTCAACGGTACCGGAAGCTCGAGCGGCGACGGCTGGAATCGTACCACAGTCGTGATCACGGTCTCCGCGCCCGACGTCGACGGCGACGGCTACACCACCGCCACCGACTGTAACGACAGCAACGCCGCGATCAACCCCGGCGCCACCGAGACGTGCAACAGCACCGACGACGACTGCGACGGGAGCGTTGACGAGGGCGTCACCAGCACCTACTACCGCGACAGTGACGGCGACACCTATGGCAGCTCCGCGACCACGAGCACGGGCTGCTCCGCGCCCACCGGCTATGTCAGCAACTCCACTGACTGCAACGACTCCAGCAGCACCGCCTATCCAGGGGCCCCTGAGCTCTGCACCACCTACGGCACCGACAACGATTGTGACGGCAGCACTACCGACGCCACGGACGAGCTGACCTGGTACTTTGACTCGGACTCCGACACCTACGCAGGCACGACTACCGTGCTCGCCTGCACCGACCCGGGCGCCGCCTACTACGCGACGTCCACCGACTGTAACGACGGCGCCGCCTCGATCCACCCGGGGGCCTCGGAGTCGTGTAACTCCATCGACGATGATTGCGACACCACCGTCGACGAGGGGGTCACCACCACCTACTACCGTGACGCCGACAACGACACCTACGGCACCTCGGCGACCACCACCGCCGCTTGCTCAGCGCCCTCCGGGTACGTGTCCAACAGCACCGACTGCAACGACGGGAACGCCAATATCTCCCCTGGAGACTCCGAACGCTGTAACGGCTCGGACGACGACTGCGACGGCGTCACCGACGAGGCCGACGCAGTGGACGCCACGACCTGGTATCGTGACACTGACGGCGATGGCTACGGTGGTTCCACTGGGTCTACCTCCTGCTCGGCAGGCAGCGGCGAAGTCGCCAACGACGACGACTGTGACGACAGCAGCGCGTCGATCAACCCGGCGGGCACCGAGACCTGTGGCGGCGCCGACGAAGACTGCGACGGGCTGGTCGATGACGCCGACAGCGGCGCCAGCGGGCGCAGCACGTACTACCTCGACCTCGACGGTGACAGCTTCGGCGACGAAGACGCGGGCGCACTCTATTGTGTGTCACCGAGCAACCGGGTGAGCGACGACACGGACTGCGACGACACCGACGCGACGGTGAACCCGTCGGAGATCGAGGTGTGCGACGCCGGTGACGAAGACTGCGACGGCCTGGAGGACGACGGTGATCCGAGCGTTTCGGATGCTTCGACCTGGTACATCGACGAGGACGGCGACGGCTATGGCGGTCTGGGCGTCGTCGAGGCCTGCGTCGTCCCCGCCGACTACACGGACCTCCCGGGCGACTGTGACGACGGCAGCACGGCGTACAACCCAGGCGCCTCGGAGACGGACTGTGCGGATCCGGCGGACTACAACTGTGATGGTTCAACCGGCGCGGCCGACGGCGACGGTGACGGGTTCTTCGCGTGTCAGGAGTGTGACGACACCGACGCGGCGGTCAACCCCGACGCGACCGAGCTCTGCAACGACATGGACGACGACTGTGACGCCACCGTGGACGAAAACACCGCTTCAGACGTAGCGACCTGGTACGCTGACGATGACGGGGACGGCTTCGGCGACGCCACCGACACGGTCAACGCGTGCGACGCCCCGGATGGGTATGTCGCGGTCGCCGGCGATTGTGACGACAGCTCGGCCTTGGTGTCGGGCTCCGACGTCGAACGTTGTGACGGGCTCGACAACGACTGCGACGGCTTGACCGATGAGTCGGAC
>CANKTH010000063.1 GCA_947486185.1 Deltaproteobacteria bacterium
GGAAGGTGTTGGCGATGAACAAGTCGTGGCCGACGGCCCGAAACCGCAACGGTCCATAGTCGCCGCTCAAAGAAACCCAGGGTGGAACGGACAGATCGTCCAGCGCGACACGACCGGCCTCGACCCCGTCCACCCAGGCGATCAGCGCATCGGTGTCTTGCGTCACCACCACGCCTTCGCTCGCCGCGACGGCGGCGCCGCCACCGACGCTGCCGACCTCGTTGAGCGCGCTATCGAAGGCCGTCTGGCCGACCCACACGCGGTCCCCGTCGATCACCAGCGGAAAAGCCACCTCTACGCCGGGCACGGATACGCTTCCGGTGGCCGCGCCCCCGACGACACGGATCAGCCGCTGGTCGATAGGCTCATAGACCACGAGTCCACCGTCGAGGGCCGCAACGTCAAAATGTTGGACCTTGGCGGCGAACTCGACCGAGTCGCGTAGTACGAGGCTCCGGCCGTCGGCCCATCGTAAGGAGGCGGTCGCCGGCTCGGTCCACACCAACGTGCCGCCGTCGTCCGCGGCGCTGAGGAACTGTTTGTGCCCGGTACACAGTCCGTCGGGGCAGGTCACGTGGAAGGTGGTCGCGATGTCGTCGGTCTCGGTGAGGCGCAGCGGGTCGGTCGACACCGTGGCCACGTCTCCGCTCTCCTGACAGGGCACCCCCAAGCTGCCACCTATAGGCACGGCGACAAAGGGCCAGCCGCAAACACCGATACCTTCGGCTTCGCCCCCCCGGTTGACCGCCCACACCTCGTCAGTCAGGTGGCTCCCGAAGAAGATGCACTCGTCGGCGGCGGTGAGGGCGTCGATCGTAAGCCCCAGGCGCGGGCCGCGGAGCGTCTCGGTGCGTGTCGTGGGGTCGATCGCCGATAGTTGGAGAGAGTCCTCGTTTGCGGCCCACAAACGGTCTCCATCCGAGGCGAGGAAGTGTATCGTCTTGGCGAGGTCGACCGTCCACAAGACGTTGAGATCACGATCGATCGCGGTGACGCGCGCGGGGGTGCCATCGTAGGCCCCCGCCGCCGACAGCGCCGCGCCTTGCCGGTTGGTGACATAGATCACCTCACCCCGGCGGTACAAGGCAAAAGTGTCGGAGCCCGTATGGATCCGCCCCACCTCTCGCCCGTCCTCGAGCGCTACGACACTGCCGCTGATCCGGTCGGTCACGAACACCCGCCCGTCGAGCACTGCGACGTCGTTGAGCGAGGCGAACTCCGAGAGCTCGGCCTCCCACAGCAGGTCACCTTCACGATTGAGCAGGTAGGCCGCCGGCTGTGTCGGGGGCCCCAGGACCGCGAAGTGGTCGGCCTCAACCGCGATCGCCGTGCCTTCCGGCGCGTCGAGGGTCAGCACGCGCGTGCCCGTCTCCCCGTCATAGCCGACGATCGTGCCCCGCCGGAGAGAGACGTAGAGGGTGGTGTCGTCGGCGGTGAGTCCGCCAAAATGGTCGTCCACCGTGATCTCACCATCGAGGCTGCCCTCGGGCACCACGAGGCGCACCAGGCGGTCCTCGTTCTGCTGAGTGATCCACAGCCGGTCCCCAAACAGGAAGAGCCGGGGGAAGAAAGCCGCCGAGATACCCGCGTCCCGCAGGTCGATCGCGCCGATCCACGCCCCAGTCTGGGGGCTTGCCAGGGTGATGAACGGCACGTGTAAGTTGGCAACATACACGTAGCTCGGGTCGGCTGCGATCCCGTAAATGCCCACGGTAGGCGCCGGTGGCCCCAGTCGGATCACGTTCGCGCCTGAATCGGGCGGCGAAGTTGCCGTATCGTCGGTCAGCCCCGTGGGGGGCGTCGGATTGTCGCCCGGCGCTTTGGTATCGGGGTCCGCACAGCCCGCGAGCCCAGCGCCGATCAGGCCCGCCAGCAGCAGCGCGGGCGCGCGCGTCGTGAAACGGACCTGGGGCGGGGTCTGCGAGGGCATTGTAGGACCGTCTCCAGGATCATCTGGTTGAGGGTGGCGACGGCCGTCAGTCCCCAGCGCCGTAGAAGAGGTATGCCGCGCCATTCTGGCTCAGGAGCCCAATTGTCGCGGTGGCGGCGCCGATGACGATGTCGTCATAGCCGTCTCCGTCGGTGTCCCCCGCGCCGATCACCGTAGCTGAACCGGCCGAGTCCAGCTCGTCAAGGAACACGGTGTCCGCGTCGGTCGCTTCGACCGCCGCGTCCATCGGCCCGTAGATCAGCCACGCCCGCCGAGCCTCCCCGGCTCCCGCAAGCAGATCGTGAAAGCCGTCTCCGTCTACGTCGCCCGCGTCGGCGACGCTCGCGCCCAAGGCATAGCCGTCGGTATCGCCGCCGAGCACGCCGATTTCGACCCAGTCGCCGTCCCACCCGAGCAGCATGGCCGCACCACCGGCGTCGCTCCACTCGGCGGACCCTGGCGCACCGACCCAGAGCTCGGCGTAGCCGTCGCCGTCGTGATCCTGAATCGCCGCCAACGCGGCGCCCAGCTCGGCGTCTTCCGCGCCAGGGGAGTAGGTGCCGTCCGCGTCCGCGTTGGTGAGGCTTCCGCTGATCGAACCAAGGTACAACCTGACAGACCCACCGGTGCCGGAGTCCGTCGCGCCGGGGAGGCCTACCGCGAGATCGTCGCTCCCGTCGCCGTCGAGGTCGTCGACCGCGATCGCTGCGCCGAAGCGCTCGCCCTCCTCGCCGTCCACCCGGGTCGGCGCGGTGGAGATGTTCTTCCAGCCGGTACCGGCATAGTCGATGACGTATACCGCGCCGGCGTCCTCGCCGTTCGTGCTCTCCCCTGGCGCCCCGACGACCAGCTCGGTGCGCGAGTCGGTGTCGAGCGAGCCACCCGCGAGCGCCGCGCCGCACTCAGCGCCAGTGTTCTCCCCATAATAGTGGAGGGAGGCGGCGCTTGTGGTGGTCGCGACCGGGATCGGGCCGAAGATCAGGTGGGCGATGCCCGAGTCGCTGGCGTTGTAGTTCCCCTTGGATACGCCCAACGCGAGGTCCACGTCGCCGTCGTTGTTGACGTCGCCCGGGCCGGTCAGCACCTCGCCGAGCCGTTGGTCGAGGGCGCCGGTGCTGGTTGTGCCGTTGATGCGCCGCGCCGTGGTGGTGCTCAGGGTGGCCCCGCCGCTCGGTGACACCATCCACACGGTGCCCGAGCCGCTGTTGATTCCGGGCGACCCGATGAGCAGGCTGATGCCGGGCACCGAGTCCAAGCCGGAGATCGCGGCCAGACCGCTCCCGGCGTGCTCGAGCTCGTTGGCGCCGAGGAAGATCACGTCGGCCTCGGTGAGCAGGTGCTCAGAGTCGATGCGGCAGTCTTCGTCGCTCCCCAAGCAGTTCTCGTCGACGCCGCTCGCACAAACCTCGGCGGCCGACGGGTAGACGTCCTCGCGGGTATCGTCGCAGTCGTCGGCGCCGGAGAGGTAGCCGGTGGGTGCACCGCAAGCCAAGACAACACCGTCGGGATCCCCGTAGCCGTCGCCGTCGGCGTCGGGAAACCAGGCTTCGGCGCCGACTGCTTCGCCCTCGTCGGTGTCACCGTCGCAGTCATCGTCTGCGCTGTTGCACGCTTCGGTGCCCGCGGGGCTGACGTCGGGATCGCCGTCGTCGCAGTCCTCGCCGGTGGGCTGGCTCGCGTGCGGGGCCAGGCAGGCGACGGTGATGTCATCGGGGTCCCCGTAGCCGTCCCCGTCGCCGTCGGCGTACCAGGTGCCCGCGTCGCTCGCGTCGTCTTCGTCGGTGACGCCGTCGCAGTCCTCGTCGCCGCCGCCGCAGACCTCGAGCGCTCCGGGCCGCGAGGCGCTGTCAGCGTCGTCGCAATCCCCGGAAAGGTCGGCGTAGCCGGCGGGGACATCGCAGGCGACCACAGAGTCGCTGTCGACACCATAGCCGTCCGCATCGCCGTCCAGATACCAGACCACAGCGTCATCCGCGTCGGACTCGTCCGTGTCGCCGTCGCAGTCGTCGTCCGCGCCGTTACACACCTCGGTGGCGCCGGGGTTGATCGACGCGACGAGCTCGTTGCAGTCGCCGCTGAGCAGCACCCGCCCGGCGGCGTTGCATTGGGTCACGCCGCCGCTCGCGCCGTAACCGTCGCCGTCGGTGTCGCTGTACCAGGTCTGGGCGTCCACCGCGGTGGTTTCGTCGACGACCCCGTTGCAGTTCTCGTCTCCGCCGCCGCAGACCTCGTTGGCGCCCGGATAGGCGCTCCCGTCGTTGTCGTCACAGTCGCCGGGTTCGGCCACGGTGCCGGTGGGCGCGGCGCACGCCGAAGTGACCTCGTTCTCATCGCCGTAGCCGTCGCCGTCCGCGTCGGTGTACCAACTCGCGGCGTCCGTGGGCTCTTCGTCTACCTCGCCGTCACAGTCATCGTCAGCGTCATTACAACGCTCTTCGGCGCCCGGCAGGGCCAGCGCGTCGTTGTCGTCGCAGTCGCCTGAGAGCTCGACGTAACCGTCCCCGCCGAGACACTCCTCGATGGTGTCGTTGTTGTCGCCAAATCCGTCGCCATCGGCGTCACGGTACCAGGGCCCGCCGCTCGCGCCGTTGTCTGCGACACCATCACAATCCTGGTCGATCCCGTCGCAGGCTTCAGTGGCGCCGGGGTGGACCGTCGCAGCGCTGTCGTCGCAATCCTCCGCGTTGTCCGCAGCATCCGCCGGAGTGTCACACGCGATCTCCACTTGTCCGGGGTCTCCGTAGCCGTCCTGGTCGAGGTCCTTGTACCACGTGCGTACGTTTTCGCTGCCCGGCCCGTCGATCTCCCCGTCGCAGTCGTTGTCGGTGCCGTCACAGCTCTCGATACCCAGCGGGTTGATCGCCGCGTTTTTGTCGTCACAATCGTCCCCCCCGGCCTCGGCCGCGCGGAAGCCGTCGTGGTCTCGGTCGGCGGCCTTGTCCCAATCGGCCTCACGGATGAAGGGACAACCGGCGAGGAATAAGCCCAGGAACAGGTGCAGGCGCATCAGCTCACCACGCGACCGCGAGCGCGACGCCCAGGCCCACCGTCGCGGCGGCCCCGCCTACCGCGAGCCCACCCAGCAGGTTGGTGCGGGTTGCGATGCCTTGAAGGTCGGCATAAGTAGTGGTTGTATCAGCAAAGTCACCCTTGCTCGACATCGCGAGGCCATAACAGAGCCCGGAGGCTGCTGCGGCGGCGGCGGTGCTCGCAATGAGGCCAACCGGGTGGTCTACCTTCTCTTTCGGCACCTGCACCACGGGAGCAGCGGCTACGCCGGCGATCCGGACGCCCGTTGCCGTCAGCGCGGCCACCTGCTTCGAGTCCGCGCCGATGGTGAGGGTCCCCCCGGCCACCAGGTAGGTGCCGGCGGGGAGCAGTCCGTCAAAACGACGAGAGGCGTCCAGGCTGCTGTTCGCGTAGAGGATCGCGGCGCGCTGGTCGGGGGCGAAGGGAGGGACGTCGGCCAGGAGCTGGGGCCGGTGTTTGCCCTCGACCGTGAGCGTGGCGGTCCCGTACGCGGACTTGATTTCTACGATCATGCCGGCGACGGCGGGGTCCGCGCCCACCTTGAAGGCGCGTTCGAGCCGAAGCTGGCACTCCGCGATGTTCCCCAGAGCACGCGCCGCTTCGGCGCCGAGCTTGTGCTCCTCGGCCGTGAGGCGCTCACCTTTCGCCTCGAGCGCGTAGAGCCTGAGGTAGTTGGTGTCAACGCCAGACCACGCGTTGCGCGCGGCGAGGTTTTTCATCTCCGCGGCGAGTTGGATGTGGAGGCCATACTCGGCGTCGCCGGCGTGGGCGGGACGCGCGAGCGCGAGGACTACGAGCAGCGTGCAGAAGATCGGGCGCATCGTGGGCAAGCCTATCGCGAATGGGGCGAAGATGGGAGGGGGCGAGTGCCCTGCGCCGCTCGGCGAGCCGCGCGCGGGATTAATGCTGGTTCAGCACAGATAATCGTGGCTGACCGGGCGCTCATCGGCCGCCGCGGACGACGCTCAGCCGCGCAGCGGGCAGACCGATCCGTCGTGCCCCCGACCGTGCTTCGACGATGGAGTCGGAGTCGCCGACCGCTTCCCGCGACAGGGCGGCGCGAACACGGCCGAAGTAGATATCGAGCGCCCGACGGTCCATTCCGCAGCGCTTGCCGAGCTCCTCAAGGGATAACCATCCGCCATCCTCGGCTTCATCGCCATCCCGGATGCGCTCCTCCGCCAGCACATAGACCGGCCAGAACGGGGCACGGGGAGGCATACGCGACTGCTCGGCGCCGTCACGGACCTCAATCGAGATGTGCTCCATGTCGCCCGACACGAAAAAGGTCAGGTGTGCCCGAGACAGAAGCAGGCGCGCCTGCGCGATGGTCTCGTCCACTACGCCGGGGAGCGACAGCGCGTAGCGCCACTCACCGGCAAACAGCGGGAAGCTTGGGTTCACCCGATGTCCTTCCCGCACCCACGCGCTCTCTTCGGCGTCTTCGATGAGCGTGATGGAGGTGCCGTCCGAGCATGGCACGGTGAGGCTGCCGTCGGACGCATAAAACTGTGCCCCGGTCTGGAGGTTTCGAGCACAGGCGACGGGTGGGCTGGCCGAGACGAGCTCCCAGTTGGCGTCGACGGAGCCGAGGCCAAAACGGTCTTTCTCCTTGAGCGCCACGGACGCGCCGCTCGGTAAGCGTCGGGTGCCGGTCCAGGTGCCGTTCCGACTCCCGAGATCCCTGAGCACCCACTCGTTGTTGCGCCACTCCAGGCTGGCGTGGCGACTCGACACCCACACATCGGTGACGATGATGTCGCAGCCGGGTGCACGACCCAACATGACGTTTCCCGTCAAGATGATGGGCTTCCCATTTGGATAACGGCGCAGGCTACCCATGAGGCGGCGCTCCTGTCAGCAGGTGGAACGGAGGGAGGGATCCGGAAGGAGGGATACCCGTAGGGAGGTGACCATCAGCGTCGCGCGGGGGCGTCACGTCGGGCGACCTCAATGGTGATGCGGTCGGGTTCGACCCCAATGCGACGTTGCCCGCGTCGAACCTCGACGATATGCTCGTTGTCCGCGACACCTTCGCGTGCGAGCGTGTCCTTCAAGCGGCCGACGTAGATGTCAATCTTGCGGCGATCCATGTCCGACTTTCGCTCGAGTCTCTCCATCGGAATCCAGCCCTGGTCGTGGGCGTCCACGCCCTGGTCGCGGAGCCGCTCTTCAGCGAGCAGGTAGGCCGGCCACAAGGTGACCAGGGTGGGGAACGTAAGGGTCTGCGCACCTTCGGTGAGCGTGAGTGAGACATGCTCGAAATCGGCAGACACCTGGAATTTGAGCTGGGCCCGCAGGAGTGACAGACTGGTCGGCCCTGAGGTGACCATGCCGCGACCCGGGAGCTCAAGCTCCCACTTTTCGCCCCCCGCCGTCACCCTCATACCCGAGTAGATCCGCCGTCCGTCGAGCACCCAGGCCGACTCTTCGGCGTCCTGGAACACGGAGATCTCGGGAAGGTCCGCCGACGGGAGGTGGAGCGCCCCGCCCGTGGACACGATCTCGCGGCCGTCTTTGAGGCTGCGCGCCCTTCCGGAGGGCGGTTCGACGTCCTTCACGATCCAGAAATGGGTGGGGGTGCCGAGCCCAATACGATCCCCGGGGGCGAGCGTCTGCTCACGAGCGGCGAGACGCTTCCCATTGATGAACGTGCCATTCAGGCTGCCGAGATCCAGGATGCGCCACGAGCCTCCGCGCCACGAGATGCTGGCATGATTCTGGGAGACATACGACTCGGCGCGCTGCAAGTGACAGTGCGGGCCCTTGCCCACGAGCGTGTCCGTCCGGAGATGGAGGATCGAGTGGTCGGCGATGTTCTCAAGCGAGCCCATGAGGCAAGCTAACCCGATCTGGGCTCGCTACCAGCACAAGGAGGAGGGCCGGTCGCGCGGCTCGGCGGCCTTCTCGGGCGGCGGGTTTGCGGCGACGGGGTGCGTTGCGATACAACAGGCGTAGCAGGGTCGGGGGACGATTGACGAAACGTGGAGGACCACACGACGACGCCGCGGAGGAGTCTGGCGCTCAGCTCCTCGGCCGGTCAACCGTCGGCGATTCCCCTGAGCAGGTCCTGCCAGGGCTCAGCGAGGAGCCTGAGGCGACCGCGGTGATGTCCAACCCGTTCCGGCCTGGAACGGACGAGCCCACTGCCCTCGAGGCGCTCAACCTCTCTGCGTTGGGCGAATCGGAGGCGTTCGCGCTCCCTCCGCCCGAGGTGGCGGGGCCCACCGCGCAGCCCGGCGCCGCCGCTCGGTTGGGGCTCGCGCAGCCTGGTGGAGCCTTTCCTGGCTTCGGCGTGCCGGTGGATCCGACGGCGTCGCTGCTCCCGACCTCCCGTGATGCGTTGGAGGCGGCGCGCAGGGCCGCCTTACCGCGTGGCACGATCATCCCCACCGACGGACAGCCTCGTCCCCAGACTGAGGCTACGGACGGCTCCTTCGGTCACGCCGCGGCGCGTGCGTTCGGGCTACGCGAAGGGACCCCGACGGGGCGCACGCCGGGGCCGGGCGCGGGCTTTGGGCCGCCCCCCGATCCCTCCTCGTCGCTCCCGGTGACCGCGCTCCGCCGCCCGGCGCCGGAGTTTCGTAGCCCCGCCCTCGATCCGAGCGGCTCTGTCGCTCCGATCGCACGGGCGGCCCGCGGCGTCGTGAGCCTGCGTCCGCCCGCGGCTGAAGAGGCGCTCGAAGATCTCGACCTGGACGCCACGGCACTGATGCCCAGCCCCGTCGGGGGGGGCCGGAGGCCCGCCGTGGGCGTCGCCCCTGTCCGGCCCGGTCCAAACGAGGAACGGAGCCGGCTCAACACCGAGCCCACCCGCGTGATGAGCAGCTTGAACCAATCTGATCGCCTCAACACAGAGCCGCGGGGGGGCGACGAAGCGGGGGTGCTGAGTGAAGGCGGCTCCGACGCGACGCTCATCGATCCGCGCCTCGCCGCTCGGCTCAGGGACGGCGCGCGGCCCCTGTGGTCACTCTCCGAGGAGCCCCGACCCGTCGATCCCCCGGGAGACTCGGGCATTTTGGTGGGTGGGGCGCGCACGGCAGGGCCTGTCACTTCGCCTGCTTCGCCCGCCGAGCTGTCGCCCGCGGCCCTGTCGCCTGCCGTCCTCGCACCCGCCGAGGCGAGCCCGGACGGCGCGGTTTCGGAGGAACCGGGTGCGACCACCCCTGTGGTTGTCGAGGACGAGCACCGGTCGGCCTGGTGGTTGGTGGGCGGAGCGGTGCTCCTCGTCGCCGTGGGCCTGCTCCTCGGTCTGGGCCTGGCGTCGATGATGGCGCCCGACTACTCCGACGCCGAGGACGAGCCGACGGCGACGCCGGACTGACGAGAATTCCCGCGGTGTCGGCTTGACGTCGGGTTTCCCCAAGATACATTCGCCACGCTTCCGGGGTTGTAGCTCAGTTGGGAGAGCACCAGAATGGCATTCTGGGGGTCAGGGGTTCGATTCCCCTCAGCTCCACATCTTCGACGATGTCTTGATAGCATGGGGCGTAACGGTGACTTGCCGCTACGCCCTTCGCTTTTTTGCAATCTGACTTTGTTGATTTCTGTGCGCGGCGGCGGCGCGCCTCGGCGAGCCGTGACCGCCCCGAAACTCCACTGTACCCCTTGCCGGCGAGAGGCCGGACGTCGGAGCGAACCTGGAACCCGAGCACGTACCTCACGTCTTTGAGGCGTTGAACAACGCCCGAGAGCAGCTCCTCGTCGAGGGCGCGATCGCCGTGCGGGTCGAAGCCGCGGAGACGGTCGCCAGCGCAGCCGACGAAGACGAGGCGCCGCACCGGGAGATGGACCAGACGATCGCCTCCGCGCGGAACCGGGAGCGCGCGGAGCGTCTTCGGGCGCTCGACCAGGCCCTGGACAGGCTTCAGGCGAACCCCAACGAGTTCGGCATTTGCGAAGGCTGCGGGGAGGACATCCCGGTGGCGCGCCTCGTGTTGCTGCCCCACGTGCGGCGCTGTGTCGCGTGTCAACAGAGCCGCGAGTCCCGCGCCCGAGGCCGGCGCCACGTCACGGACTACCGCTGAGCGGGTTTGGACGGCGCCCCAGCGGCGCCCAGTGCGCGCGCGGATCGGTTAGGCTCAACGAGGGGTGCTGATGAACGGGCCGGACTTCCCGGATTGTGCGCGTGGTGCCTTCCTCGGGTTGGCCCTGGGGGATGCTTACGGGCGTCCGCTGGAGTTCGTCGGGCTGCCGCGCGTCCGCACCATGCCTGTGCCGGTGGTGCCAGGCGCCTTCAAATGGACCGACGACACCCACATGTCGCTGTACCTGGCTCGGGCGGTGCTCGACCAGCCTGCCGGTCCACTCGACGCCGACCGGCTGGGGCACGCGGTGGGGCGCCGTTTCGTCGAGTGGCTCCACGATCCGCTCACGCCTTCCACCGCGCCCGGGGGCACATGCCAGGCGGGGGCCCGGAACTATGAGCGGGACCTCTCGTGGCGCAGCTCGGGGGAGCGCGGCTCCGACGGGTGTGGCGCGGTCATGCGTGTCGCGCCCCTGGCCATCGCGTTCTATGGCGACGAGCTGACCGTCGCCGCCGAGGTGTCCGCCCAGGTGACGCACGGCCACCCCAACGCGCTGGAGGCGGCGATCGCAGCGAGCTGGATGCTGCGGTGGGCTATGGAAGAGCAGCGCTTTGATGCCGAGCTTGTGCTACGTGCGGTCCATCGCTTGCGGCTCGACTGGGCGCGCGGCGGCATCGTCGCCGAGTCCCTGCTCGCCGCGCTGGCGCTCGCGGGGCGCCCCGCGCCGCAATGGCTGGACGAAAGTGCCATCCCGCCGGGAGATGGGGGCTGGCGGTCTCCCAGCGCCCTGGGCCTCGGCGTCGCGGCGGCGCTGAGCTGGGGTCGTGACTTCGCGCTCACGGTGGATCGCGCAGCGCGTATTGGCGGCGACAGCGACAGTGTCGCGGCGATCGCGGGGATGTTCGTGGGTGGCGCTGGGGGGGTCCGTGCCCTACCGGCGGCGTGGCGTGATCTTGTGCCCGAGCGGGTCGAGCTGCTGCGCCTCGCGGACAGCCTCGCCCAGCGGGGCGCTCCTGCTGCCGCGGAACGGGTCGTGAGCCGCCCCACCCTCGTGCCCGACGCCTTTCGTGGCTTCGATCCCTCGGCGTGGCGTGAGCTGGAGGAGATTGAGGAGCTCGCCGACGAAGAGGACGATCCGCCGTGTGAGGAGCTGGTCCCGGCCGCACCTGTCCTCGCCGCGCGCACCTCGGTCTCCGACCCGATCCAGGTCGCGTGGCTCCCACAGGTGCTTCGGGGTCGTATCGGCCTGACGCTCGCCCCCGGTAAAAAGGCCAGTTCAGCCACGGGACATCCGTGGGCACGGGATCTCGAGCTCGACCTGGATCGGCTCGCCGGCCTGCATCACGTCGGTGTGCTCGTCTCTTTGGTGGAGGACGATGAGCTCGTTGAGCTTGGCCTCGCTCGGTTGGTCGCGGAGGCTTCGCTGCGCGGGGTGGCGGTGCTCCGCTTCCCGATCCGTGATGGTGGAACGCCGCCGCTCGGCCCTTCGCGCTTCGTCGTCGATGTGGCGCTGACGCTCGCGCGCGCGGGGCAACATGTCGTGTTCCACTGCAGAGGCGGCCTCGGCCGGGCGGGGACGCTGGCCGCGTGTTGCCTTGTCGCCGCGGGCGAATTGCCGGACGAGGCGATCGCCACCGTACGAAAGGCGCGGCCTGGGGCAGTGGAGACGAAGGCCCAGGAGCTGTTCGTCAGCCAGTTTGGGTTGTAGCGTCGCTCCGGCGTTCAGCCGCCCAGAATCAGGGGCAACCAGCCGGCGCGCATCTCGTTGAGGTGCTTGACGACCTTGTAGGGGCGCGAGGCGATGGTGTCGCCTGTCCGTTCGATACGCCCCTCCGCGATGGTGCCCCCCAGGCGCACAACCCCCTTGATGGACGGGATTCGTGAAGGTTCAAGCTCCATCAGTCGCGCAGCGGTGGCGTCCAGGGCGGGCAAGTTGTCGCTCATGAGGAGCACGCCGTGTGGCACCGCCGTGCCCATGATCGGCCCGTCCCCCTCCATCGCAACGACCCCGTCGATGATGGCGAACGCAGGCCGGATCGCGCTCCAGAGATCGAGGATGGACCTGTTGATGCCGGCATGATGTAGCGAGTTTTTCGGCCAGCCGAATGCGCGGCCGGGCACGGTGCCGAAGAGGTTCTTCATCGACAGGGTCGCGCCGGCCCAATGATGGGTCTTGAGCTTGGGCATCGAGACCACGAGGTCGGCGGCGAGCACGGCTGCGGCGATCGGGAGCTCTCCCAACCCGGTGAGGTTGGCCGGCAGGCGGAGTCCGACGGGCGTCTCGGCGTTGAGATCGATGAACGGCACGCCCGGCTCGGACAATGCGCGATCCAGCCCGCTCTGCTCGAGCACCGCCTCGATGTCCCGGGTGTGACCGGGGCCCTCGCCGACGACGACGGAGCGCGCACCCGCCTCAAGAAAAGCCTGGGCTGCGGCGACGATCAGCTTGGGGTGGGTGTTGATCGGGCGATCGGCGTGGATCTCGACAAGGTTGGGCTTGAGCAACACCCGTGCGCCGCGCACGCGCTTGAGCAGATCGGGGAAGGCGCTGAGGCCCTCGCGGATCAGACCTACAAGATCCTCATCATAGCTGACACATCGCAAACTGTGTACCCGCGCCGGCGGCTGGCGGGACTCGATGACCCGGGACAGCCCGACCGAGGTCGCGGCCAGCGTGACGGCCCCACCGACGAGGAGCTGGCGCCGGCTCGGCGCGCGCCACCCGGTGCGCTCCTCCGCAGGCCCCTCACCCGAAGACCCCTCACCCGTAGCCCCCGTATCCGAAGGCCGCCTATACGAAGGCCGCTCATCCGAAGACATCGTCGCCTCCGACGGGGTTGGGGTCCAATGCGAGGCTGACCAGCGCCGTCCAATCTACCCGATCTCGACAGTGGTCTCCGGTCAGCCGCGCGGTCAGCAGGTCGAGCCAGCCAGTGTACGGGTGACGATGACGCCGGGCGGCCAGGATAGCCAGGGCGAGCGCGAGCGATGATGGACGTTGATGGAGCACTTCCAAGTAGGCGAAGGCGCGGTCCACCGCGCCGGCGGGGGCCCCTTCGTCGGCGAGCGCGAGCAGGGCCCAAGCAGTCGGCGCTGGATCCGAAGGCAAGGCGCTCTCCAACATCCGAGGGTTCCCGTAGTTCCAGCCTCCGTCATCCCCCTGCCGCCCCAGCAGCATCTTCACCCCGTTTTGCCGGCGCTCAGGGGCTCGCCCGGTGCGGCGTAAGCTGAGGATCGCGTAGGAGGTGGGCTCGACCCAAGCTGCGGTGCCCGGCACCCAGCCCCAGGCGGGAGTGACCGCGTCAAAATAGCGGTTCGCGCTCTCGTTTTTTTTGCTCGTCGCCGCCAGGATCCAGTCGGTTGAGCGCTTGCACAGGTCGGGCTCCCTGGGCCACAGCACCGCCGGCGCCAACAAGCAGGCCCAGTCGGGCTCGGCCCGCTCTATCCAGTCGCGTGGCGCCGGGGCGCCGGCAGCGACTGCGAGAAGTGTAGGTTCCAGACACTCTACATCACCTGGACGGTAGCCCCAGGCGCCCGAGGGGCCGCGCGCCGACGAGAGCCAGACTCGCATCCGCTCCGCGACGACCGGCGGGGAAACCTGGGGCGTGGAGCTCATCAGACCTGCTAGCGCAGAACGGCCCGGTCCGCACCCCGAATTCGGGCTGGAAGCTGGCGGTCTTGCGGTGACGCCCGTCGCGGGCATATGGTGAGTCCTACGATGTGGTCGCTCATCACGATGCTTGCTTGTGCCCCGGACGCCGAAGCCCCAGGCCCGACTGAAGGCGAAAAAGTTACGTCCCCGAGCGAGAGTCTCGACGACACCGAGCCCTCGCCCACGCCGGCGTGGACCGCGTCCCAGGCTTTCGGAAGGTTGGACGCCCTCGATGGGCTCCCAATGGCACCGGAGCTGCTCGACTCGTATTTTTCGGCGCTCGGGTACGGGGACGACGCGTGCCCGGGCCTGTCCGGACAGTTCAATGGCTCGACGTATGAGGGTTGTACCTCGGTGCTGGGCGCGTGGTATCAAGGCCTCGCGATCTACCAGGAGCTCCAGTGGGAGGATGAAGGGGGAGCCTGGGATGTCCGCGAGCTCGGCACCGACTTTGTGATCCTCTACCCGGACGGCCGGCGTTTTGATGCCGGCGGCTCGGTGGGTTCGCGCGTCCACACCGACGATGGCGTGACCGAGTGGATTTCGGACGTGCGGGGGACCTACCGCGACGACGGCGCCACTGGTGCGCTCGCGATCGGCTTCAGCACTTACCTGGTGGCGACCGGCCGGGTCGATGGTGCGGCTTATGGGCTCGATGGGGCGTTGGGGCTGGCCGACCTCACAATGGGCTTCGGAGGGCTCCGTGTCGAACCCGCATGCGGCTTCGTCGGCGAGGTGGCGATCCGGGATCCCTCAGGCCCGTGGTATCGCCTGGACTTCGGGGCGAGCTGCGCGCCCTGCGGAAGGGTGACGCTTGACGGGGCGGACGCGGACGACGCGTCGGATGAGCTCTGCGCGGATCCCGAACACCTCGCCGGGCTGATCCGGGGCGGGTTGCGGCTGTGAGCAGATGGCTGCTTTCGGTGCTTGGTTTGGGCTGTAATGAGGTCCCGCCGGCAGGGGTTCGGCCGCTGGACAGCGTCGCGGTTGCGGAAACGCTGGTGCCCTTACCCGGCCCGCGGCTACTCCGTCGGTTGAGCCTTGATTTGACGGGTCGGCTGCCGTCCGTCGCTGCGCTGGACGACGCGGAAGCCGAATCCGAAGCCTGGCGGACCTGGCGCGAGATCTGGCTGTCAGATCCACGCTTCGAGGAGCACCTCGTCCATCTCTTGGGCGAACGCTGGCTGACCCGCGTCGATGAGTTTGACGTGGATCACACCGACTTCGGGCTGCCGGACTCGGCTGAGTACACCTATGAGCGGGACATCGGCGAGGAGCCGCTGCGGCTCATCGCGCGTATCGCGAGCACAGACGCGGCCTGGTCGGAGGTGGTGACCGCCTCGTACACGGTGGCAACACCGCAGCTCGCGAGTATGTGGCCTCTGTCCTGCCCCGAAGGCGAGGGCTGGCAGGAGTGTGTGTACACGGACGGCCGGCCGGTCGCCGGGGTGCTGTCGACCAACGGTTTGTGGTGGCGGTATACCACCACCCCAACCAACCTCAACCGCGGCCGCGTGGCCGCGATGGTGAAGCTCCTCGTCTGTGAGGATATCCTGCTTCGACGGGTAAGCTTCGCCGACGTGCCCTCGCTGCTCGACGTGGACGCGGCGGCAGACGCGATCCGCAACGAGCCGGCGTGCCAGGCCTGTCACGCCGAGGTCGACCCGGCCGGGGCGGCGCTGATGGGCTTCTATTGGACGGTCATGTATAGCCGAGTCGAACATTCGGTCTACCACCCGGAGCGTGAGTACCTCGCGGAGAGCCTCCTCGGGGTGAGCCCGGCCTGGTACGGCACTCCAGTGTCGGGGCTCGGCGAGCTCGGTGAGGCGATCGCCGCGGATCCGCGCTTCAACCCATGCGCGGTACGTAGCTTCGCCGAGCTGTATTGGCGCCGGCCCGCCGTGGAGGCCGACGAGGAGCGCCTCGCCGCCCTGGCCGAGGGCTGGGACGGTCGCGTCAAGAGCCTGATACGGCAGATCAGCGAGAGCCCCGAGTATCAAGCGGGAGATCGTACGGATCCGGCGACCGAGGCGGCGCTCGTCCGAATGATGTCGCCGATTCAACTCGCTGACACGATTGAGGAGCTCACCGGCTTCCGTTGGACGTGGGAGGGCGTCGATCGGCTCGATGAGGACCAGTCCGGCTATCGCCTGCTCGCGGGGGGTGTCGACGGTGACAGCAGCGTGATCGCGCAGCGCGATCCCGGCTTGACATGGGCGTTGGTCGTCAAGCGACTGGCGGAGGCCGCGGCCGCCAACGTCGTCGCCGTGGATCTTGTCGCGGGCCAACAGCAGCGACTCTTGCGGGAGGTCTCGCTCGGCGACTTGCCTGGGACGCCCGCGTTCGAGAGCCAGCTTCGCTCGCTGGCCTGGCAACTCTATGCCGAGCGTATCGACGCCGAAGAGGTGGGCGAGCTCTCGGCCCAATGGTCCACCTTCTACGCGGTGTCGGATCCGGCGACGGCGTGGACGGCGCTCCTGTCCGTCATGCTGCGAGACACCCGCATGGTGAGCTACTGATGCGGAGATCTCGTCTCGTTACCTCGGGAATCGGCCGGCGCGAGGTGCTCGCGGGCCTGAGTGGCGTCGGCCTGAGTGGCGTAGGAGCGGCCGGAGCGCTGTTCGGGGGCCTGGCGCCGCGTCTGGCGCGGGCGGATGAGGGAGAGCGTTGTTTCCTCTTCGTGTTCTGTCGGGGCGGTTGGGACACCGGGCGGGTGTTCTGTTCGCACCAGGGGGTGCCGGGCGCGACGATCGAGGCCGACGAGGTGGAGCGTGAGGTCAGCGGGCTTCGTTTTGTTGAGAGCCCAGGCCGGCCTGAGGTCTCCCGTTGGTTCGAGCGGCACGCCGGGTCTGCGTGTGTCATCAACGGCATCGAGGTGCCCAGCGTCGCGCACGAGCGTTGCCGCAAGATGATCATGGCCGATGAAGGCTCGGACGACTGGGCGACGCGTATCGCCGCGGGCTCCACCCGAGTGTTGCCGATGCCCCACGTGGTGATCGCCGGACCGTGTTATGCGTCTTTATACGCTGATTCCGTCGTCAGGGTCGGCGAGGAGGGACAGCTCGGTCCGTTGTTGGACGGCACCGCGCTGGCCGAATCCAACCTGAGAGTGACGGCCCTGCCCGGTGAGGTCGAGGCGCTGGCAGACCTCGCGGCGCGTGATTCCGCGGCGCGCCGGGCGACAGGGGCGGGCCCACAGGCTGCTTTCGCGGATGATTATCTTCGCGCGCTCTCGAGCGTGGAGGACCTGCGCGGCGCGGAGGGACTCAGCTTCGTCGCCCAGGCGGGCATCTGCGCGCGAGATCTCGACACCGACCTCGCCAACGCCTTGAGCGGCATCTCGCTGGGGCTCAGCCGCTCCGCGATGCTCCAGTACAATGGCTACTGCGACCTGTCCTGGGACAGTCACATGGACCTGAGCCTTCAGAGCAAAAACTATGAAGAGCTCTTCGCTTTTCTCGACCGGGTCGTGAGCGCGCTTGCGGAGCAGGGCCTGAGCGATCGGGTCACGGTCGTGGTGTTGTCGGAGATGGGCCGCCACCCGATGCAGAACTCGACGGGGGGCCGGGACCACTGGACCTTCACGTCTGCCCTGCTTTTTGGCGCGGGGGTGCGTGGTGGCCAGGTGATCGGGGGGGTGGACAGCTACGCGCTGGGCGTCCCAGTGTCACTGGCCACCGGCGAGGTCGATTCTGGGGGCGAACGACTGGGTTGTGGCCACCTCGGCGCGACCCTGCTCGCGCTCGCTGACATCGACCCGGTTGTTGCCGGCGTTCAAGCGCCGCCCATCACCGCGGCGCTCGCCTGAGCGGTTCACGGCACGCCGAGGTGCGCCTTCAAGCCGCGCACCTCGACCACGCCCACTGAGGAATTCAGACCGTAGTCCAGGGTGTGGTTCTCGTCTTCGAACTGGCGCAACACCCAGTTCGAATCGACGACGTTGACCCGTACGGTGCGTTTGACGATCGTGCCTGCGGCGGTACTGTCGAGCTTCCAGTCCCAACGGGAGCCCTGGAGCGCGCCCGAGACCCAGGTGCCCGTGATGGAATAGCTCGTAGGGTCAAGGGTATATTTTCCGCGGTAGGTCACGTCGGGGCCCACCACCGAGATCGCCCACTCTGCCTCGATGACGTTTCCGTCCTGCTGCATCACGTCAGCCCGCGAAACCTGCGGCATCCAAAGGTCATAACTTGCGAAATCGATGAGGGTCGCCCATACCTTGTCCACCGGCGCGCACACCAGCGCCATCGTGGTCACCTGCCGGAGCCGGCCATCGGCGAAGGTCTCCAACAGGTTGACCTCGCCGCGACTCAGCAGCGCAGAGAGATCTTCGGCGTGGGCCAGAGATTTACTTAGGATCATTGCGACGAGGACACCGTTCATTCAGCACCCGAGGCTCTGTCCTCCCTAAAGGGCCCGCGCGTAGGTGCCAAGGGCCCTCGCGCAATGCCCCCAGATTGCCCCAAGATGAAGGTGATGCCTTGCCGATGGGCTATTGACATGACAAGATACCGACGAGAGTTCTGCATGAATCCCCTCCTCCTCCTTCTCCTTCCCGCCCTCGCGGCGCCTCGCCTCGCCGCCGCTGAACCCGCGTCCCACGGAGGCTCCGCCGGCTCGACCTACACCACCCTCGCGCCTACCGCGATGACCCCGGTGTTTCCGGTGAGTGAGCCTCTCGCCGCGGCGCTCTCCTCCCGGAGCCACGCTGAGGCGGCGACCCTGCTCCAGGCGATGGACCGGCGTACCTTGTCCGGTTCGGCCGTCGCGGACCACGCCTTCGTCACGGCGTGGTCGCTTTCGCGTTCGGGCAACCAGGACGCCGCGGCCCGGCTCCTGCCGGTGCTGAGCGCGGCCAGCGCGGCGCCGCCCGCCTACGTGGCGCTCCTGACCGGCGAGCTCCTGATGTCGCAGGGAAAGGCGTTGGAGGCGGCGCAGGTGCTCTCCGGGATCCCCGACGACAGCGGCGCGATCGCCCCGCGGGTGCAGGTCGCCCTGGCCGAGGCCTGGCTCAAGGCAGAGCGCACCTCGGACTCCCGCGCGCTTTACGAGAAGATGATCACCCGCGCCGACCCCGCGAGCGGCTCGGCGGTGGCCTTGTGGGCCCTGGCCCGACGTAACGGGCTTGGCTCGCCGTCATCGCTGGAGCTTGTACGTAGGATCTACCGTTATTATCCGGGGAGCGCCGAGGACACTGCCTCTGCCGAGTCCCGCCCCCCGCTCACGATCGAAGACCTCGCCTGGCGCGGCTACACGCTGCAGCAGGCGGGGAGCTGGAGCGCGACCACGACGTTGTTGACGCCGCGCCTCGCCGAGGCCAATGCCAAGACCGATGCTGGCTGTCGATACCGGTATGCCTACGGCCGTGCCCAACACAAGAACAACAACATCACCACGGCCGCCCAGGTGTTGATCCCGGTCGGCAAGGAGTGTGTCGGCAAGGCCGATGACCTGGGCGCCCAGGCGCTCTACCTCGCCGGCAAGTCGCTCGAGCGGAAGAAGGACTGGGCCGGGGCAGCGGCGGCGTACCGTAAGATCCCCGAGCTCTATCCCAAACATTCCATGGCTGACGACGGCTACGCCTTGGGCGGGATCGCCACGCAGGAGGCGGGTGACCTCACCGGGGCCCGGGCGCTATGGGCCAAGGGGATCTCGGCGTACCCTGACGGTGATCTCGCGGCAGAGAGCGCGTGGCGGCTCGCGTGGGGCGCTTTTCTGGCGGGAGACACCGCGGAGGCGCTCCGCTGGGCGGACACGACGGTCACGACCCTCCCGATCGAGAAGGACCCGACCCACTGGCTCGCGAGCGCCTACTGGGGCGCCCGCTGGCGCGCGTGGCCGTCGAACACGGCTCATAGCAAGCTCAACCCCGATCCCGCGGCGCTCGCCGAGGCCGCCGACCGCCTCGAGCGCGTCGCCCGGACCTGGCCCGGACACTGGTACGCGCTCCTGGCCGCCTCCCGCCTGGCACAGCTCGACGCCACGCGCGCGCGGGCGCTCAGCCGCCCGACGATGGATCCCGAGTCGGCTCCATGGCAAGTCAGAAGTAGCTTCTTATCGAGCACGGCCACTCAGAACGCGATGGGGCTCCTCCGGGTCGGGCTGGTTCGGGACGCGATCGCCGAGTTCGCGACACATGACAGCAAGGGCCTCACGGGCGCCGAAATGGCGATCATCACCGGCGTCACTTCCCAGGCCGGTGACTTCCTGCTCGCCCATGATCGGCTTCGGGAGTACCTCAAGACCCATCCGCCGGAGGCGCTGGGCCCCAACGCCTACAAGGTCCTGCGTCAGGCCTACCCGGAGAAGTACTGGAAGGAGGTGCAGACCGCCGCGCCCTACAGTTGGGATTCTCGTCTGTTCCTGGCGCTCGTGCGTGAAGAGTCAAACTTCAACCCGAAGATTGAGAGCCATGCCGGGGCCCGTGGCCTCTCCCAGCTCATGCCGGCTACGGCGCAGGCGGTCGCCAAGCGTCTCGCACTCTCGTACTCCAGCGCAAAGATTTGGGATATTCCTACGAATCTCCGAATTGGCGCCTCGTACCTCGACACGCTCCACACGCGGTACCATGGCAACTCGGCGCTCGCGCTCGCGGGTTACAACGCCGGAGAAGGGAACGCGGACCGATGGGTGGCGGCCGCGCCCGACGCACCTACTGACTACATCACCGAGACGATCACCTTCCGGGAGACCCGCTTCTACGTCAAACGGGTCTCCTCCACGTGGCTCACCTACCGGATGTTGTACGATGACGGCCCCATGTTCCCGGACTGGGCGAAGTTTGCGGATGACGCGGTGCCGTGAGCGCGGCGGCGGAGTGGTCGGGCGGCCGTCTCCGCGCGGTCGTTCGCCGTGCGGGTTGGACCTGCGATGTTGTCGCTCGCGCCCCGGCCAGGGTGTTACAGCCTCCTATGTTCGCAGCGTACCGCTTCCGTGATCCAAGCCTGCTCCAGCAGGCGCTCACCCGGCGCTCCTATGTGAACGACGCAAGCGGGCGCGACACCGGCGAGCACAACGAACGCTTGGAGTTCCTCGGCGACGCGGTGGTGGCGCTCCTGGTTCGGCGGCGTGTCTACCAGGCCCTGCCCGAGGCCGACCAGGGTGGGCTACACAACGCCTACGCCAACTTTGTCAACCGTAAGGCGCTGGCGGACCTGGCCCGTCGGCTCGAGCTCCCCGGGCAGCTCCGCTCGGGGCGTGGCGATCAGATCCAGGGCATACACACTCAGGACAAGGCGCTCGAAGATGCCGCTGAGGCCGTTGCAGGCGCGCTGTTCCTCGATGGCGGCCTCGAGGCGGCCGAGGCGGTGTTGGGGCCTGAGTTGGATCGTGTGCTCGCAGCGAGCCAGACTCAGCCCGATGCTGAGCTGCGTGACGCCAAGTCCCGGCTCCAGGAGTGGTGCCAGGCGCGGGGCTTGCCGTTTGGGTATGACGATCTGGCCCGAAGCGGGCCCGACCACCAGCTCCGTTTTGAGGTCGCCGTGCGGGTAGGGCCGGCACCGGGAGCCTCCGGCCAGCCGCTTACGTTCCGGGGTTCGGGGAACAACAAGAAGGAGGCGGAGAAGGCGGCGGCGGCCGTGGCTCTGTCGCAGCTGGAAGATGGATTTCGTGGCGTCGAGGCCGATCTGGGCGGCTCGTCTGCCACTGCCGGGCCCGGCGACGCCGGGTGGCTCTCCACTTCGCTCCGTTCACCGCCGCCGTCCCCGCGGAAGTCCCCAAACGCAAGAAATGCCCTTCAGGAACGCTGCCAGGCCCTGGGACTGTCGCTCCCTGCGTTCAGCGCGGCGGTCCAGAACGGGCCGCCCCATCTGCCGAGCTTCGAGGTCACCGTCACCGTCGAAGGCCAGACCTTCGGACCCTGTCGAGGAAACACCAAGAAGGAGGCTGAAAAAATCGTCGCCGCCCTCGCGCTTGAGCGGCTGGATCCAGAGCGAGTCTTCGATTTTGTGGGGCGGCGGTGAACCTGTTCAACAGCTTCGTGGCGCTCGGCGTCTCCGGCGGGCTGCTTCATGTGTTTGCGGAGCAGCTGGGCGTACCGAACCTGGCGGTGGTGGGAAAGCCCTTCCCCGTGTGGATGATGGCCGCGATCCTACTCTTACATCGTCGCCAGCGCCACTCAGGTCGAAGCAGCCTGTGGGTGGCGATCGGGCTGCTCTTCTCGGGCTTGGGGGACGTTCTGTTGGACGCGGGCCCCTTTGTGGCCGGGATGGCCGCGTTCGCGGTCGCACACATCTTCTACATCATCGCTGCGACCGACAGCCGTCGACTCGGCGCGGTCGGGCTCGTGGGGTGCGTTGCCTGGGGGGGGGCATTATACGGCTTTCTTGCCCCGAACTTGGGGGCGCTCCAGGTGCCGGTCGGGCTCTACACGGTCGTGCTGGTCACGATGATGTGGCGGGCGCTCGCCCGCTACGCCGCTCCAGGAGGCCGGATCTTCGCGATGGGGGCGGTGCTGTTCGGGCTCTCTGACAGCCTGATCGCACTCAAAATCGCGGAATACACCTTTGACGGCCAACAGGCGCTGATCTTGCTGTTGTATTGGGGTGGCCAGCTGGGCCTCGCGCGCGGGGCATGGGAGCTCGACCAGCCGGCCGAAGTCCCTGGCGAAGTCCCGGACAAGCCAGACGCGGCCTGAACGATTCAGGCGGCGGCAGCGCGGCGTCGCGACTCGATCCGCCCCATCAACCAGGCGCATACGAGGTAGAGCGGGAACTCCACCGCCATCCAGCGCGGCCCGGGCAGGTCCATGTAGGTGATCACCCCGCCGAGCAGGCTCAGGAGCCCGATGAGGATCGCCTGGCGCATCGGCGCGCTGGCACTCAGGCGGGCGGCGACCGCGGCCCCGACGGTGGCCTGCCCGAGATGTGCCAGGATCACCACGAAGAACGCGGGAGTGGGCAGGCCCCGGATCCACTCCGCCATCGCGGCGGCGTCATTCATGTCGGTGCCTGGGGCCATCGGATAGAGCACGGTGCTGTTGAGCACGATCAAGCTCATGTTCACGACGCCGCCCACAAAGAGGCCGGCCGCCACGGCGAGGATATTTCGGAGCATCGTGCCTCGGGGAGTGGAGGGTCAGACCGCTGGGGGGGTTGGGTTGCGCGACTTGCCGGCGCCACCGAACTCTTTGACGAGCTTCGGGCCGACAATCAACAGGATCACCACGTTCGCGAGGAGGAAGATCCCGAGCTCAGGTGTGCCGAAGGTCACCGGATACGCTGCCAACATCGGGAGCCTCTAACCGTTCTGGCCGCCGCCGCCCGTCGCCGCGGCGCTCCGCGTGCGACACGTTGCGGGGCCTTGGGCCGGCGAGCCGATCTGCCGAAGCGCGAGCGGTCCCGCGATTGGCTGCTTCGTGTTGGGCGATGCGCCCTTCTCGCCCGGGCCGTCACGCGCCCAGCAGCTCCTGATTGTGTTGGCCGAGGCGGGGAGGCGGCCCGATGACCGGGCCCGTCGGAGGGTGCGCGTACCCCTCGGGAGAGAACAGGCCGCGTGAGGCCACCTGCGGGTGTCGCAGCGCCTCGTCCAGCTCGAGCACCGGAACGACACAGAGGTGTCCCAACTGTTCGCCCCAGGCGGCGGCGGGCTGGCGCGAGAAGAAGTCCGCCAACGTCGCCTCGTCCAGGCCTCCCGCTTCGGCCCCCAGTGGCCCGAAGAACTGAGGCTCCAGCGCGCCTACGCTCACGCTCCGCCCGTCGGCGCAGCGATAAAGTTGGTAGATCGCTGCGCCTCCCGTGAGCACCGCGTCGGCGTCGGGATATCCCGCGCGCAGCGAGGCGACCCGAACGCACTGCATCCCGATCAGGCCGTCGAGCATGGCGATATCGAGCCATGTCCCCTCCCCGCTCCGCTCGCGGTCCAGGAGCGCGGCCACGATCCTGAGCGCGGCGTGAAGGCCGCCCCCCGCCAGGTCTGCCCACTGAAGAGTTGGAACTCCCGATTCCGGCCGGATCAGGCCGGCCAGGGCCATGAAGCCCAGATCGTGGCCCGCGGTGTGGGCGAGCGGACCGTGCTGCCCCCAACCGGTCAGGCTCGCGATGACCAGGCGCGGGTAGCTGCGGCGTAGATCTGCAGGATCGAGGCGGAGACGGGCGAGCACGCCGGGCCGGAAGCTCTCGACGAGAACATCGGCCTCGGCCAAGAGCCGCCGCAGGCCCTCCCGCCCGCCCTCGGCCTTGAGATCGAGGGTCACGCTCTTCTTTCCGCGGTTGAGCGCCGCGAACCATACGCCGACCCCGTCGTGCTCGGGAGGCATGTTCCTCAGGTAGTCGCCCCCATCGGGGGTCTCGACCTTGACTACCTCGAATCCGAGGCCTTGAAGGCAGAGGGTTGCGAAGGGGCCAGGGAGAAGCCGGGAGAGATCGAGCACACGGTAGGGGCGCATGGGGCGTGGCTTAACGGGCTCCGGTGCTGCGGCGCCGGCGGAGGCTGAAGAGGAGCACGCCCGGTAGAAGGCTCGTGCCCTTCGACCCCTGACAGCCCGATCGCTCATCCCCGCGGCAGCCGCAGCGCTCGTCTGCGACCCGTGCTGTAGGATCGGCGCGGCCTTCGATGCCGTCCAACTGAAGCCCGCCTCCGCCCGCGAGCACCATCACCTCGTGCCAGCCGGCGTCGAGTCCGCTCGCTTCGGCGATCACCGTCACCTCGCTCCCTGACCCGGTCACGTCGCTGTAATAGCTCCCGTCGATCCAGAGCTCACCACGGCCCGGCACCCCCCACACGCGGACGACCCGGCCACGGACCAGGGCTTTGACGCTCCCATCGGCCTCGATCTGCGTCGCCGAGACGAGGTGTTGACCCGGGGCGGTCGCGGCGCGATCGCAGGCCTCGCAGCTCAGCCAGGACGCCTGGTCGTCGAGCCACTCGATCTCCGCCCAGCGGGTCGTGCGGGCGTCGTAGGCGGGGTCGTCGATACGATAGGTCCCGTCGAGGGTCGCCGCGTAGAGCGCAGGGGTGTCGGGATAGTCGGGCAGCGTCATCAGCGTGGTGACCTGGGTGGGCAGGCGCACGTCGAGCGATCGCCAGCTGCCACCTTCCCGAATCGCCAGTCTGCCACTCCGGAAGGCGCCAAACTGAAGATCCGGCCCGGCCTGGACCAGCTCGAGCATCGGGTCGATGGCGGTCACGAGCTCGGTGACCACTTCGGTTGCGTCCAGCCGATGAACACCCGAGTCATCGCACACGAGGAGGTCACCGTCTGGCAGGGTCAGGCTGGCGCCGATACGATCGGTCGTGACATAAACCAGCTCGGGAGCGCCGCCCGCCGTTTCACAATGAACCTCGGCGCCGCCCGCCCGCGTCAAGCAGCGCTGTCCGCCCAGCGTGCCCAGGTAGGTCCCGACGCCGGGCTCGGGGTCCACGGTCCAGGTCTCTCCCGCGTCGGTCGACCGGTAGAGCAGGCTCTCTGCGCCTTCTTCGGTGATCACCCAAACCTCGTCGGGCCCCGGCGCGCTCACCTGTCTCACTTCGCCAAAGTCCCCGAGCAGGCGCCATCTCCGGCCGCTGTCGGATGATTTCCAGGGGAGATGGCCGACGATCGCGTAGACGTCCTCCGGGTTGTCCGTGGTGATGACCGCTTGGGTGTTGGTCTCGCCGAGCCCGGTGCCGGGCCACAGATCCGCCCCCGTCGTGTCCGTGCGCACCACGCCGGCGCCTAGGCTCCCGACAAAGATCACGCCGTTTGAGCTCCATGAAGTCGAAGGTCGCAGGCCCCTGGTATAGCTGCCTCCGAGGAGCGGCGACGACCACCAGCTCTGGCCACGATCGTCGCTGATGCCGATGCCCATCCAACCCGCGAGCGCCAGGCGATCGCCGCCGACAAAGCGTACAAAGGCTGCCTGCGCGTCAGGTGCCGGTCCCGAGCCTGTGTAGCTTGGGTCGGGTGACCAGTGTACGTCGTCCCACTGCGCGCAATCGGCCGCGGCTACGAAGGGTCCGCGCCAGCCACTCACCGCGTAGAACCTGCCGTCGTGGACAGCAAGGCCGCGGACCTCGTTGTGTTCGCCCCGAGGATCGGGCGGCAACGGGGCGCATTCGCGCCAGGTGGCGCCGTCGTCGGCCCAGACCCTGCCCAACCTGTCTCCGAGCAGCACCCGGCCCTCTCCGGCAGCGGCGTAGGCCACGTCTGCGGGCGCGTCCGGCATTGGGATGGGCCCGTCCTCCCAGCGCCAGAGGCGGGTGCCCGACCAGACCAGCGTGCCTTCAACGCTGGTGTGCAGGCCCTGAGGCGCCGGATCGAGGGCGTGAAGCGTGAGCCCGGTCTCCGGATGGCCCGCGTAGATACCGGCGTCGGTCATCACCAGGAGGGCGTCGAGGCCCCCGAGCCGCGCCTTCTGTCCGGGCGCCTCCTGATAGAGCCACTCCAAACCGTCGCGGGTCCACCACAGGCGCTCCTCGGCGGCGGCGACAAGGGTCCCGTCGGTGAGCAGGGTGAGATCGAGGAGCCGATCGGCGCTCGCGTCATTCGCGACCGCGGTCCAGCTCCGACCCCGATCTTCGCTACGAAAGAGCGCGGAGACCGCGTTGGGCTCCACCAGCGCGTACCAGGGCGCTTCCGCGTCCCCGTCGGGGGGCGTCGCGAGGGCCACCACGGTGTCGTGGGGCAGGTGCGCGCTCGCGACATTGGGCAATAACATCAGGAACATCGACGCGATATTTCTGTGCCTGCCTGCGGTTTTCGAACCGGTGTCCGTCACCATGGCGGTCAGCGTAGCACCGTGGCCGCTTCGAAGTGAGCTTTTCGATACACGTACCCGCGCGCTGCGGGCGCGCAGCGTTTCGGCTGAAACTATGCTAAGGTCGGCGCGAATTCGAGGAACGGCATGCCGCGGAGCTCAAACGCTCATTCTCTGCTTCTGCTCTCCGCTCTGGGCGCCTGCGTCGGCGGGGGCGACAACGTCGTCAAGAGCAGCAACGAGGCGCCGGAGGTGACGATCCTCAACCCGACCGACGGTTCGCGCTTCGATCCCACCTTCCCTCTTGAGCTCTGCGCCACCATTGCCGACGAGAGCGCACTCGAAGAGCTGAGCGTGACGCTCTACGCCAATCAGGACGCGTACACCGAGTACGAGGTCGGATGTAGCGGGGACGACAGCGTGTTGTTCTCGCTCGAGCTCGCGCCGGGTGAGTGGGCGCTGAAGCTCGCGGCGACCGACCCTTCGGGGGAGACCGGGGAGGGCACGGTCTCTGTCTCGGCCGAGGTGAATCGCGCGCCGACCTGCACTTTTGTTGAGCCCGCTGCAGGAAGCACCTATGACGCCGGCACGCTGACCGAGATCATCATCGGGGTGAGCGACCCCGACGAGTCGGATCCGAGCGCGCTCAGCGGCGTGTTGACCACCGACCAGGACCCGACCCCCATCTGGGAGGGCTCCCCTGACTCGACCGGCCAGATCATCGCCTCGGGCGCCGCGCTTCAGCCGGCAACCCACCTGCTCACGCTCACGATCACCGACCCCCGGGACGCCTCCGACACCTGCTCCACTACCTTCACCCTCAACGGTTGCCTCGACGCGGACGGGGACGGCTACGACACCTGTGAGGGGGACTGCGATGACAATCAGGCGGCCGCCTACCCTGACAATGCCGAGTCGGGGGACGGCGTGGACAACAACTGCGACGGGGTGATCGACGAGGGCACCGAGCTCTACGATGATGACGGCGACGGGTTCTCCGAGCTGGGGGGCGACTGCGACGACGCCGATGACACCATCTATCCCGGCGCTATCGAGCGTTGGTATGACGGGGATGACGGCGACTGCAGCGGCGGGAGCGACTTCGACCAGGACGGCGACTTCGCCGACTCCGACACCTACGGCGGCGATGACTGTGATGACTTGGACGCCAACGTGCGCCCGGGCGCGGCCGAGGTCTGGTACGATGGCGTGGATCAGGATTGTGACGGCGCTTCGGACCACGAC
>CANKTH010000064.1 GCA_947486185.1 Deltaproteobacteria bacterium
CGTTCATGCCCTTTTCACGGAGCTGTTGCTCGTCGAGCACGGTCACGGTGAGATCGCCGCCGCCGAGCGCGACCGCCGCGGCCGCGAGGGACTCAGGGTAGACCTCGGCGGGTTGGTCGTTGACCAGGTCGCGCGCGAGTCGTTGGCCGGCGACGGTCGCGAGGGCCCGGCGGCTCGCTTCGACGTCAAGGGTGCTGCCGAGGAGCGTGACCGATTCCAGCTCGGCCTTTCGCCCCGCCACGGGCTTGTACCTGTCGAAAAGATAGTTCCCTTCTGCGACCCCTTCGAGCACCGCGCGCTGACCCGCGCCTTCAGGGGCGCCGCCCGGGAAACAGAAGGACACCGTGCGGAGCCCCTTCCCACGCGCGTAGCGGCCCGCGGCGCCGGCCGCGTTCCGCAGCTCACCGACCGAGCCTTTACCAAGTCCAATCAGGGACACCCAACGCGCGGCAATCCGCCCGAGGGTGGGCAGGTGGAGCGCCGCCGACGCCTTGCCGCCGTACTCCTCGGCCGCCACGAGGGCCGCGAGCGCACCCGCAAAACCGTCGGCCGCGTCCAGGCCGACGATCGCCGCAGCCGCCTGTCCTTCGGGCACCAGCACAACCAGGAGGTCCGTTGCATGAGAAACCAAGTTCAAGCTTTGAGATTCGACGTGCATGTTCAGCTCTGTACGACAAAGAGGGCGATGAGCAGGAGGAGGATCACCCCGATGAGGGTGGTCGCCACGAGGAGGTAGGAGTCGTTCTTGATCTGGTCAACGATGCGAGCGAGGAGGCCGGGCTCATCATCTTCGTCGTTATCAGCGTTCGTATTGCCTTCTTCGAATCCGGCAGGCGCAGAGGTGCCGGGCAAAGGCTCAGCGGTCCAGTCACGTCGCCGCGGCTCGGGCGGCGGCGTCTCTTCAAACCGGACGTCTGCGGGGGTGGCGGGCGCGCTTGTCCGCGGGCGGGCCGACGACTGGGACGGGACCGCGGGCGGCGATGTCGGCGCGGCGGGCTCGACGCGTGCGGGCCGGCTATCCGCGACCCCCGGCTCCGGCCGCAGGTCCAGCTTGGAATCACCCTCCACCCGCGGCGGCACCGGCCGGGGAGGTACGGGCGACGGAAGCGCTACAGCCGCACCGCGTACCTGGGGATCCGGCACATTGAATCTTTGTTCTGGGGCGGGGCCCCGTGGAGGCTCCAGCCTTGGCTGCTCCGGCCCTGGCGGCTCAACCCGGGGTGCTACATCAAGCCGGCGAGGCCCGGACGGGTGCTCACGGAGCTCATCGGCCTTCAACGCTGCGGCAGCGCGCGCTATCGGCACTTCGGGAGCCAGCGTCGCAACTGCCTCTGGATCGCGTTGGGTGGACCCGGGTGTTCCACCGGGCCGAAGCCGGCTCTCAGCCGCCGGAGGCGGCGGGGTGACGATGGGGGGAGCGAACCCGACGGGGAGCGGGGCGGCCGGGGTCGCGGGGATCGCGGCTGGGGGATCCCGCAGGGCATCGGCCTCGGCACGGGCGTCGAACCGAAGCGGCGCGGAGGGCGGCGCCTCGGCCGGAGGCACCCAGCCCGGGGCTGGTCTCACTACGGCTTCGGTCTCGGCGGTGACCGGCGGTTGCCCGGAGTCCCGTACGGCGAAGGCGAGCCTGAGCAGGTACCTGCCGGGCTGAAGGCCGTTTACCCGGAAGCTGAACTTGAACCGGCCAGAAGGATGCTTCTCCGCGGTATAGCCGAGGTCGAGGTCCTTGAGCCGCAGGCTCCGGTCCTGGTCGAAGACCGCGATCCCGACGCCGACCTCTTCGTGGGCCTCAACGCCGGTGCTGCAGCCGACCGTACACGAGAAGACGACCGCTTCATCGGTGAGGAACCAGGACTGGCTGGGCAGACGGTCCAACAGGATCTTGCCCACCGCGTTGGCGACGGGACGCACCAGCGCCTGCAGCTCCTCCACGCGGGACTGGAGCTCGTCCAGCCGGGCGAAACGGAAGGGCGGCGATGGGTTGGGCTCGCGCGAGAGGCCCCGCGCCACGAGCGCGGCGACACGATCAGCGAGGCGCTGGTGGAATCGCGGGTTGGAGTCCTCCAGCTTCAGTCGGTCCATCACCCGATTTTTCAGGTGTGCGGCCGCGCTTTTTCCGAGTCCCTCCCGCGCGTAGGGAGGGAGAGGGTCATCCCCCAGCGCCGCGCGGAGCAGGATCGCCGTGAGCGCGTAGGCATCCACGGCCTGGTTGAACCCGGCGCCGGCCGCGACCTCCGGAGGAATGCCCGGATGTCCCGCGCTCGGGAGGCGAGACCAGAGGCCGCGCGTGGTCGGCCCGATCGGGTCCAGCAACATGACCCCGCCGCGCTCGTCGAGCGCGACATTGGAGGGCCGTAGGTTGCCGTGGAACGCCACCGAGCTCGTCGCCAGCCCGCGGAGGGCTTTCACCGCGCCGAGCAGGGCATCGAGCAGCCCGGTGACGCCAAGGCCGTCCCGAATCCGCTGCTCGAGGGTCGAGGCGTAATAAGGCACGAGATAGGCGGGGGAGCCGTCGGGGAGGCCCACCCGGCCGAGCAGCTTCGGAAAACTGCCCCCGGCGTTGTGCTCGAGCACACGGGCCCCCTCTTGGACCGCCTCCCGCGACGCGGCCATCGCGCCCTCCGGGTCGGCGAGGGCACGCACATCCTCGATCTGCAGCGGGGTCTTCAGCACCAGAAGCGTCTCGTCCGCGCTTCCCTCCCTCCGGACCAACCAGCTCCGGGCCCAAGCCCCCGAGCCGAGCAACTGCCCGACGGAATAGGAGTTCCCGTAAACGTCGCGTACGTTATCGCCCGTCCTCATTTCGGCCCGGCTCTCACCCGCGCCAAGGTATGGCCTGCCCCCCCCCATGTCAACGTTGATCACGCCTTCTTCCCCATCTTCCGGCGCTCAGGCCCACGGTCTCGTCGTTGCCCCGCGCCTGTTCCCGGACAGCGGCCACGGCCCATACCGCCTGCTCCGCGCGGGCATGGTGACCAGCATCGACGAATTCGACGCCTCGCTGCGGGATCCGGCGGCGGCAGTGCAACGCAGCTGGGCGCGGATTCGACATGAGCTCGCGGGCTCGCAGTTTGCACAGGAGCAGGGCATCCACGAGGCCACCTCGCTCGACGAGCTACGCGCGCGGGTGCCGATCCGGAACCACCAGGAGCTCCTGCCCTGGCTCGACCGCGTCGCCGCTGGTGAAACCGCCGTGTTGAGCCGGTCGCCGCCGCAAATGTTGCTGGAGACTTCGGGCACCACCGGGCGCCCCAAGTGGCTGCCCGTCAACGCGCCGTGGATACGCTCCACGGGTGCCGCGCAGCAGCTCTGGATGCTCGGCCTCCTTCGTGACGATGAGGGGCTCGCAAAAGGTCGAGCGCTCGCAAACGTGTCCAAAGCGGTGTCAGGCCGGGCGCCGGGCGGGCTGCCTGTGGGCAGCAACACGGGCCGGATGTTCCTCGCGCAACCTTGGTGGATCCGGTGGCGCGCCGCCGCTCCATACGCTTGTTATGCCCTCGACGATCCGGAGCTCCGTGCCTACTGTATTTTGAGGATGGCACTCTGTCGGGATGTGGTAAGTTGGACGACTGCCAATCCTTCTACGCTGCTGCTCTTCTGTCGTCACCTCAAGCTCTGGTGGGACGAGCTGAGCGCGGACTGCGCGGATGGCACGCTCAGCCATGGCCCGGCCGCGAAGCTGGATCGCCGGGCCCGGCGCGCGATCGCGTGGTGGATGCCACGACGGCGGCTGTCCGGCCCTCCCTTACCCTCGGCACAATGGCCGCTTCGCCGGATCACGTGTTGGAAGGGAGGTGCAAGTAGCTTTTTCCTGGAGCGCCTGCCGGAGGCGCTCGGGCGGGCGGTGCCGGTGCGGGAGGTCGGGGTCAACGCCTCGGAGGGCTTCTTCGCCGTGCCCGTTGACGAGGGCGATCCTGTATTGTGGTTGCCGGGCCACCTGATCGAGCTGGTGGACGACGCCGGCGAGGTGCACTGGCCCTGGCAGGTCGAGGTGGGGCGGGAGTATCGGTTGGTGGTGACCACCGAGGCGGGCCTTGTCCGCTACGATATGTTGGATGTGGTGCGCGTGACCGGCTTCTGTGGTGCGGCTCCCCGAGTGGTGTTCTTGCGAAAGTCGGGGAACGTGCTCAACAGTACGGGTGAGAAGGTGACGGAGGACCAGATCGCTGAGGCGGCGCGGGTGGCGTTTCCTGCGGCGATCGGCGTCTCGGTCAGCCTGGCGTGGGCCGAGGTGCCGAGCTTGATCGTCGCTGTCGAGGGGGATGGCCAGATCGACGCCTTTGAGGCGCAGCTTCAGCGACTCAACCTGGAGTACGCTGCCAAGCGTCAGAGCGGCCGCCTGGGCCCGCCGCGCCTCCATCCCGTCGTCCCTGGCACTTTTCTCGCGTGGCGCCGGCGGAGGGTCGCGGCGGGCGCCCCCGATGCGCAGGTGAAGGATCCCCTGGTGCTAAGTTCCGAACGCTGGGCCGAGCTGGTGGCCGGTCAGGGCGTCAACCCCAACAAGGTCTGAACGGCCTCGGTGGTGGTCGCGAGGTTGGCTTTGTTGTTGAGCTGGATGTGCCGGGCCGATCCGAGGTCGTGGACCGTGATCAGCCCCTCGGCGTCGGCGCTCTCGGCAAAGGCGAAAAGCGGCGTGACGGTGTCGAGCGGGAGCTGGGGGTCGGTGGAGGAGTAGTAGTAGTTGAGGGGCGCATCGACACCACGCTCCGAATACCAGCGCGCCAGGCTCCAGAACCCAAGGTCGTCGACGCCGTCGGTGTAGATACGATCAAGGCCTTCGGGTTGGGCGGCGTAGCTCTGGGGCGCCTCGTAGATCGCGCTCAGATCATCCGGCGTGGAGTCGAGCAGCACCCCGTTGATCGGCGGCATCGCGCCGCGCGCTACGGTCGGGTCAGCGCCCCGACGAAGAAGCTCGATTACGGCCCGACCACCATCGCCGAGGCCCACAAGATGCACGCCCGTGAAGTCCACCGGGATCGGCAGCTTGTCCATTCCGAGGCGAGACTTCCACGAGAGCGCCTCTTCGGTGTCCGCCGAAGCGAGCGCCAGCATAGCCCACGCCATCGCGCGTCCGTTCCGGTCGATGAACTCGTCAGGGTTGTTCAGGGTGTAGCCGCTCTCGTTGTGCCACAGGTCCCCCCAGCAATTCCCGGGGTACAGCGTGAACGCACCCGCGTCGGCGAGGACGGCGGGCAGGACCCCGTCGTTGTCCTCGTTGAGGGTCGCGGCGCCGCCCGGCAGGAGACCAAAGGTCTCGAAAATCTTGTCGCTCGCCCAGTCCGCCGACAGCCGGTCCTCCCCGGCAAGGTGATTCCCCGCGGTGGGGGTCTCAGGAGGGGGATTGGCGACGTAGTCGAAGGCGCCGGAGTGGAAGACGACGACCAGCGGCGCCGGGGTCGTGATGCCCTCTCGGTAAACTGCGTAAAAAGGCGCGTCTTCCCCATCGGGACAGCGGAGCGCGTAAGACGCGGGCTCGATCACGATGTCGGTGTTGGTGGTGTAGGCATTGGAGAAGCTCAGCGTGTCTACGTCGATTTCGTAGGCCTCAGGGGTGAAGCAGCCGCTGATCAGGAATAGCAGGGGGAGTCCGGAGTTCACGGATCGGTCCTCGTTAGGGGAGACTCTACGTCCCCCGGCGGTCTCGCGCAAGCCGGCGCCGCGGCGCGGGAGGCTCAAAGCCGCTGTGGATGGCGCAGGCCCGCGAGCGCGCGCCCCGTATGGCTCTCGGGAGTCGCGGCGACCGCCTCGGGCGTGCCCATCACCACGATCCGGCCGCCTCCGGCGCCGGGCTCTGGACCGAGATCGAGCACGACATCCGCGTGCCGGATCACGTCGAGGTGGTGCTCCACGACGACCACGGTGGCGCCGCGGTCTACGAGGCGATCGAACACCGTGACCAGGCGCTCGACGTCCGCGAGGTGCAGGCCGGTAGTGGGCTCGTCCAGCACGTACAACGCGTGTTTGGCGACCCCCTTCACCGCGCGCGTACGTGTCATGAGGCCACAAGCGAGCTTGATCCGTTGGGCCTCGCCCCCGGACAGGGTTGTGCCGGGCTGGCCGAGCCGGATGTAGCCGAGCCCGACATCGGCGAGCGCCTGCAGGGGCCTCAGGATCCGTGGGAAGGCGGAGAAGAACCCGCACGCCTCCTCGACCCGGAGATCCAATACATCGGCGATGGAGAGGCCCTTGTACCGAACATCGAGGGTTGAGGAGCTGTATCGGCGACCACCACACTGCGCACACCGAATCCATACGTTGGACAAGAAGTGCATCTCGATCTGTGTCTGGCCGTGCCCATCGCAATGGGCACAGGCGCCCTCTCCCGCGTTGTAGGAGAAGCGACCGGCGGCATAGCCGCGCTCTTTGGCCGTGGGTGTGTTGGCATACAGCTCGCGGATGAGGTCGAACACGCCGACATAGGTCGCCGGGGTGGAGCGCGGGCTCCGACCGATCGGGCTCTGGTCTACCACCTGGAGATCCACGAGCCCGGGTGGCTCGACGCGGACCGGCACGTCCTCCCCTTTGAGGGCGCCAACCAGAAGATCCATGATCAATGTGCTCTTACCGCTGCCCGACACGCCGGTCACCACGATGAGGTTGCCCGAGGGCAAATCGACGTCCAGCCCGTTGAGGTTGTGTCGTTTCGCCCCGCGTATCCGGAAGGGCGGCCCCCCCGGCCGTCGGGTCGTGCGCGCCGGAATGTAACGTTCACCACGAAGAAAAGCGCCCGTGAGGCTCGGAGCCGCGAGCGACATCGGCGGACCGGCGGCGACAACCTCACCCCCGAGCTCACCCGCGCCCGGGCCCAGGTCGATGACGTGAGCCGCGTGGCGGATGGTCTCGGGGTCGTGCTCAACAACGATGAGCGTGTTTCCGAGCGAACGGAGCCCCTCCAGCGCCGCGAGCAGGCGATCGGTGTCACGCGGGTGCAGGCCCACCGTCGGCTCGTCGAGCACGTAGATACAGCCGACAAGCCCGCTTCCAAGTTGGGATGCCAGCCGGATCCGCTGCGACTCCCCGCCCGACAGGGTATCGGCCGCGCGCCCGAGGCTCAGGTAGTCCAGGCCGACGCCGACCAGGAAACCCAGCCGCGTTTGAACCTCACGAAGGGGTTGCGCGATGATGGTGTCGGCGATCGCCCCCAATCGTAACGCCGAGAAGAAGTCGCCGGCCTCCTTCACGCTCATCGCGCCGACCTCGCCGAGTCCCTTGTCGGCGACCCGCACGGCCAGGACCTCGGGTTTGAGGCGCTCTCCGAGGCATCCGGGGCAGGTGAGCGCGGTGAAGGGGATGCGGCCGAGGCCGTTGCAGGACGTACACGCGCCAAGGTAGTGGTTGAAGCTGAAATGCCGAGGTGTGAGCGGTAGATCGACCACGTGCCCGTGGGTGGGGCACTCAGGTCGGAGGCTGAGGGGACGCGCCGGACCTGTCGCTGGCACAAAGCGGGCGCGCCCCGCGCCGAGCCGGTAGGCGAGAGTCAGCGACTCCGAGAGACGAGAGGCCTCGGCGCTGGCCGGGTCAAAGCGGTCCACCACGAGCTCCTTGACCTCGTCCAGCTCCCCGAGATCCACTTCGACTCCCGACACCCAACCGCGCGCAAAGCCGTCGCGCAGGAGCGTCGTCGGGCTCGCGCCGCCGAGGTTCTTCACCACGAGCCGGCCCCGCCCGGCGCCGGCCAGCCGTGTCGCGAGATCGCTCGGCACGGTCGCCTCGAGCACGCGGTGACACTTGGGGCAGTGGGGTACCCCAACATGGGCCCAGATGAGCCGGAGGTGGTCTTGAATCTCGGTGGCGGTGGCGACGGTGGATCGCGGGTTGTGGCCGCTGTTTTTCTGATCGATAGCGATCGCGGGCGCGAGCCCGCTCACGCTGTCCACAGCAGGGCGTTCCAGACGACCGAGGAAGCGGCGGGCGTAGGTAGACAGGCTCTCTACGTAGCGGCGTTGACCCTCGGCGAAGATGGTATCGAAGGCCAGCGAGGTCTTCCCGGAGCCGCTCACTCCGGTGATGACCGTGAGCTCGCCTATCGGAATATCGACGTTGACTCCTCGAAGATTATGATGCCTGGCCCCGCGGACCCTCAAGAAGGGGTCGGGGGCCGCGGGCGCCCGGAGGGGTGTGGTGCCGAACACGACGGCCTTGCCGCCAAAGTCGGGTAACTCGGCCAACATCCGCCCCGTGGGGGTGCCGCAGAGCGCCACCTGCTCGGGGGTGCCGGTGGCTACCAGGCGGCCGCCGTGGCGCCCGCCGTCTGGCCCGAGCTCGATCAGGTAATCCGCGACCTTGATGACGTCGGCGTGGTGCTCGATCACCACGACGGTGTGCCCCTGGTCGACCAGCGCCTGCATCGCCTCGATCAGGCGTTCCACGTCCTGAAAGTGTAGGCCGGTCGTCGGCTCGTCCATCAAGTAGAGCGTCGACGCGCCCGGGGGCCGCCAGAGCTCGGCGGCGAGCTTGAGGCGCTGGGCCTCCCCGCCCGAGAGCGTCGACGCGGGCTGCCCGAGGTGCACGTAGCCGAGGCCGACCCGATCCATCGTGCCCAGGATCCGGTGGAGCTTCCGGTGGTTCTCGAAAAAAGCGGCGGCTTCGCTCACCGTCATGTGCAACACATCGGAGATCGTCTTGCCCCGAAAGCGGATCTCGAGGGTCTCCGGCGTAAACCGGGCCCCACCGCACGCTTCACAGGGGATCTCCACATCGGCGAGGAACTGCATCTCGATGGTGCGCACCCCGGCGCCCTGACAGGTCTCGCAACGGCCACCCGGTACGTTGAATGAGAAATGTCCCTTGGGCAAACCACGCTCTTTCGCCTCGGGGGTGGCGGCGAACAGGTCTCGCACGAGGTCGAAGGCGCCGGAGTAGGTGGCCGGGTTGGAGCGAGGGGTCCGGCCGATCGGCGCCTGGTCGATCTCGATGAGGTTGTCGATCTGCTCGCGCCCCGGCAGCCGCAGACCGGCGCGGACCGACGCGGCGATCACGTCAAAGAGCAGGCTGGATTTCCCAGAGCCCGAGACACCCGTCAGCACGGTCAGCACGCCGAGAGGCAGCGTCACGTCGAGGTCCTGGAGGTTGTGGACCTTCGCGTGCTCGAATCGCAGCATGGATTTGGGGGTGCGCCGGACGGCGGGCAGGGGGATCGAGACGGCGCCCGTCAGAAAACGTGCGGTCGGAGAGGGATTGTTGACGAAGGAGGCCGGAGGCCCCGAGCCCATGAGCTGCCCGCCGTACCGACCGGCCGCCGGGCCGATGTCGACGATCCAGTCGGCGTGCTCCATGGTCTCCCGGTCGTGTTCGACCACGAGCACGGTGTTGCCGAGATCGCGAAGCCGGATGAGCGCGTCCAGCAGCCGACGGTTGTCCCGGGCATGGAGTCCAATGCTGGGCTCGTCCAGGATGTAGGTCACGCCTTGGAGCCCGGTGCCCACCGACGCGGCGAGCCGAATCCGCTGGGCCTCTCCGCCCGAGAGGGTGTTGGCCCGCCGATCCAGGCTCAGGTAGCCGAGCCCCACGTGATCGAGGAAACCCAGGCGATCGCGGAGCTCTTTGATGATGCCCTCCCCAACCGCGAGCTCGGCCTCGTCCAGGCGCAGGCCGTCGAAGAAGGCCCGAGCATCCGCTACGGCGAGGCCCGACAGCGTGTCGATAGCGTAGCCGCGGAAGTCAACGGCGAGCGCGACGGGGTTGAGCCGCCGACCCAAGCACGATGGGCAGACCTTGACGTGGGGCGCATCCGCGCGCGAGCCGGCAAGCTCGATCATCCCCAGTCCACCGCAGGGGCGACAAGCGCCCTGTGGCGCGTTGAACGAGAAGAGCCGGGGTTCCATCTCGGGGATGGAGATGCCGTGCTCGGGACAGGCCCGCTCGACGGCGTGCACGCTGTCGGCCTCGCCCGCGGGGGTCGAGACCAGGGTGGTGATCAGGCCTTTTCCGAGCTTCGCCGCGCGTTCCAGCGCCTCGATCAGCCGCGGGCGCTCGTCGACGCGGAGGATGAGCCGGTCCATCACCAGCTCGATGGTATGTTTTTCGTAACGCTCGAGGTTGGGAGGCGCGTCGAGCTGGCACGACACCCCGTCGATCCGGGCGCGGAGGTAGCCCTCAGCCAGCCAATCCGCGAGCTCTTTCCGATACTCTCCCTTACGATCCCGCACCACCGGGGCGAGCACCTGGGCCCGGAGGCCGTGATGCTCCCGGAGCAGCCGGTCAGCCAGATCGCTCGGGCTCCGGCGGGCGATCGGCCGCAGGCACTCCGGGCACCTCGGAGTGCCCAGCCTCGCGAAAAGGAGACGGAGGTGGTCGAAGATCTCCGTGACCGTGCCCACCGTCGAGCGGGGGTTTCGGTTGACGGTCTTCTGGTCGATCGCGAGGGTGGGCGAGAGGCCCTCGACCCGGTCGACCTTGGGCCGCTCCATCTGACCGAGGAACTGGCGGGCGTAGGGGGACAGCGAGTCAAGAAAGCGGCGTTGACCCTCCTGGTAGAGCGTGTCGAAGGCGAGAGACGACTTGCCCGAGCCGCTCACTCCGGTGAGAACGATGAGGGAATCCCGGGGAAGATCAAGATCAAGGCCCTGAAGATTATGCTCTCGGGCGTTCCGCACACGGATGGTAGCCGACATGCCGGCCCCCCTAACATGAACGGAAGTCCAGGCCTTCCGGCGCGGGTCAGCCGATCGTAGGCAGGCGCACCACTTCCCCAGGTCCAGGTAAGAGCAGGTTCCGAGACAGAAAACGCCGGACGATCGGATGCTCGGAGCGCGCCACTGTGTCGGTGTCCCCGTCGGCCACGATGCTACCCGCGTACAACATCACGATGCGGTCGGCGACGTTGAAGGTCCCGACGATGTCGTGGGTGATGACGACGAAGGTGAGGCCGAGCCGCGCCTTGAGCGAGCCGATCAGCGCGTCGATCGCGTCCGACGTCATCGGGTCGAGGCCCGAGTTCGGCTCGTCGAACAGCACGATCTCGGGCTCGTGCACGATCGCCCGCGCGAGCCCTACCCGTTTTCGTTGGCCCCCCGACAGCGCGCTCACCGCACGGCGCTCGATGCCCGGCAGCTCGACCTGCTCCAAGACCTCCGCGACCCGGCGGGCCCGCGCGTCGGCGTTCAGATCCGGACGGTGGTGGATCAGAGGAAAGGCAATGTTGTCGCCTACATCCAGCGAATCAAACAGCGCGCCATCCTGGAACAGCATTCCGACACGGCGGCGCACGGCGTAGAGCGCCTTGGACGAGGCGCTCGCCAGTTCGGTGCCCAGCACCTTGACCACGCCGGAGTCGGGCTGGATGAGCCCCACGATGTGCTTGAGCAGCACGCTCTTGCCGGTGCCCGACGGCCCAATGATCGCCGTCGTACGGCCTCTTTGAATATCGAGGCTCACGCCGTCGAGCACCACGAGCTCGCCAAATCGTTTGTGGAGACCGCGTAGCTGGATCGGAGCTTCGGCCGATCCGGGCTCGTTCATTGCTCCACGCTGATGTCCCCGGTCTCGTCGATCATGAGCGGCAGCACGCCGAACGGCGTCGTGACGTCCATCGCTGCGTCGATGTTGACCCGGAGCTTCTCGCCCGACGCCGCCGCCGCCACCGCGGTGATTGCGTCGAAGTAGTCTATCGCAAAAGGCAGCTTGAAGGTCTTGCTCGACGCGCCCTCGACCGACCCGACCTCCTCGACGATGCCGCCGCCGACGCGCACGCCCGCAAACGCGAGGTCGAAGTCGAGGTTGGCAAAATCGAGGGCCGAGCCGTGGTCATTCTCGAGGTCGAAGTCGAGCTCGAGATCCACCGCTTCCAAGTCGGCGCTGACGAGCCGCAGCTTGCCGAGCTGGAGCTTCGGGATGCGTAACGCGGGGAAATCGCCCGACTCGGCGTAGCTGATGTCCACCGGGGCCAGCGCGGTGTCGAAGCCGAAGCCGCCGGCCAGGTCGAAGCCGACTACGTCTTCGCCGCGTACCGCCTGGATCAGCTCGTAGATGCCCTCAAAGGTGAGCGACACCGGGAGCGCCACCTCGGAGGTGCCGTTGGCCACGAGCGCGAGGCCGTTGGGGTCATCCCCCGATAGAAACGGAACTTCTTGGAGCGCAAGATCGTAGCTGAAGCGGGAGAGGGGCATACCGATGGGGTTGGGATTGTCGAGATTGAACACGAAGTCGGTCTCGATGTGTTCGAAGTCGATATCCTTCACGTCAAAACGGCTGAATTGCACCGTCGGCACCAGGCTGGTGAAGTCCCCTCCGCAGGCGCCCAGAAAAGGAAGGAGAAAAAACGGACGTAGAGACCGGATCATCGGAACAGCTCCTCGGCAGTCAACAGTGCAGGTACGCGCGCGGGCTCGGCGCCTTCGAGGCTACCGGAAATGCCTCCTACTCCGGGCGAGCGCGGCACGACAAGGACCCGGAGCAGACGCTCGACCTCGGGCGTGTGGGAGCGGACGGCGGCGTCCAGCTCTGTAGGAGTAAGCTCCGCAAGTCGGGCACCGACGCCGCGCCGGTCGGGGCTGCCCGGCACGAGGAGATGAGCGAGCACGTCGACCGGATAACGGTGGTGGTACGCCGGTCCGAGCCGACGGTGGGCTTCGGCGACCGGCGCGCCGAGCCCGTCTTGCCGCGCCTGACTCCACGTGGTCGCCACGGCGTTGATCGCGTCAGCATCGAGGAGATCGTGGATCACGATCCCAAACCGCTGCGGCCGGCGGATCGGCTCGGCAGCCAGATCGTCCCACGCCGCCCGAACCACGTCGAGCGCCGCAAGCGCGGTGGGATCCGAAGGAAGGGCCTCCCGATTCCCGAATGCGAGGCAGGGGTGCTCCACAGGGGCGCTCACCACCAACAAGGCCGGCAGCGACGTGGTCAGCGGGGGCAACACGGTAGGGGTGATGGGCGAGGCGGTGCGGGGCGCGAGGCCGTCCAGGTGGCCCGCCAGGTCCGTGGGGTTCTGCGCCGCGGCGGCGGTCGCGCCCCGAACATAACGGCGGTCGTAGAAGGCCCGGACCTCGGCGGCGCTCAACGATGCGCGGGTGGAGCTCCGCCCCCAGACGGGATGTCCGTAGGGGTGTCCGGCGAAAAGACTTATGTCTAAGGCTGCTTTTGCGATCGCGCCACAATCGTCCAGCCAGCGAGGCGGCGGCACCGCGGCGAGCCACTCAGCGGTGATCGGCGGGTTGACGAGCGCCTGGCTGAGCGTCGGAATCTCACCAATAGGAACCCGGAAGATCACGAGCTCGGGCCCTACCTCCGGCGTCGTCTTCGCCGCGAGCCCGATCAGGTGGGCGGTCAGCCACGCCAGGCCCTCCCGGCCGGGGGGGTCGTAGGCGCTGCCGGCGGCCACCGCGACCACCACGTCCTCCGAGAGCGTCGGCACTGCCACCACACGCACCGGTGCGTTCGCGACGCTCAACGCCGGCGCCGTCGGGGGCGCATGGAAGGTGCAGGCGAGGAGGAACAGCATCATCAAAAAGTTGTAACGTCACGGCGGGGCCGGAGCCCGCGGGCTGATTCGGCGAGGCGCCGTGGTATCATGACGGCTCCCGATGCGAGAGGTTTGAGGTTGGTATGGAGCTTCTGACCCAGATCGACGTTTCGAGCCCGACCCGGGACCTCATCCGATTACTGAGGATGCCCCCGGATAGTTCGGAGCAGATGCCTGAGAGCGCGGTGTGGCGTGCGTTCCTGGAGCTTCGGCGGCGCGCGGAGCCGGGGGCTGCGAGCTACTTCTTGCAGGGTCTCAAGGGGCTCCATCGGCGTAGAACGATGGGTATCGGTGTGCTCTGTGTGGTCGATAGCTTTGGGGACGAGCACCGGCTGATCGAGGATCCCTACCTCGGCGAGCTGTGGCGCTCGTACAAGCGTTGTCTATGCGCCAACCGCACCGGCCCGGCGAGCCAGCTCCTTCGGGAGATCGAGCAGCAGCTCACCGTGACCTGAGCCGCACGCGAGCCACCAGCGCCGACGGCCCGCGATACGCTGGGTTCGATGGATGCGCCGCCCTCATCGCTCCTGATCCTGCTGGCCGAGACAGCCCGGCAACGCGCGAGTGATCTGCACGTGGTCGCGGGCGCACCGCCGACCATCCGACTCCACGGCGCGCTCCGGAGTCTCGCCTACCCCGCGCTGACGGCAACGGCGTGCGACGAGCTGGTGCGCTCCATCTTGAGCCCGATGCAAGCCGAGGCGCTCCGTCGTGACCTGCACCTGTGTTTCACGCACGTACCTCGCGGTGAAGACGGCCAGGTGCTGGGCCATTTCCGCGTCGCCGTCCACATGCGCGAAGGGGTCGCAGAGGCGGCGATCCGTTCGACGCCCGCTGGCATCCGAAGCCCGGTGGAGCTCGGTTTACCCCCGGGTTTTGCCGACTTCGCCCAACGCGACACCGGGCTCGTGCTCATCACCGGGCCGACCGGCAGCGGCAAGACCACCACGATGAACTGCCTCATCGACCAGATCAACCAGCGTCAACGCCGTAAGATCGTGTTGATCGAAGACCCCGTGGAGTACCGCCACAGCCACCAGCTCGGTCTCGTGGTGCAGATCGAGGTGGGCATCGACATGCACTCCTTCGCCGCCGCGTTGCGCCACGGCCTACGTGAGGACCCCGACGTCATCGCGATCGGCGAGCTACGCGACCCCGAGACGATCGCCACGGCGCTCACCGCCGCCGAGACGGGTCACCTGGTGCTCGCGACGCTCCACACGCCGTCGGCGGTCGCTACGGTGCACCGCGTGCTCGACGCCCTACCTGCCGCCAGTCAGGCTCAGGCGCGCGCACAGCTCGCCGCGAGCCTCTCGGTGGTGCTCGCCCAACGCCTCCTGCCTCGCGCCGACGGCCGGGGGCGGGTGCTGGCGTGCGAGCTGATGATCGCCAATGACGCGATCCGGAACCTCATCCGCGAAGACCGGATGCACCTCGCCCAGAACGTCATCATCACCAGCCGATCCGTCGGGATGTACCGACTGGAGGACCAGCTACGCCTGCTCCTCGAGCAGGGCACGATCAGCCGGCACGTAGCGGCGGCCGCCGCGAACGACCCGAGGATCATCGCTGATCTTTTGTGAGCGTCCTCGGAGGCGCGCTGTCAGGCCGGCGGCGCCGGGCCGGGCTGGACCGTCAGACCGCCTCACCCCGGAGCGTATTGGCGAACCCCCGTGTGATCCGAACCGGAACCCATTCGCCCATCATTGTGTGTGAACCTGGGAAGTTCACCATCTTGAAGCCGCTGGTCCGCCCACACACCACGCCTTCGTCGTGGGCCGATGGCCCCTCTACCAGCACCGGCAAGACATGCCCCACCAGCGAAGCATGGGCTTCAAGCTGAATCTCTCGCTGGCGGCTTTGGAACCGTTCGAGACGGGCGGACACAACCGCGGGCGGTACCGCGTCCTCGAGCAGGCGCAGGGCCGGCGTACCCGGGCGCGGCGAATACGAGAAGGAGAAGGACCCTTCAAACCGTGCTTCTTCGAGGAGACTCATCGTGGCCTCGAAGTCTTCGTCGGTCTCACCGGGAAAACCGACAATGACGTCGGTGGTGAGCACGAGATCGGGCCGCGCCGCCTTGAGGTTGCGTACGAGATCGAGGTAGACCTCGCGCGTATAGAAGCGCTTCATCCGCCGTAGTACACGATCCGACCCGCTCTGGACGGGCAGGTGGAGGTGCGAGGCGAGCCGGGGCAGGTCGCGGTAACAGGCGACCACGTCCGGGCCCATGTCCCGTGGGTGGGAGGTGAGATAGCGGAGCACCTCGACTCCCTCTACCGCATGAACGCGATGTAGAAGCTCGGCAAAGCCCGGGTGGCCCTCCAGCTTGACGCCGTAAGAATTGACGTTCTGCCCGATGAGCGTCAGCTCTCGCACCCCGCGAGCGACGAGCGCTCGGACCTCGGCAAGCACCTCGTCGATCGGGCGGCTGACCTCAACTCCCCGCGTCGAAGGTACGATACAGAAGGTGCACTTGTTGTCGCAGCCCTTCTGGATGGTGACCAGGGCGCCGATACGCCCGCTGGCGTCGGGATCGAGGTCGGAGGGGAAGGGGTACGAGGCGGTGTCGCTATGGAACTCGGTGTCCACCACGCGCCGCGTCTGCGCCGCGTCCACGAGGCTCTGAACGCGTCCTACGCTGTCGGGGCCAAAGACAAGGTCTAAGGTGGGAAACTGCTTGAGGAGCTTGGACCCGCTCATCTGAGCGATACACCCGGCGACCGCGACGGTCAGGGGCCGCCGGCGCTTGATCGGCAACACCCGCCCGAGGAACGATGCCAGCTTCTGCTCGGGCTTTTCCCGGATGGAGCACGTGTTGACGATCACGAGATCCGCATCGTCGACATCTTCGGTCGCGACGTAGCCGCCCTGGCCGAGCAATGCGCGCATCTTGCCGCTGTCATACTCGTTCATCTGGCAGCCGAAGGTCTTGATGTACACGCGCGGCATGGCGCGGCGCTATCACGCTTGGGCCTTGGTAGGGAGGTGGGTCGGCCAGTTAGCTCAACACCTCACCAGGACGCCGATGAATCCGACCTTGACCCTGCTCGCCGCGTTTGTGTTCGCACCGGCACACGCGGCCGACGGCTACCAGGAGCCGCCAGCGGCGGTGGTGGCAGCGATTGACGCCGCACGTCCGCCGGTGATCGACCTGTCGCGCTCCGGCGAGCGGGCCTTGGAGCTCTCCCGCCCCAGCTTGCCGCCCTTGGCCGAGGTCGCCGCGCCCCGTCTTCGGCTCGCCGGGCTCCAGCTCGACCCCGCGACCCGCGGGCCCGCCGCAGAGCAAGGATATACGGGGATGATCCTTCGCTCCACGGAGGCCCGTCGTGGAGAGTCGCCGGTCACAGTCAAGCTCCCGGAGAGTCCGCGCATCCGGCGGATATCCTGGAGCTTTGACGACCGTTTTGTGAGTTTCACGCACACCGGTCCGAGCGGCATCGAGCTCTGGCTGCTGGAGGTCGAGAGCGGCGCCACCCGCCGCCTGCTTGGGCCGACCCTTTCGGCCACCTACGGCGATCCCTGTGACTGGCTGACGGACTCGAGCGGCCTCTTGTGTAAGGTTGCCCCTGCCGATCTCGGTCCGACTCCCGTCCGGCCGCTCACCCCGACTGCGCCCCGGGTTCAAGAGAGCATGGGCCGGCTCGCGCCCGGGCGAACCTGGCCAGACCTGCTCCGCGACGCTCACGACATGGCGTTGTTTGAGCACTACCTGAAGTCCGAGGTGGTGAGGGTGGGGCTCGACGGTAGCGTCACCCCGGTGCTGGAAGCGGGCTTCTATGACGCCGTCACGTCCTCGCCGGACGCGCGGTGGCTCCTGATTGAGCGGCTCCAACCTCCGTGGGGCACGACGGTGCCCGTCAGCCGCTTCCCGGTGATGATCGAGGTGAGTTCGCTGACTGACCTGAAGCAGCCGCGCGTGAAGATCGGGGAGCTGCCGCTCGCCGATGACGTGCCGATCTCGTCGGACTCGGTGCGCCGTGGGCCCCGGCGGGTGTCGTGGCGGGCAGATCAGCCGGCGAGCTTGTGGATCGTGGAGGCGTTGGACGAGGGGGACGCGGGTAGAAAGGTGGAGTTTCGTGATCGGCTGAGCGAGTTGGCGGCGCCGTTCACGGGAGAGCGTAGGGAGCTATGGAAGTCCACCCTGCGTTTCTCCGGCGTGAGTTGGGGGACCGACGAGCTCGCATTGGTGACCGAGACCTGGTGGAAGACGCGTCAGCTCCGGACCTTCCGGCTCCGACCCGGACAAAACGGGGTCGCACCGGAGCTCCTCTGGGAACGTTCGATGCAGGACCGCTACGCAGACCCGGGGAATCCGTCTTTTGAACCGGGGCCGTGGCGCTGGTCGGTGCTGCGGGTTGAGGACGGCGAGCTGCTCCTCACGGGCGCGGGCTGGTCCAAGGCGGGTACCCACCCGTTTTATGACCGATACAACCTGGAGCTGCGCCAGACCCGTCGGCTCTGGCAGGCGAAGGACCCCTACGTGGAGTCGGTGGTGTTCATCACCAAGGATCCGCGGCGCTTCATCACCGTACGTGAGAGCGCGAACGAGCCGCCAAACTACCATCTTCGGGAGGCGGGCCGAAGCCGTAGCACTCCGCTGACGACGTTCCCCGATTGGATCCCTGCCTTTGCCGAGGTGAAAAAGGAGATTGTCCGTTACCAGCGCGCAGACGGGCTGGAGCTCTCCGCTACGCTCTACCTGCCCCCGGGCTACGAGCCCGAGCGTGACGGACCTCTGCCGACGCTATTCTGGGCCTACCCCTCCGAGTTCAAGCGGAAGGAGGACGCGGCGCAGGTGATCCGCACCGATCAGCGCTTCTCACGGCCGTCCGGGTCGTCACACCTGTACTTCTTGCTCCAGGGCTACGCGGTGGTCGACGACGCCGCGATCCCGATCATCGGCGAAGGGGACGCCGAGCCCAATGACACCTTCGTCGCCCAGCTTGTTGCGGGAGCCGAAGCGGCAGTGAAGACCTTTGTGGATCGGGGCGTGACCGACCCCCGTCGAACTGTTGTCGGTGGCCACAGTTATGGCGCCTTCATGGTGGCCAACCTGCTGGCGCACACCGACCTGTTCCGCGCGGGCCTCGCCCGGAGCGGCGCCTACAACCGGACGCTGACGCCCTTCGGATTTCAGGGGGAGGACCGGAACTTCTGGGAGGCGCCGGACACGTACCTCGAGATGTCGCCTTTTCGCCATGCCGCCAAGATCAACGAGCCGATTCTGTTGCTCCACGGCGCGGAGGACAGCAACTCGGGCACCTACCCGATCCAGAGTGAGCGCCTCTATGAGGCGCTGCGCGGGCTCGGCGGCTCGGTGCGCTGGGTGGAGTTGCCGGCCGAAGATCACGGCTATCAAGCGCGTGAAAGTGTTGGGCACGCGCTGTGGGAGATGATGCGATGGGCTGAGTTGTATACCAAGGGGTGAGGGGCGGACCCCTCAAAGCTCCCCGATCAGCGCCCCGACGAAGATCAGCCCGTACATGGTCATGATCATCACAAAGAGCAGGGCGAACAGTCCGGAAATGCCGCCTGACACACACGCGAGCACCAGTCCGGCGAGCGCGCCTGCGCGACCTTCGGCGCTGGCCGTGGCGGCTTGGGCCTGCATATACTGGTAGATGGAGCCCAACGCGAAGGGGAGCGCCAGCATATTGCCCATATAACAAGTGCAGGGACCCGCCATGGTGCAGATCGCCGCGGCGACCGCGAGCCATAAGCTCATGACCGACGCCGAGTTTCCTTCAGCGGCAGGGATACTGTCCGGAAAGCCGTAGGGATCAGCCACCGGAGCTCAAGTCCCGAGCTTGAAGTCGACCGTGCGGGTGAACAGCGGGGTGGCCCGCGCGGCTCCCGAGGCCGCTTTACCTACACGGACCTCGATCTTGCCTGAGCTGCCCGTGACGGGGACCGACAGTTGGAAGAAGTGGACCGACGGTGTCAGGTTGGCGATGCCGTCACGGCTCACGTACATCCGTGACTCCGAGGTGCGTTTTCCGTCGGCGTACGCTTCGGCGACCAGCCAGAAGGCGATGCCGTCGAACTCGGCGCGCGTGCGTGCGTAGAGCACCGGCATTTCGACGACGACCGACTCGTTGTCGACGTAGAGGATTCGTGCCGGGTAGTTGTCCACGAGCGGCTCGCGGCCGGCGGTCTCGATCGGCAACTTGGAGGCTTTTCCGGCCATCACCGCCGAGGCGTTGCTGTACCCGTCGAGGTTCTCCTCGGATTTGTCAACCGGACCCGGCCCGACGGGCTTGAGCGTCGGGATCACTACGTCGTCCTCGTCCTTGAACGAGGACGCGTCGGGAACGTCGGAATTCGCGCCCTTCTTCTTGGTGCTCGAGGACCCGTTGAGGATCTCGTCGTCGTCATCGGCTGCGCGGGCCATCCCGAGGGAGCCGACCACGACGAGCCCGGCGAACAACCAGCGCGAAGAGCGGCAAAAAGACCACAATCCAGTCATGAAGTCTCCGGAGCGCGGCGAGTATAGCCGAGCCTGAGCATAGACGTTGGGGCGTACGTGGCGCAGACAAAGCTTGACCCCTTCCGGGGCGGCGAGCACGTTGGAGAATCGGAGGGTAGATGCCAGGAGGCGAGGGCTCGTCGGCGGTGGAGAATTCTGCGAGTTGCGGGTGCGGAAGCGGCTTGGCGTGGCTCGACTGTTGCGCGCCTTGGGAGGCGGGCGCCGGTGACGCGGAGCTGCAGGCCGTCGCCGCCAGGCTGGCCCTCGACGTGGAGGCTGTCCGGGCCATGGTGACGGAGGCCGAGGACTGTATCTCGCTCGCACCTCGGATCGCGCACGCGGCTCTCCCGCCGATGGAGGCGGCACGGCAGGTTCGACGTGCGTGGTTGCTCGTCGGTCGCGCACCGGACGAACCCCACCTGGTGGCGGCGACGGTCGCCGCGGAGCTCGCGGAGGTCGAGGAGAACTCCTCGGAAGAGGCAGACTATTTGAGGGTGTTCGCGGCGCACGCCTCCTGGGCGAGGCTGGTCGCCGCCGCACCGCCTCCTGTGCTCAAGGCGCTGTACGGTGACGTGCTGCACGTGGTCAGCGAACGCCTGCTCGCATGGGTGTCCGCTGCTGACCAAAGCATGTATCGCCAGCCTGCTCACGCGAGCCAGCTCTATCGTAGCTTCCGGGCGGTTCGTGCACGTTTTGTGCTCCTCCCGGACGCACGTGCCCTCGATCTCGCCGAGCTCTTTTTTGCGGAGCAGACCGACGATCGAGCACACGCCGACGCCCTTGCGGAGCGATTGACCCGCGTGGCGCCCGAAGACCCTCGACCCGCGATTGAGCGCGCGGCAGCCTGCCTGTTTCCGTGCGCCCCCGGAGCAACGGCCGACCGCGAGCGGGCCCTCGCCCTGCTCCAGGCCGCCGCGGCGACCGCCGCACCCGATGCCGCAGAAGAATGGGAGCTGCACGAGCGAATTGCTCGCCTTGAACGAGGCGAGCCTTGGGAGTGTCTGGATTGAGCGCCCCGCAGGCTCGTGGCGACGCGAGCGCCAACCCTTATGCCTGGGCCTGGGGTCTGGAGCGGAGCCGGCGTCACGCTGCCGGCTCCTGGGCGGAGAAGCTGGCTCCTTGGGGACCCCTCGCCGCAGCCCTCCTGTCGCTGCCTCTCTGGGGCGCGAGCCTGCACGACTACCTCGGGCGCGCGGACGGCCCACGAAACGCCCTCTTTCTGGCGATGGTCTCGCGCATGGCCCTCGTGCTGGCTGGTGCGCTCTGTTTGAGCACCTACAGCGCCTTGATCCGCGGACCGGAACGGGGGGTGCTATCGCTGCATCCGCTCAGGCCCAACGCGTGGTGGTCCGCGAAGATGCTGGACCTTTTCATGGGGCGTCTCAGCTGGCTGGGTGTGACGCTGGTGCTGATGGCTCCGCTCCACGTGGCGCCCGTCCTGGCGGGCGCCGCGGCGGGCGTGCTCTCGGGGGCCTGGCTGGTCGGCATCGGGGTGGGCGCGGCGGTCAACCTGGCCGCGCCGCTCGCCGCCCGTACCCCAGCGCTCCAAGGTACGCTCGACGCGATTCGCGGCATGAACCCGCGGGAGCACGCCGCCCTCCTCTACGCCCCGGGCTTTGCCCTTGGTCTCGCTGGCCTCGCCGTGATCCTGTCCGTGCAGGGGGCAGGCGCGTGGATCTCCGGCCGGGAAGGTGCCTGGTTGCTCGTGGTACCCCATGTCGTCGGGGTGGCCGCGCTCGTGGGCTCGCGTCCTCTGGCATCCGCCGTGGACCGCCTACCGACCCTGTTGGGTGAAATCGAGGCGGCGTGGGCGCCCTACGCGGACCCCGAAGAGTCTCGGCGCGTGTATCTGGAGTGGATGGCCGAGCGCGCGCCAGCGGTCTTGGGTCGCGAGATGTTGAAGGATCTCCGTCATGGATGGCGCCGTCTACGTACGGGGATCAGCGGCGCCTGGCTCCTCGGTGTCCTCACCGCGTGGGCCTTCGCGGCCGGCGAGCCGACGATCGGCGCGCAGCTCGGCGCGGTCGCTCTGGCGATCACCGGCGGGCTGGCGGTACTTCTGGCGGTGCGGGACCCGGTGTGGTTGGACGAGGCCGTCCCGGTAGCGCGGCGCGTACGGACGCTCGCGCGGGCGGTGGTGGTCCTGGGCTGGGGCGGGCCGGTGGTCGCCGCGGGGCTGTTCGATGGCGCGGGTACCTGCTTGATCTTCGCGTTTCTGGCGTTGGGCCTGGGGGGCGTCGGCGCCAGCACGGGCTTGTGGCTGCGCGGCCGGGCCTGGCCGGTGTACACCGCGGTTGCTTTGCTCGCGGTCGCGGTGGTGGTAGGTCTGGGCCCCGGTGTGGAGGTGGTGAGATGATAGGCGGAGCTCCAGGTATTTCTCTCCGGGGGGTCAGCCGGAGCTACGGGCGGACCGTAGCCCTCCACCCGCTGGATCTCGAGGTCGGACCGGGGGAGCTGGTGGGGCTCATCGGCCCCAACGGCGCCGGTAAAACCACGCTTTTGCGGATCCTCACGGCGCAGCTCCTCCCGAGCGCCGGCTCGGTGCGGGTGGGCGGGGTTGACGTGGTCGCCGACCCGGGTGCGGCGCGTGCACGAATCGGCATTGTGCCGGAAGAACCGTCGCTCTATGACTACCTGTCGGCCAGGGAGATGCTCCAGTACGTCATCGCGCTTCGAGGCGGCGGAGATCTGGAGGCCGCGCTCGACCTCGCTGGATTGGGAGCGGACGCCGATCGGTTGATCCACGAGTATTCGCAAGGAATGCGACGGCGGGCGGCGCTCGCCGCGGCGGTGGTGTCCGACCCGCCGGTGCTGATCCTCGACGAGGCGCTCAACGGCCTGGATCCCGAAAACGCCATGCGGGTTGAGGTCAAGCTCGCCGCGCGCGCCGCGGCAGGGACGACGATACTCTTCTCCACCCACCTCCTCGACAGCGTCGAGCGGGTCGCCACCCGGGTGCTCATGGTGCGTGGCGGGAGGGTGGTCGCCGACGCGCGCCCCAAAGAGCTGGGACCCGATGGTGTACGGATGTTGTTTCGGGACAGGATGATCGACGGCGGCGAGGCGCCGGCGGGCTGATCAGTGAGCCCCACCCCAGGTTTTGCTCGCACCGGTGTCCACCACCAAGGGAACCGCCAGCTGGGCCACCCCCTCCATCAGACCCTTCACTCGGCCTCGTAGCTCCTCCACCTCCTCGTCGGGCACCTCGAACAGGAGCTCGTCGTGTACCTGGAGCACCAGCCGTGCGCGCAGGCCGGACGCCGAAAGCTCCGCGGCGACCTGGATCATCGCCAGCTTGATAAGGTCCGCGGCAGTACCTTGGATCGGGGTGTTGATCGCGATCCGTTCGGCGGCGGCGCGATCGTTGGGATTGCTGGCGGTGATGCCGACGACCTGGCGGCGGCGGCCGTAGAGCGTGGTGGCGTAGCCGTGCTCGCGTGCGGCGTGGATCGCCTGGTCCATGTAGGCGCGTACCTGTGGGTAACGGGCAAAGTACCCGTCGATATAGGCCTGCGCTTCGCCGCGTGAGATGCGCAAATCGTTGGCCAGGCGGAACGCGCCCATGCCGTAGACGATGCCAAAGTTGATCGCCTTGGCGGCACGCCGCATCTCGGGCGTGACCAGGCTGGGGTGGACGTGGAAGATCTCCGACGCAGTACGCCGATGGATGTCCTCCTGGTTACGAAAGCTCTCCACCAACGCCCCTTCTCCGCAGTAGTGGGCCAGAACTCGGAGCTCCACCTGGCTATAGTCGGCCGACACGAACTGGCTGCCCGCAGGGCTCACAAAACAGTGACGGATGCGCCGACCCTCTTCGGTGCGCACCGGAATGTTCTGCAGGTTTGGGTTGTTGGAGGACAGGCGCCCGGTAGCGGCGACGGTCTGGGCAAAGGTCGTGTGGATACGCCCATCTTCGGGAGAGATGGCGGAGGGGAGAGTGTCTACATAGGTGCTCTTGAGCTTGGCGAGCTCCCGGTAGGCGAGCACGGCGGTCGCGAGCGGATGATCGAGCTTTTCCAGGGTGTCGGCGTCGGTGGAGTAGCCGAACTTGGTCTTCTTCGCTCCTTTGAGGCCGAGCTTCTCGTAGAGGATCTGCGCGAGCTGCTGGGTGGAGTTGACGTTGAAGTTCTCGCCAGCGAGCTCGTGGAGCGTATGGACGTGCTCCGCCACCCTCACGTCGAGATCCTGGGCCAACACCTGGAGCGCTGGGAGGTCCACTGCGATGCCGAGCCGCTCCATCCCCGCGAGCACCGGCACCAGCGGGAGCTCGATCTCGCGGTAGACGCGACCGACCCCGGTGGTCTCGATCTCCTTTTCCTCGCCTTCAAGAATGTGAAGTATAAGCTGGGCCTCCCGATCGTTGTCGAGCTTGACCCCCTCGGCAAAGCGCTCAGTGAGCTCGCTCAGGCCGTGTTTTCGGTCCGCATCGAGCAGAAAGTCGGCGATGACCGGGTCACCGGCGAGGCCCGCCACCTCGACCCCCGCCGCGGCGAGCCGATTCAGCTCCTCCTTGGCGTTGAACATCAGCTTTCCGACGGAGCTGTCGGCCAGGAGTGGCCTCAACGCCTCGAGCGCTCGGCGATCCACCGGCACCACCGCGCCCATGAGACCTTCCGGCGCGCGCCAGGCAAATCTAAGCCGTCGAAGCGTTTTTTCGTCCGCGAGCTCCGTGGCAACCACCACCCTGCCGGCCCGCCTGAAGGCGGTGACCAGCTCGGCGAGCGGGCCGGGCCCCCAGACCGTCTGGGGCGCGGAGCTGTGTACCGCCCCGCCCTCAGCGGCCGGGGTCGCCGCGTGGAGGTCGAGCTCCTTGAGCATCGCCTTGAAATTGTATCGCGTGAGCCGCTCGCGCAGGTCGTCGACCTGTAGCGGTCTACGCCGGAGATCGTCGAGCTCACAGGCGTGGGGCATGTCCGTTCGAATGGTGATCAGGAGGCGGGCCCGGGCCACCACGTCGGCGCTCTCGGCCACCACCGCGCCGGTTTTTCCGCCGATCGCGGCGTGGTTGGCGAGCACCCCTTCCAGGCTCCCGTACTTCTGCATGAACAGTGCGGCTTTCTTTTCGCCAACGCCGGGAATGCCGGGCACGTTGTCTGAGCTGTCGCCCATCAACGACAACAGATCCACCACCTGATCGGGGCGCACGCCCCAACGCTCTACTACGCCCGCCGGGTCGATTTCGGCACCTTTCATAAGGTCGAGCACGTGAATACGCTCGTCTACAAGCTGACAGAAGTCCTTGTCGCCCGAAACGATTCCGACGTGGACGTCATCCGAGGCGAAGCGCCGGGCCAGTGTGCCGATGATGTCGTCGGCTTCGGTGCCCGGCTCCGCGACCACATAAAAACCCAGGGACTGGGCCAGCGGCGCGAGCTCCGCCCATTGTCGGCGTAGATCATCCGGCATGTCGGGCCGTTGTCCCTTGTACTCCGGGTAGATGTCGTTGCGAAAGCTCTTGCCCTTGTCGAACACCACCGCCACGTAGTCGGGCTCGCGCTCGCGTACCAACGCCAACAACATACGCGCAAAGCCAAAAAGCGCGCGTGTGGGGAATCCGTCGGGGGCTCGCATGTCGGTCTGGATTGCGTGGTAAGCGCGGTAGGCCTGATTGGAGGCGTCGACGAGGAGCAGCTTCTTGGGCATAGCGGCGGCTATCACGCCGGCGGGGGGGGGACCGCACCGCGCATCGTTGGCACCCAAAGCGGTCCGGTTGTGATAAGGGAACCCGCCGGAGCCGTCATGGACGCCCTCTTCTACCCCAGCCCCGAACACCAGATGCTGCGGGACACGCTCGTTGACTTTGTCAGGGAGGAAGTAGAGCCCCAAGCTGCACAATATGACATCGAGCAGCGGATGAACCTTCCCCTGTTCCGCCGCCTCGGTGAGCTCGGCCTCCTGGGCATCACGGTCGGGGAGGCCGACGGTGGCGCGGGAATGGACGCGGTGGCCGCGGTGATCGCCCATCACGAGCTCGCCAAGTCAGATCCGGGCTTTTGCCTGGCCTACCTCGCCCACGCCATGCTGTTCGTCAACAACTTCTACCAGTGCTCCAACGCGGAGCAGCGCAGTCGTTATCTTGGCCCGGTCCTTTCGGGTGAGTGGATCTCCGGGATGGGCATGACTGAGCCCGGCTACGGCACCGATGTACTCGGGATGACCACCACCGCCGAGCGGCGCGGCAGCTTCTACGTCCTCAACGGCACCAAGACCTACATCACCAACGGGCCCGACGGCTATGTGTTCCTCGTATACGCCAAGGTAGAAGGTCGTATATCCGCGTTCATCGTCGACCGTAGCTGCCCCGGCTTCTCCACCTCCAATCCTATCCACAAGATGGGCATGCGCGCCTCGACGATGTCCGAGCTCATCTTGGACGGCTGCGAAGTGCCGGCGGAGAACCTGCTGGGCGCCGAAGGTAGCGGCATGAAGCACATGATGCGCAACCTCGAGATCGAGCGCCTCACCCTCGCCGCGATCAGTTTGGGGATCGCCGACCGCTGCTTCTCCATCATGTTGAGCTACGCCAACGAACGAATCTCCTTTGGTCGCCCGCTCGCGGAGCATGGGCAGATCCAGAAGTATATCGGTGACAGTTTCGCCGAGACCGAGGCTATTCGTTCGCTCGTCTTCCGCGTCGCGCACAGCGTGGGCCCCGACCAGAACAACCGCGTCTACACTGACGCGGCCAAGCTCTTCGCCGCTCCGGCCGCCAAGCGGGTGGCGGACGCTGCGATGCAGGTCATGGGCGGCGCCGGCTACTGCACCGAGTACCCCCTCGAGCGTCTCCTTCGTGATGCGAAGCTTTTGGAGATCGGAGGAGGAACCTTGGAGAGCCATCAGAAGAACATCACGCGTGATCTGTCCAAGAGCCTCGGGCGCTGAGCCGGCGTTATAGGAGCAGGATGCGTCGCGTCGCGCTTGAAGCGCTGGTTCTTGGCCTCCTCCTGGTGGGGCTCGCCTTGGGGCTCGCCGGGAGCAGCGTCTGGGAAGGGGTGGCGGCGCCGGGTGCGCTCGGTGCGCGGCTCGTCTGGCAGGTGTCCCAGCTTCCCGCCCTGCTCGCCGGATGGATTGGCCTTGGCGCCCCAGGGCCGCTGGAGACGCCTCCGGCGCTGGGGCTGCCGGTAGTCGCTACGGCCTGGTTGTTCTCCCACCTGCTTCTCACCCCCCTGGCAGCCAGCATCGCCGCATTCACCTGGCTTGCCGCGGGCCCAGCGATGCTCTGGGGGATCGCGCGCGCCCGTGGGGCGTCGGCGACGGGTGCGGCCGGCGCGGCGGTGGTGGGAGGGCTGGCGCCGGTCATGGTTGGCGGGCTGGTGGACGGTCGCAGCGAGAGCCTCGCTGTGCCGGTGGTGGTCCTCGCCCTGGTGGGTGCCGACAGCAACCGTTCGCTGCTCCGTGGCGCGTCGCTCCTGGC
>CANKTH010000065.1 GCA_947486185.1 Deltaproteobacteria bacterium
AGATCGGGCGAAGGACCTCCACCGGTATCGAGATGTAACACCGCACCGCGGAGGGCTACGCCCTCCCCACAGACCCGCCCGGTCAGCTCGGTGCCGGTGAGGCGGAGCTCAGCGCTCACCAGGTCCACGAGCGCGCTCTCCCCTCGCATATCGCGCGCCGGGCCCCCACCGCCGCTCAGGAGGGACACCAGCCAGGGGTCGGCCGCCTCCAAGACGCTACGTGCGGGCCCCGGCTCGGTCAACCGAGCTTCAAGCCGGGAGACCAGCCCCGGATCCAGAGCGTACGCGAAGGAGACCCACCACATCGTCTACAGCTTAGCGGGTTGAGTGCCGGGACCGCGGGTTCAGTTCGGCGCCGGGGTGGCCGGAGCCGGACTCGGGCTGGCGGGCGGGGCGCCTGAGAGGTTGTCCAGGCTCTCCAGCTCGACCTTCCCGGGCCGCGCCGAGTCGTGGCGCAGGCTCGGCAGCACAAACTGCATGGTGATGCCGGTCACCGCGGCGGCGCCGAGCACGTAGGTCGACGCGGAGAGCAGGCTACCGCGGAGCGCCGCCCCCTGCAGGGCCTCGTAGTCGTTGTTGCGGTTGGCCGTCACCAGCAGCGGATCCTGCCGGGTCGCGCCCCAGGCTGACAGACCTGAGCCCACACCTGCGAGCAGGCCAGAGACCAGGAGGGTGGGGAAGGGGCGGCGCGCCTTGACCGTCTCCGCCAGGGCGGGGAGCTGGGTGGTGATCCGCGTGGTCTCCCCCTCCTTCAGGAAGGTCCACGTGCCAAAAAGCACCTTCTCGTCGAGCGAACGGACCTGGACGGCGTGAGGGCCGGCCGGAACGGTCAGCGGCCAGCTCGCTACGGCGCGGCCATCGACAAAACCGGCCGACTGCGGATCGATCTCGATGGTGGCGGGACCGGCCGCTTTCCCAGAGCGGAACACCGCTTCGAGCTCGGTGCCCAGGCGGGGATCGAAGGCCTTCGGATCGGCCGCGTAGGCGGCGGCCAGCCAGGGCGTGGCGGCCTCATGGCTCTCATGAAACCAGGCTTGCGCCCCTTTATACTGGAGATACCGCGAAATCTGTTCGGGTGACGCCGCCGCACACTTGACCGATTGGGTGGCGCTGTCCAACGCCTCGGCCGCGGCTTCGTCCTCGCGGGACAACATCGCGCTGATCGACCGCTCGAGCGTGGTGTCGAGGTCAGGACAGGCCAAAACCAATCGGGACAGGAGCAGAATCAGCACAGGTACTCCGGGCCGGGCCTGAGGGAATCGACACGCTCAGCGCTAACGCGTACGCCCGAACACGCGCCAACCCACCGGGAGGACGCAAGTCCGGTGCCACCACCAAAATCCCGCTCCAACCGTGCCGGGATCCGTTCGAAGGTGTCGGACTGACGGTCACCCCCGACACCCCGCTCGACAGCCTCATCGACCACGCCGCATCGGGCGTGCTCGGCAACACGCTCGGCCGGAGCCCTCAGCCGGCGAACCGGATCAGCGCCTTGGGGTTCGAGCGAATCACCGCCTCAAACGCACCACGTTCCCAGTCCTTGATATCGACCATGGTGCCCTCGCCGCGGTTGAGGATCACCTCCCACACCGCGTCCTGCACACCGTTGCTTCGATCTTCGAGGAGCTTCTTGGTGATCTCCCAGGTGCCGAAAATCTGCCGGCCCACCACCCCATGGAGCTGAAGCCCGTTCATCACCACGCGATGCAGGTCTTCCACGTGGGCATCGCCGTTGTTGACGCCAAACAGCACCACGTGGCCGCCCCGCCGTGCGACCCGCAGCGCGTTGTTGACCGAGCTGTTGAAGCCAGCCATCTCCATGGCGACGTCGACGCCGACTCCATCCGTGAGATCGAGCACCGCGTCCCGGAGCGTAGCATCTGACGCCCAGGGGCGAGCGGGGTCCGGGCTCGCCGGGGTCAGCACCGCGTCACAGCCAAGGCGGCGCGCCAATTCGGCGTTCTTGGCGTCAGGTTCGATGCCGATGATCTGGCGCGCGCCCATCCCCCGGGCCACGAGGATCGCAAAGAGCCCGATGGTGCCGCAGCCCAGCACCGCTACGGACCGGCCCGCCAACGGCGTGGCCTGGCAGGCGTGCACGGCGTTGCCAAAAGGCTCCTGCACCGCCGCGACCTCGGGCCGGATCTTCTCGACGTCGGTGCGCCAGAGGGCCCGAGCCGGGAGGACGAGGAAGTCCGCAAAACAGCCGTCGGCCGAGATGCCGATGATCCGGTCGCGCGCACACACGTGCCGGTCCCCGACACGGCATTGGTAACATTCTTCGCAGACAAGGTGCGATTCGGTGGACACCACGTCCCCCGGTCGGAGGCCGAAGCGGGCGGTGACGGCAGCGCCGACCTCGACGATCTCGCCCAGGAGCTCATGGCCGACCACCCGCCGGGTGCGCCCTTCCGCCCGCAACGAGCTGTCAATCATGTCGCCGAAGGCCTTCCGCCACCAGATGCCCCGGTCGGATCCACAGAAGCCGGCGTAGCGTACCCGGATGAGCACCTCGTCCGGCGATTGGATAGACGGCATCGGGACCCGATCCTTGACCAGCCCCGTCGAACGTTCCCACCCGTCACGCTCACGGTCAAAAGTGAGGGCAGTGATGCTCGTGGTCAAAGGGACCCCCTGCGGCCGCCCACCTTATCCGGCCCGAGCCCCCGGCGTCCCGGCGTCAACGTGATTCGCGTACGCCCGCCCACACCCACGCTGGCCTTCGATCTCCTACGTTTCGGCTTGGAGTCGGCGCTGCGGCAGAGCTTGCCGCCCGAGGAACCCGAGGTCATGCGCGCGATGTCCGGGCTGGGCTGGCGCTGGTATCGGCTGGCCAAAAGAGAACGCGCCCGGCTCATGTTGGACGAGGTCGTACGTACTTTCCGGGTCAACAGCCGCACCGCCGAGGCCGTGGTCCGCGAGGCCCATGACCTGACCCTCCAGAGCCGGCTGGAGGGCCTGGTGCTGGCGCGAATCCCTTCGGCCGAGCTCGACGACTACGCGCGGGTCACAGGCGCCCCAGAGCCCGGGAGTTTCCTGATCTTTCCCAGCCTGTCGGGCGTGCCCCTCCTGCTCATGGTCCTGGCGCGCCGTCATCCAGGGCTCACGGTGTATCGGCCGCGCGGGCTCCCTCCGGCGGGCATCCGCGGGGTGGGTCCGCTACGCGACTCAGCGATCAACCGGCGGCGTGCCGTGGCGCGGGGCCGCGAGGAAGATCGCCTCGGAATCACGTGGATCGACGACCCGGCGGAGATCCCCCGTCGGCTGGACGCGGGCGCAGTGGTGGCCGCCGCGGTCGACGGTCGGACATGGGAAGAGTACCGTATAAGCTCCATTTTTGGCCGCGACGCCCTGCTCGGCACCGAGCCCTGGGCGCTGGCGCGCCGATACCCGGTGAGCGCCGCGTTCGTGTCCCGTCGCCGAGACAAGCTGTGGAAGATCGAGATTCATCCGCCGGAGCATCTCGACTGTGAGCAGTGGATCCGGGAGCGTGCCGAACCCTGGCTGGAGGAGCACCCGGGGGACTGGGCGATGTGGCTGGCAGAATGCCGGATGTTAGCCGCGACCGACGATCATCCGCTGTTCTGCGAGTATGCGACCGACGAGCGGTGGCGGCGGTGGCGATGAGGGCCCCGATCGGACCGGGCTCCGAGGCCCGGGGGCTGGGATTCGATGCCCTCTTGGGCCTCGTGGTGGCGGCTGGGCTCTGCGGGCCGGCGATCCTGCGCGGTGAGCTGGTGGGTTCGGCCAAAGCCGAGGTGTATGGCCATGCTTGGGTACACTGGTGGGCCCAATCCGCGTGGCCGGGGCGCGCGTCGGGCACCGAGCTGGCGCTCCGCACCGAGAGCTGGCCGGTCATCGATCCGCTGCCAACGTGGATCGCCGCGGGCATGGCCCATCTGGGGGGAGCGACCGCGGGGTGGAACAGCTGGGCGGTGCTCGGGGTGGTCCTCGCGGCGGTCGGCGGCGGGGCGCTCGCGCGGGCGACCGGGGGCGTCGGCCACTTTGGTGCGCTGGCCCTACCGCTCTCCGCGATCAGCCTCGGTTCGCTCCAGAGCGGGCTGACCGAAGATGGCGGCGTGGGGGTGGTGGCCCTCGCGCTGGCGGCGATGCTCCGGGGGAGGCCCGTGCTCGGCGGCCTGCTGCTCGCCGCCTCTGCGGCTTTCGGGCTCTATCTTGCCTGGCTCGGCGGCCTCGCCGCCCTCGGTATCGGGCTCTGGCGGCTCGGCGTCGCGGCGCGGGCGAGCCGACTGAGGACCGAGCTCGGGCCCTGGCTGCTCGGCGGCACCCTGGCGTTGGCGCTCGGTTATCAGGTGGTCAAGCCCTTCGCCCTGCGTCTCGAAGAGGGCATCGTGGGTCGGGCGCCCGTGCGCGAAGAGCCGCTTTGGCGGCTGAATCCCTGGCTAGGCGCCGACCTCGCCTCCTACTTCGTGCCTGGCGATCAATCGACCGACGCGACGATCATCCGCGAACATCCAGCCTATCTCGGATGGGCATCCTTGGGGCTCGCCGCGTCGGGCGGCTGGCATCCGGCGCTGCTGGGGCTGGGCGTCGCGCTGATGGTGGCGCCTGGGGAGCAGCTCTCCGTGATGGGTCGGCCCACCGGTTGGACCAACCCCGTGTACAGCCTGTTCTTGGAGCTCCCTTACGCCGACCGGCTGCGTCACGCGGCGCGGGTGTTGCTGGTCGGCCAGCTCGCGCTCCTGGTGCTCGCGGCGCGGGGGGCCAGGCAGTTGCCGGTGCTCGGATCGGTGCTGCTCGTGGCCGAGGTGATCGTGTTTTCCCCTGCGACGACGCCGATCTCGGGCACACCCACCGCAAGTCCCCCGATCTATGCGGTGCTCGCGGGCCTGGCCGAGGGGCCGATCGTGGTCCTGCCCGCGACCGGTCCCGGCGTTCACCCTCAAAAAGTCTTCTACGATCAGCGGGCCCACGGGCGGCCCGTCCTCCACGACCCCAACCGTCCCGAGCCGCGGCCCCCGGTGGGCCTCGCGCGCTGGATGGTGGTCCTGCAACGCCCGTGGCCCGAAGATCGGGGCGCTCCTGTCGTCGCGTCAGGCGACGCCGCCGTGTTCGAGGGCGGGGACTGAGGGAGCGGGTGTGAATCGCTTCCCGTCCCGCCCGTGGCCTCCCCCGAACACCCCGCTCCTTCTTCGCACCGCTCATCAGATGCCGTCGGGAGCGTTGTCCGCCACGTAGAGTTCGCCGCCCCGCGGCACCCCCTGGAGCGCGCGCACCACCTCGGCGTCGAAGAGCCGAGGGTTGCCGGTCACCACCACGTCCCCGCCGATCCAGGCGAGGGAGCCGAGCGCCACCACCGAGGACAACGAGGGGTTGTCCCGGATGATCAGGTCTCCGGAGACCCACAACGCGGGCAGCCAGCCCAGCCGTACCCGGGTGGTGTCCTCTACCACCAGGGCGCCGGATGTGACCCCTACACAATAGAAGCCCTCCACCGGAGGCTGCGCATCGCCCAATACAAGATCACCGAGCAGCGACACCTCACAGTAGTCGGCGCAGAGGCCGGGACGGTAGCCGCCGGTGTAGCTGCGGCCGCGGTGGGGGTGGAGATCGTCACAGTCGTCGGCGGCGGGAATCCCGTCTTTATCGAGGTCATCGTCGGGGGTGGCGCGGTCGCAGTCCTGGTCGATGTTGTCATACGGCAGCTCGGGGCCGCCCCGTTCGGGGTCCTGGTCGTCGCAGTCGCCGGCCACCAACAGGCCGTCCCCATCGAGATCGTCGTCGGCGGTCGCCGGGTTGCAGTCGTCGTCCTGCCCGTTGTAGGGCCATTCCGACGCCTTGTCACAGCCGGGCTCGAGGAGGAGGATCCGCGAGAAGTCGAGGCCCGACGGGCCGCATGCGAAGAACAGGAAGGTCAGGGACATCGCAGACTCCAGGGCGAAGAAGAGGCCCGCACGTTGCCAAAGCAAGAGACGTGCCGGCCCGCCCCCCCCCCCGTAAATCAAGGTACAACCGAAGGCTGAGCCTGGGACCGTCGGGAATTCTCGACACCCCGTCGGTCAACCGTCGCCAACGCCGTCGCCCCGCGGATATGCTGCCCGTGGGTCGTCCACCAGGAGCACGGATGCGTTTCGAAGACCGGCTGACGGCGTTGATCGCCTCTTTTACCCTGATCACCTCAACGGGCTGCGTCGGCGGAGGCGACAGCGACACCACCACCACCACCAAGGACAGCGGCACCACCGACAGCAGCACGCCGCCGCTCGATCTCGAGGCGATCTGCGACGGTGGAGCGGCTCCCGAAGGCTACTCGGTCTATACGGGCTTTGTTGAAGTTGCTGTTGGAGAAGCCTGCCCCGAGGTTGCGGACGCCCAGATCCAGGCCCACGGCTGCACCTTCCAGGAATGGCAAGGTGTCACCTGCGTTTTTGTCCGGAAGGACAGCAACCAGGTCTACGTCGACGACGGCTATGGCGGCTACTACACCTCGGCCGACGACGTACCGACGGGCTACCCCACCGAGCCCGTGGTGGACGTCTGTTATTTTGACGGGGTTTTCTACCAGGATCCCAACCATCCCACCTGCGGTCGGCCGCTCCTGGACGACGCGGGGCAGGCGATCACCGCACCGGTCCACGCCCGGGATCACGCGTGGGCCCCGCCGTCGCCCTGCCCCCCGCTCACGGCCGAGGCGCGCCACGCGCTCGGAGACTACTGGCTCGCCTGCGCGCGGATGGAGCACGCGTCCGTCGCGTCCTTCTCCGTCTTCTCATTGGATCTTTTGCGGATCGGCGCACCGCCCGAGCTGTTGGAGGCGGCGCACCGCGCGGCCCTCGACGAAATCCACCATGCCCGCCTGTGTTTTGGGCTCGCGGGCCGCTACCGTAGCGAGGCGCTGGGGCCCGACGTGATGAAGATCCCCGCTTTGGCCGAACGTTCGTGGGAGGTGATCCTGGCGGCGCTCATCCGCGAGGGCTGTGTCGGAGAGGCGGTGGCGGCGGTTGACGCGGCGGCCCGGCTGGCCCGGGTGACCGACCCGGAGGTGCACGAGGTGCTGACCGTGATCACGCGGGATGAAGCTGCACACGCGGCGTTGGCGTGGCGTACGTTGGGCTGGTGGTTGCGGCAGAAGCCCGAGCTCCGGGCGCACGCCGAGGCGGTGTTTGCCGACGAGCGGGCCAAGGTGCCAGGGGCAGTGTCCGGGGCGACCGCATCGTTGGCGGAGGCGCACGGCCTGTTGGGTGCCGCCGAGCAGGCCCGCGCGCGTTTGTCGGCGTGGGAGCAGGTGATCGAGCCGTCGTGGCGAGGATTGGCAGCTCAGGGCTGAGACGCCTGGGCCCAGATCGCCCTCCCTGCTCGGCGGCACCGCTCCGCTCCCGCGGCCCCGCACGTTAAGCGGACCGATGCTCCTGGTTCTCCTGGCCTGCGGCCTCTCCTCCGAGCCCACGGCGTCGTCTCCGCCGCCCACCCCCGCGGGCGGGCAGCCACCCGGGAGCGCCACTCCCGGCGGCCCGGGCGCGCCGCCCCACCCACCCCCGCCGGGCCTCGACCCCTCCGTCTCGGGCATCAAGCTCCAGGATCCCTCCGGGTTCCCCCCTTTTCACGATCTCCCCGCGCCGCAGGGCCCTTCGCCGGACGCCGCCGGCGGGGCAGCGTCGCCGACCACCTTGGGGGCCCGACCTGAGGGGGGCTACCGACCCCAGGTCGCGGTAGGCGCCGACGGCCGGCTTCACGCGGTCTACTACGATCGGGTATCGGAGGGCGAAATCGTCCGATATCGCAGCTCCACCGATGGTCTCAGCTGGAGCTCCCCCGAAACCGTCTCCTTCCCGGAGGGCCGCAACTGGGGGCCCGACCTCGTGGTGCGGGAAGACGGCAGTGTGGTCGTCGCCTTTGACCATATGAACGAAGATTTGTCCTCGCGCGGCTGGGTGCGGATCCGGGACGCTGCGGGGCGGTGGCAGGAGCCCGAGCCGGTCACGCCCGACAACGGTTGGGAGATCGGCTCGGGCCACGTCGCCAACACGGTGGGCGACGGACTCGTATACGTCTACATCTCCAAGCCGCTCGACCCAAGTCAACGCTTTCGTGCGTACGGGAGCCTCCGGGGGCCCGGCGGCTGGAGCACCCCCGAGCCGCTCACCGACGGCCAGCAGGACACTTGGCACAGCAACGTAGAGCGCCGGCCAGACGCCAGCTTCATCGCTGGTTATGACATCGGCCAGGGCGGGATGGAGACCACGCTCTACCTGGTGAACAGCGAAGGCGGTCGTTTCGGGCGGCCCGAGAACGTCAGCGCCTCCGGTCGGCCCGGCGAACGCCCCAACTTTGCGTTTCTTGGTGGTCTGGACGTGGTGACCTGGTTCCACAAGGTCGGTGGCCTGCCCACCCGCGTGTACGTGCGGCGGGGGCGCCCGGGAGCCTGGGGGGCGGTCGAGGAGCCCTCCTCAGGGATCGGCGGTTTTCACTTTGACCCCGACATCGCGGTGAACGCCGCGGGCGTCTGGTGCCTCGTGTGGGGCTGGGACGCCGGGAATGACGCTGAGCTGGTCTACAGCCTCGACCGGGGGCAGGGCTGGTCGCGCCCGCGAAAGGTCGCCGAGATCGACTGGGGCAAACCCGGCCTGCCCTCGGTCGAGTCGGCGCCGGACGGCAGCTTTCACGTGGTGTGGAACCAGGGCGTACGCGGCCAGAACGAGGTCTACCACGTCAAGCTTGGGGGATAGTCGGCGGATCTTGGGGTATAGGAACTCCCCCCGGAGCGCCGATGTCACGCCGAGCCCTGATCGTCCTGAGCTTCCCGATCGTGCTCGCCTGCGAGCCAGGTGGCGCCAGCGGCAAAAAAGGCACTTCAACCAGCACCGATTGCGACAGCCCGCTCACCTTCTACGCGGACCAGGACGGCGATGGGTTTGGCTCCAACACCGCCACCGTCTCCGCCTGTAGCCTGCCGGCGGGCGCCACCGACGACAACACCGACTGTGATGACAGCGACGTGGCCACCCACCCCGGGGCCGCCGAGGTGTGCGACGGCGCCGACAACGACTGCGACCCCAGCACCGACGAGGCGGGGCGCATCACGCTGGGCGCCTTCAGCTACACCGACCTCGACGAGGCGGTCGCGGTAGCGGTGGATGGCGACACCATCGCGCTCTGTTCGGGATCCTGGTCGGTCAACCTGGCGATCCCCGCCAGCATCACCCTGGACGGCGTCTTGGGGGCTTCGGTCACCACGCTGACCGCCGCCGCGACCGGGCCGGTGCTCCACGTCTCGGGCGCGGCGGTGACCGTACGCGGCTTGACCCTCACCGGCGGCACCGGATACGTAGATCCCGCAGATTATACGCTTGGCGGCGGCATTTTTGTGGACGAAGGCAGCACGCTCACGGCGGAGGGTCTCGCAGTGACGGGGAACATCGCGGAGTACGGCGGCGGGATCTTCGTCAACTCGGGCGCGACCCTCGCGCTCGTCGACAGCAGCGTCTACGGCAACGAGGCTACGGTCTCGGGCGGCGGGCTCTATGCCGCGGCCACGCTGCCCCTTCGCCTGGACGGAAGTACGATCTCCGAGAACACCGCGGTCAACGCCGGCGGGGTGTTGCTGGTGGCCTACGACCACGGGGTGTCCCTCACCGCGACGGACGCCGCCGAGGTCTCGAACAACACCGCCGAGGATGGGGCGGGCCTGATGGTGGACGCCAACGGCACGGCGATCACGCTCTCTGGATTGGAGATTGTCGGGAACACCGCCACGGATGACGGCGGCGGGCTCTACCTCCGCGACGGCGCGTTCAGCTTCGACGGCGTCCACATCGCGACCAACACGGCGACGGACTCGGGCGGCGGACTTTACGGCGCCGAGCTCGAGCTGGCGCTGGCCGCGGTCACGATAGAGGGCAACGTCGCGCAAGGCGGCGGGGGCGCGATCCTCCACTACGCCTCGGTGACCGCCAGCGCGGACAGTCAGATCATCAACAACAACGCGGAGTATGGCGCGGGCTTAGAGGCTTTTGACTCAACCTGGGACGGCGGCGAGGTGACCGGCAACGTCGCTACGAGCGGCGGTGGTGGCCTCTACCTCTCGAGCTCCAGCGTCAGCGGCGCCGACATCCGCGGAAACCAGGCCTCCGGCGGCGCCGGCGTCTTTGTGGACACCGAGGCGTCGGTCTCGAGCTGCCTCCTCCTCCAGAACAGCGCCTCCAACGTAGGCGGAGGTGTGCTCCTCTACTCTGGGAGCGTCAGCGTGTCCGAGACAGACTTCGGCGCAGACACCGAGGACAACCTGCCCGACGACGTAGCCATCTACCTCGGCGGCGACGTGGTGGGCTACGACAACTACGAGGACGACGAGAGCTTCGTGTGTACGGCCGCCAGCGCCCAGTGTCAGTAGGCGCTGCTCGCGCGACGCTGCTCGCGCGCCGGCCCCACCCGAAGCCCAGCTAAACTTTCGTCGATCCTCGCTGTTTGTCCGGAAGCCCGTCGTGCGAGCCACGGCTACGTTGGGGCACATCGTCCCACCACTGGCTCCACGTCAGATCCGCCCGCCGGCTCGGGTGGAGCGGGTAGTAGATTCGACTGTCCGATTTAGGAGCTTCACCGCCCACCAGCAACAGCGCCTCCTTCTCCGAGTTGTTGATCACCGAGTGGCAGATCCCGGTACCCGCCGGAAATGCGACCAGGTCGCCCGGCGTCATCCGGTAGATCTCCCCATCCACCCAGCAATCGACCTCACCCTCCAGGACGTAGACGAACTCCTCTTCATCCTCCTCGGCGTGCGGCCACGACGACCGGGTCCCCGGCGGGAGCCGCTGCAGGTTGACCCCGATACGGAGCAGGCCGGCGGCTCGCCCCAGGGCGCGGTTCGGCCCCATCGGCTCGTCGCTCTGAGGGTAGGTGTGGGTACGCTCGGGGACGGCGGAGGCCGAGATAAAAAAAGGCGGACGGTTGGACATCGGCGACGGTTATCGCCTTTGATCCGGACATGCTCTGGCGGGCTGCCGCAGCAGCTACAACACCAGGCGGACCCCGAAATGGCCGCCGATGCTGCCATCGAAGGTGGTGGCGAGCTGTCCGTAGACCTTGACCAGGGTGATGTCGATCTGCGCGCCGCCGAAGGCGCGCGGGGTGAACATCGCGCTGGTGCCCGACGCACCATAACTTACGTTTGCCGTACCTAAGGTCTCATCCCGTCCACCGATGTCGACGGTCATCGGGCCGTCCAGCCTGATGGTGTTGTCGGCGGCGGCAACCAGGTTGGTGTCGAACGCGCCGCCAACGTACACACTGACCATCACGATCCTCAAGCTGGTGGACAGCTCCACCGGGATCGTCCTCCCGTTCGCGGCGAGTGAGTAGGTGCCGGTAGCGTCCCAGATGCCTCCGCCGAAATCGAGGGGGTAGGTCTCGGCCAGGGTCAGCGTGTACGACGAGGACTCGTAGCCGCTCGTGAGGTCGATGCCGCCCCACTCCGCGGCTTTGTCGCCTCGGCGCTTGATCATGTTGATCTGGAGGTGGGCGCCCCAGTTGAAGAACTCGCCGCTGATCGCCCCGCGCCGGGTTCCGGCCTTCATCGCGTTGCCGTACACGCGAAAACGCCGGGCCGGGCTGTCGTCCTGGGCGAGGACCCCGAGGTTGAGGCCGGCCATGACCATCATCTGGAACGCGAACCCCGACTCCGGCACCGGGGAGTCACCGCCACCAAACGAGAACTTCCCCGAGCTGGTCGCGCTCCCGAGGCTGCCGCCCAGGGCAAAGCGCTGCATCGCCGAGGCATAATCAACACCCATCCCCCGGGTGGAGAGCAGGTTGGCCGACGCCATCTCCCCGGTGAATCCGTCGAGCGCCTGGGTGTGGAAGGCGCCGTCGAGCGCGTCCCCGAAGCTGCTCTGCAACGTGCTCTCGTCGATCCCGGCCGCATCGGCGACCTGGGGATCGAGGGTGAGCTGGGTTTCCTGGGCGGCGGCGAAAGAGCAGAGGAGCAGAAACATCGAGCCTCCGAGGCCGCGGGTGTCACGGCACCGACAGCGTAGCGTGTTCGTACCCGAGCCGGCGGCGATCCCGACGCTCGGTTAGCCCCTCTGCGTGCGGCGAACGGGCTGGTTGGGTGGCGTACTCGGGTGGGTGGCGTGTGCGCACACGGCGCCCCACGCGCCCCCGGCATCCCCGTGGAAAAGCGAGCTCGTGGCCTCGGAAGTGGAGTTTGACGGCAAGCTCTGTCGGTGGGAGGAGGAGCAGCTCTCGCTGGGCGACCAGCTCGTCTGGGGGACCACGCCGCCCGAGCCGGGCTGGTGCCGCGCCGCCGTAGCCGCCGACGCGCCCGAGCACGCCGCCTGGTTCGACGTGCTCGGTGAAGACGGGGCCTGGCTCTCGGTGAAACAGACCACGTTTGCCTGCTGCCCCGAACGTTGGGAGGTCGCGTGTTTCACCTGGAACCTGGATGCCGGGCGCGCAGGCACGCTGGAGGAGTACGACGCCGAGCTCGCGGCGCGCCGCTGGAAGTGGGGCCAGCGGCGGTGGGCGCGACGTGGGCCCGATGGTGCGCCGCCCCTGCAGAAAGACAGTTTTGTGGTCGGGAAAGGCCACGTGAGCTTTTGTGTGCTGGACGGCGACGAGCTCGTGCTCGTGCCGGTCCGGTGAGCACCCATGCGTGAACTTGCGGCATTTGCGGGACAGTATGCGGCCTACGCCGTGTGGATCCTGTCCGAGGGGGATGACCTGAGCCCCTTCCTGGTGAGCGATCTCGGCGAGGGCGGCGAGCTCACGATGCTGGACACCGGACGGCGCGACCGCGCCGTGGAGGCGGGGCGGAAGATGCTGGTCGCCGGGGCGGCCGGGCGCCGACTCGCTGCGGTATTTTACGATTCATACCTTCATCTTTCGGCGGGCCGCGGAGATGCGCTGGTGGTCGAGGCGTGGTCGGACATCGAGGGTGGCGGTTTTAAGTTGGCGGTGCCGTATCGACGGCCCGCGGAGGGAGCGCGCTTCTGGATCGGTCCGCCGGAGCTCCAGTGGTGCTCGGTGGCGGGCATCGATATCAACGAGCTTGCCACTTCATTTTTTGAGGGCGTGGAGCGAGACCCCGAAGCTGCCGCCGCCTGGGACGCGCACCTCGAGAGCTGATTGCGGGTGCCTCGCTGCGCAGATCGCCTGGGTGACCCGCATTGGGGTTAAGCAGGGGACCACCGTGGGGGAACCGATGCATCGGGTATGGAAGCGGATCTCTGAGGGGCGCGATGTCGCTGTGGTCGGCGGGGAGCCGCCGGCGCCGCCGCCGGACTATGACCGCGCGGTGATCCGGGTGGTCTGTAGCCCCGGTGGGCTGCCTCTCGGGCCCTGGCGCGAGGCGCAGCTCATCGCGGAGCGTATCGGGGGGAGTGGCCTCGCCGGGGCGGGTGAGCGCCTGCGCGAGGGGCTCCGTCGGCGACTGTTACCTGAAGGCTCCGACGGGGGCGGGAGCGACGCGCTGATCGGCGCGTTGAGCCAGGTGCATCGTGGTGTGTTGGTGATGACGGGGCTCGAGGTCGCGCCGCCCGCCACCCTGCAGCTCCTCGCGGAGGTGGTGCGTCGTCCGGGCTGGTTGGGCATCCCTATCTTGATGGCCTTCAACCGCGAGCCGGACGGCGACGCGGCGCGGGTTTTGGTGGAGTTGGCCCGGCGTGACGGGGCCGAGGCGGTGGTGCGCATCGCGCCGAATCAGCCGCTGAGTCTGCCAAGGAACCCTCATGTGAGGCTTGTCTTGCGGGCCGCCGCCCTGGTGGGTCCGGCGTTTGACGTCGATACCGTCGCGCGGCTCGTGGAGCGCTCCCCGCTGCGGGTGTTGGAGGCGCTCCAGGAGGCGGTGGATCACGACATCGCGATCAACGATCTGGGAGAGGGCCGCTTTGAGCTCCTGGCGAGCGACGCCGACGAGCTGCGGCGGCGTACCCTCCCGTCGCTCGTGGGCGCCTGGGCGACCCGGCTGACCGGGCGCGCCGAGCCGGAGCGGCACGAGACGGCATCAGAGTGCCCGGATCCGGTCGCCCCGCCGGCGCGCGAGCGTCCGGGCGCCGAGGCGGCGGCGCCAGGCGCGGGCGAGGGTGCTGGCCAGGCCCCTCCCGAGCCCGATGGGCTGGGCGAAGCTGCGAGTTCGCCGGCGGAACCTTCGGGTGCGTCTTTCGTGGCCACGCCCGAGGCACCCATCGGCCGGATCGGCCCGGATGCCGCCCGGATGCCGCCAAACCTCGCGGTGGTCCCCGAGCCGGTGCGTCCCGCCGATCCGATCGACCTGTCGCCGCGCGGCGCGCCCGATGCCGAGCAGCGTCCGACGATCCATGAGGTAGAAGCGCCACCATCGGCGTCCGAGGCGACCCCGGACGACGGGGCGCCGGCCGCGACGCCGCCCAGAGAGGCCCCCGGGGTTCGGGTGGAACGGCCACGGCTCCATGTGGTCGGGGGCCCGCGGTCCCGAACGGGCCGACGGCCCAGTATACCCCAGGAAGAGGCAGGTTTTACCGAACACCACGAGGGGCACGTCGCGGAGCCCGAGCTCCGTCCGGGGCGCCCGACCCTGAGCCCGCCGGACCCCGACCAGATGGTCGAACGACTGTTACGTCGCGCCCGCGAGGTCGCGGCGACCGGCGATCCCGTGCAGGCGGTGGCCCTCGGCCGGCAGGCGCTCTCGCTCCTTGAGCAGCTACCGCCCGATGAGCAACGCCGGAGGCGGCGTATCGATCTCCTCGTGGGCCTGGGTCACCTCCAGGCCGAGGCGCCCGGCCCGGCGCCGGACTTCTCGCTCCAGGCGGCGATCGCGGCGGTCGAAGCGGCCGAGAGCCTGCTCCTGCCCGGCGATCCGGCGGAGCTGCGCGCGTCGATCCGGCGGCTGCTCGCGACGATCTGCTACGAGGCGGGGGACCCCGCCTCGCTGGAACGTGCGTTGTCGCTCCTCTCCACCGCGATTCGGGAGCTCGCCAACGCGGGCGATCCGATTGGGGCGGCGCGTCTCCTCAACGACCAGGCGGCGGTATGGGTTCGGCTCGGCGACCCGGTCCGGGCGGCACACCTGCTTCGGGAGTCCCGCGGCGTATTTTCCGGGCGGGCGGCGCGCGACCCGAGCGCCCGTGTGGAGCTGGCGGAGACCGAGCATCTGCTGGCGCGACTGCCGCTGCACGTGCGGGCGCGTCCCGGCCAGGAGGCCGACTCGTTGTTGCAGGCGATGGAGCACGCGTTGAGCGCGGAGGCCAGCTACCGGGCCGTCGGCGAGGTTCGGGAGTCGGCGCGGGTATGGGAGACCCTGGCTCGACTCTGTTATCTGGCCGGCCAACGCGACGAAGCGGCCGACTGGCTCACCCGGGCGGGCAAGGTGCAGCAGGAGATCGGCGACCTGCTTGGCCTGGCGCGCACCTCGGACGCCCTGGCGGCGCTCTTGAAGGGGGCGGGACGGGTGGACCAGGCGGTGCTGCTCCTCACCCAATCCATCGAGATCAACGCCGAGAAGGGATCAGCGCTGGGCCTGGCGTACAACCGCCGGGCGCTGGAGGCGCTGGTGGGCGAGAGCAGCGAAGAGCACCGGCCGGCGATCGACGCCGCCCTCCATCGACTCGCAGCCGCCGAGGAGGTCTTTGGCAGGATCGAGCTCCCGCCGCACGCGGAGCTGCCCTTGTAGCGCGTGGGCTCATGCAGGATCGTCGTTTGCCCGGATGAACTGCGGGATGTGATCTCCCACCGTCGCCGGTCTCCCGCCACGTCCGCGTTACCCACGCTTCACCTCGTAGTCGGTTAGACCCGGGGTCCTTCTGGGGTACCGATGTCTCGCCTGTTGCCTGTCCTGCTCGTCCTTGGCGTCGCCTGCACCTCGAGCTCCAAGGAGAGCGCTCCCACCCACAGCGGGGCTGACTCGGCGCCGACCGATGACACCCAACCGACCGACGACACCGAACCGACCGACGATTCCGAGCCGCTCACCGACGACTCCGAGCCGCCTACCGAAGACGAAGACGCCGAGTGGGGCGACGACGGCGACATCGGCCCGGAACACTGGGGGAGCCTGGACGAGGACTACGCCACCTGTGACGAGGGCCTCGTGCAGTCTCCGATCAACCTGACCGAGGATCTGCTGGTTGAGGGCTACGATCCTCTGACGGTGCTGTGGTCGAGCACGGCGATCCGCGCCTACAACTCGGGCCACTACATCCGCTACGAGGTGGACGAGGGCAGCTCCTATGTCATCTCGAACGAAGGCAGGTTCGACCTTGATCAGTTTCACTTCCACTCCTTGTCCGAACACACGGTGGATGGCCAGCATGCCGCGATGGAGGCCCACTTCGTACACTACCTGGACACCAACCCGGATCGGGCGTTGGTGGTCACCTTCTTGATGGATCCTACGGGTGAGTCCGACACGGACCTGTTCGGTATGGAGGGCGCGCTGAAGTTCCACCAGGCGGTCGCGCTGCCCGAGTCCGAGACGCCCACCGATCTGGGCGGCACCATCGATCTCAACGAGCTTGGTGAGCTCTTTGGCCGTGCTCACCTGTCGTATGAGGGCTCACTGACCACGCCCGCGTGTACCGAGGGGGTGCGCTTCTACATCTCGGGCGCCATCCTCGCGCCCGAAATCGCGGACATCGAGGCATTCACAGCGGTCTACGACCATAACTACCGCCCGACCCAGCCGTTGAACGGCCGCAGCGTCACCGCTCACTCCGGCGAGCCTGGTTAGTCTGGCGGGCGGGCTCGGTACGCCGGCGCCAGCGAACGCCCGATACCCGGCGCGTCGGCGCCCCCATCTGAGGCGCCCCGTTACCCGCACGCCGTACACACCAGGTTGAGGATCGGCTCCGGGTCCCGCAAGTGCCTTACGCCGTAAGGCACGCTGAGCACCACCGCCGAACGACCGCCCGCGCTGACCCCGCCGTCCTCCTCGGACGCCCGTACTTCGAGCTCGGCCGCTTCGAGCGCGACAAACAGCGCCGCCAGTGAAGTGGGATCGAGGAGCAGGCGCCGGTCGCCGCAGCAGCACTCCGGCGGGGCGGGCTGCGGGAGGCGCCCGGACGTGCCGGCGACGAGGGTGCCGTCGGGGAGGACCGAAGCCCAGCAGGACCCGTTTTCCCGCCTCGTGGTGTAGCGGTGGGCGGTGAACCCGATCTGTCCGAGCACTTCGCCCTGGATGAGGATCTCGGGATCGGGCGCCTGGGTCGGTCCGGCGAGCCCGGTCCGCGACGCACCACTGGCGCACGCGATCAGTATCCCCAACGAGAGCGGCAGGAAGAACGGTCTCTTCATCGTCATCGCTCGACGCCGCCGTCGCGAGATCTTCGGCAGGCGACCGGCGGGACGGGCAAGGACCGTGCTGAACCCGCGTAGGGTCGGCCCTCCTCGACCCAATACTTGAAGCGGGCCAGGGGGTTGGGGAGGAAGAGGCGGAGCAGGGGCATGAGCAGGTGCCCGAGCATCTCACCGAACCACCCGCCTCGGAGCTCCAATTCCGCCTCCGACGTCGCGAGAGCGCGCGCTCCGACGGCGTCTACGCTCCAGCGGTTTCGCGCGAGCTTCATCCAAGGGGCGTCAGTGGAGATGTAGGTGAACGACCGTCCTTCCTCCCACACGATCACCCGCTCGTGGAGCGTCCGGCGGCCCGCCAGCTCACACACACGCTCGGCGCCGACACCACAGACGAGGTCGTCCGCCATGTACGACCGATGGATCACGTCGGTCCACAGATGCACCGCGTCAAGGCGCGCGAGATGAGCCCAGACGACGTGCGCGGGCGCCTCGACGCACGCGGTGTTGGTGATCCGGAACATCGGCACCCCTCCGCAGACCGTACTCTGCGAGCGGCGGTCGGACCACGGGGCGACCTCGTGTCGCCGCGCCTCCAGCCGGCCGCCCACCACCCTGCGTCGCGCCGGGGGCCCCCGCCGTCGGATGGGCAGCAACCTTCCCACGTATTCTATGCGGTACACCTACACTTTCGTCCAATGTGAAAGAGTTTTCACCCTTCTTGGGAAAAGCGCTTCCCGATTCTGGGCGCGATAAGGCCCGGAGAACCGATGGTCAACGTTGGCACGGGGCTTGCACTATGTCTCAACGACACCCGGTAGGCCGGTGCGTCGAACCGAAAAGGTGCTGGAAACGGTGGCCTTTGACGTTCATCTGGAACATCCATCCCAAAGGGAAAGAGGCGTCGGTCCACGAGAGTGGAGTGGCGCTTTGGAACCGGCGGGGCCAATCGTCGCTTCGGCTGCGGGAGGCGGGGAACCTGAAAGGGGGACTCGGATGGACCCAGGCAAGCCCAGGAGAGCAAGGGCCCGAGATCGTCGGCAACGACGGAAGCGGGTACGGCTCTGAATGCGGAGCAAAACCTCGAGGTTCAGGTCAAGCGGCGTCGAAACAACGAGAGTTGGGGAGGCGTCAGGAGAACAAGGACGAGGGGGTAAGGGCTTCGGTGGTCCGGATCAGGCGACTGGTTCGGGTGACGAAGGTCGAGGAGCAATCCGACGCTGCATCCAGGGAGCAACGCTTTGAAGGGCAGAAAGGCGTGATGGGGAGGCGCTCTCGTAGCGTTGAAACATCACGAACCCCATGACGGGAAGCCCGGTGCAACACCCGGGCAGGGTTGAAGAGGAATAAACCGCCAAGATCGTGCAAAACGATGAAGGTGGCAATGAGGCGGGTTGGTGACCTGTCTCCGAAGTTCGGGCGGCAACGCCGGAACGGGTGATTCTTCAGCTCCCAAGACGGTGGAGGGGAGGTCTTTGGAAACGTGAAGGAATACGAAGAAGCACGAGGGCAGGCGGCGATTCCCAAAAGGAACCGTAGCCATCTGCTCCAGTGACCCTGAAGGTGAGGGGGCTCCCAACACCACGAGGGTCGAGACGAAGGCCAACGAGTCTCAAGCTGGAGCGGTTCTGCGCCGCGCTACCCCCGAGGACGAGAGTCTTCGGGTCCGAATCGACGCTATCGGGGAGACCCGAGGGAAGAGAAGAGGAGTCCGGAAGCCCCGGAAGGTAGAGCGTCCACGCAGAAGTTCAACCGATTGTCACGCTGGGGCGACTCAGGGTGGTTGGGCACGGACCCGGCGAAAGCTGACCGATGCCGTCACAAGCGGATGAACACTCCCTGAAGCTTCCGTAACCAGGAGCGGCCTTGTGCCGAGCTTGGGACCTTGTGCGCTGGAGGCAACTCTCGCGCGCCGACTCGAGGCGACTCGAGGCGTAGATCTGGGGGAAACCCTGGAGAACGAGGCAGTACTTCACGCGTCCCACCAGGACGTACAGGTGTCACCTATGAGCCCCTCTCGGGAAACCGGGAGGGGTTCTCCTTTTTTCTCGCGCCCGCGTCTCGCGGGACGGCGGGATCCAGAACCGCACCGTGGCCAGCATGTCCGGCGAGGCTCCGGGTCTCTTGCTTAGCTTGGGTCACTCGAGTACGAAGCATGTCACCACCGGCTCCGGCCCGCGGGAACCGGGCTGCGCCCGGGACGGTGGGGGAAGAGTGCCGGTGGGAGGCCTTCATCCGACCGCTCCCCCACGTACGAGAACAGTCACCTGTTGATGCGGTGGGCGGGGGGGAAGCTGCCGCGCCACGCGACGGACCTGGTGGCGGCGGCAGCTTGGAGGCTGTGTTATCGTGCCTCCATGTATCTGCTCCTGCTCGCGATGGGACCTGGCTGCTCCGCGGGCTCGGGGCACTCCGCCAAGGGGCCTGCCGACGGCAGCAGTGAGGACTCCAGCACGAACCTCTCTGATTTTGAAGACCACCGCACGGGCTTCGGGGGCGAACGGTTTGAGATGCTCGCTATCTCGCCGGGCACGTTCAACTTGGGTGCGGGCCTCGCAGATCCCAGTGAAGCATACCATCACCATACAGTTACCTTGACCCACGGCTTCTGGCTGTCGCGGGGCGAAGTTATCCAGGATCAGTGGGGAGCATGGCGAGATGCGCACGATCGGGACCCTTCGCGCCATGACGGCTGCGGCACCTGCCCGGTGGAGCAGATATCCTGGCATGACGTGGCGTTGTTTGCGGACGCACTCTCGGAGGAGGACCGGTTTGAGGCTTGTTATCTCCCGCATGGCGGTGACGTGGCGGCAGCGTGGCGCCTCGACCCCTATCGCTCCCCCGGCTACCGGTTGCCGACAGAAGCGGAGTGGGAGTACGCCGCGCGTGCCGGCGAGGACACACGGTTTTCAGGCTCGAACGAAGCGGATGAGGCAGGATGGACGGTTGACCCACGCGGCCTCCCGCTCGCCGAACGCGGCGGCGCGGGTCGGATCGGTCCCGACGCCCGCGGCGTCCACCAGCTCGGGCGCCCCCGGCTGACACACCGAACCATGACAGGCGGCGCAAGCGGTCTCATACACTGTCTGCCCGGCGGCGACCTCGGCGACGTCGGGAGGATCAAAGGGCCAGGCTGGCGGGGCCATTCCGAGTTGGGCTTGCCGGACATCGGCGAGGTCGTCGTCCATCGATTGGATCGTGCTCAGCGGCACACCAAAGCCGAGCATCATCGCGGCCATGGTTCGGTGCCCCGAGGCATCCCCCGCACCATCCGCGTAGACCCGGTCTTTATACGCCATGGTCCCCCATGGCGCCGACTGTTGGTATCCATAAGACGTCTGGATCTCGGCGTCCGGAGCGTAGAACAGAGACAGCTCCATCCCGAGCCCGAACGCGTCCGTCGCGCCGGCCGCGCCGGTACGACCCTCCAGCGAGTAGGGCAGATCTACGGTAGGCAGGCCCAAGCCGCCCGCGACCTCGTTGAGCGCCAAGAAGTCAGTAAAAAGGCCCTCGATGTCGAGCCGCGAGTTGGCGCCGCCCAGCACCGTGACCCCCGCGACGGTGTCCGCGTGACAGAGCAGACAGTCGACCGTGGCCCAGGTACTGTCCACCGCGTGGAGCCCGAGCGGGTAGCCGTCGTTGTCGAAGGGCGCCTCGGCGAGCCCGTAACGTTCGCGAAAATCTGCTTGATACTGGGCTTCATCCGTCGGGACGCCCTCGCCCCACACAAGCCATAACCAGTCGAGCGCCACCCGGGGAAACAAGGCTTGCCCAAGCCCTTCTTGAAGCCGAGCCAGCCCGCGCTCAGCGGCTTCCGCGTCGGGCACGACCAGCGGCGTCAGGCCGTCGCACGCCTCGGTGGAAGGGAATGTATCAGAATATTCATTCGCCACCGAGCGCTTGTCGGCCGACGGACCCGCGCAGGCGAAGAGGAAGATGACCATCACACGCGAGTGTATCGTACGCGGACCGGGTCGGCGCATCTGGGCGCGCCCCCTTCGCTCCGCTCGGGGTCAGCCTCCCTGCGGGGTCGCTGCGCTCCGGCCTGCGGCCCGCGGCGAGCCGCGCCCTGCGGTCCGCTTCGCGCGGGGCGGCCGGCGTGATCCGGGTTCGGCAGGGTGATACATGCGGTGATACATGCAACAACACACGGCGCCCCGCTGGACGCCCCCCACGCGTCTACAGCCCCAACAACAGCGACACCCGCACGTCGGGCCCGAGCCCCCAGCTCACCTCCGCCCGTTGCTCGACCGCCTGACCGGTCCAGTACCGCCAAGCTTCCCGATGGTATGCCGGCTCGAGGAGATCCACCCCGAGCGACAGGCGCTCGGTGAGCGGGTGGGTGAAGCCGAGCCCAACGTCGATCAGGAGCTGATCCGCCGCCATCTTGTCGCCATTCTCCATCTGCCAGAGCTCGGTGAGCCATCGCCCGCCCGCGATCACCGCGACACGTCGATGCCGAGCGCTACACGTTCGGAGAGCGGGTGGGTCACGCCAACCCCTACGGTGGATACCAGAGCGCCGCAGGTGTAGTCGGGAGGCGGTCCCGGCTCGCCAGCCGCCGTCCGCCCAACGCGCCGCACGGAGCCGAGCAGAAGGTCCACGTCACCGACAGGGCGTTGGCCGAGCCGCACCCGCGCCAGCCCGCCGAGCTCGAATGCTACGCTCTCTACGTAGGTCTTGCGGAGCTCCGGGAGGTCGGTAGGCCCGATGCTGGCGTAGATGTCCTCCCCCGACACCCACACCACCCCCACGAGCGGTTCGATCGCCAGGCCGCGCGAACGGAGCCGGACCACCCCTTCGAGGGTGGCCTCATCGGCGAAACCCGCCTGGGCGACGACGCCGAGGCTCAAGGGGCCGGTCGCCGGCGCCTCGATCGCGAACATGTCGCCTCCTTCGTGCTTTGGCGGGTGTATCCGAGACACGCAGGGGCCGGGGGGAGGGAGCGCGGAGAGCGGGGCGGCGGCGTGGGCATCGGGATCGGGTCGACATGGGCATCGACAGGGGCATCGACAGGGGCATCGACAGGGACATCGACAGGGGCATCGACAGGGGCATCGACGACGACATCGAGCTCAGGTGAGTCTCGGTCTCGGCTCCCGGGCTCCGTGGAGGTTTATTATGGTGTCACGCCGGTTTCGGCTCGTGACGACGCAGGGCGCGAACGGGTACACGAGGACCGGGACCGCACCCCGAGCGCTCCTGCCGGCCTCGTGGTTCCCCGTACGCAAAAGTCAGATCGGACGCAGGCGGTGGTGAAGGTGGTGAAAATGGGCTTTCGGGGCAATGAGTCATACAGGTAAGGCCCGCGGCGACGCGGGCGGGCACCTGGGGCGGTGGCGAAGGAGACAGACCTTTTCGAGGCGTACGCACCCGGTCTTTCGCAGCCCTCACTTCGCGAACACCCGCCTGACGACGCAGAGCTGGCCACCACTTTCGGCGTCCGCGAGCATGTGTATGATGTGGACGTGCCTACCCAGTCCCTCGCACCTCGAACCCCCAGCCGCGCCACGCAGACGCCTGGTGTTGCTACTGACCAAAAACGGAGTCCAGCGTCCGGGCGCGGCAACGCGTTCGCGCAGGAGCGGCTGGTAGAGGAGTCCGCCACGCGGGACGAGTCCGCCGTCGGGGACGGTTCCACCCTGCTGGAGGAGTCCGCCGTCCTGCATGAGCCCAGCGCGCGCGCGGGCGAGGCCGGCCCCGGGGAAGACTGGATCGCGGAGCTGATGCAGCAGGCGCCGGTCCCTGCCAGCGGCGGCGGGGCCTTCGCGGGGGTGATCGAAGAGATCCAGGCGCAGGTCCCCGACCAGCAGGCCCCCGCCTTCGAGTTGCCGCCCGGCACCAGGATCCTGGTGGACGAGAGCGGCGGCCTACGGGTCTGGCCGAGCATCCGCGCCGAAGCTGTCGCGGCGCAGCTCGCCGCGGCACAGATGACCCTGGAGGACCTGCGGCCCCTCGCAGAGCCCGTCTCGGGCTCACTGACGCCCCGGCCCACACCCGGCCCGGGCGGCTCGGGGAAACCGTCCCAGACCGGCGGAAAGGTCTCCACGTCCGGCGCCGCCGACCTCAACCGGCTGGCGAGCGCCGCCAGCCGTCCCTGGTACGGGTCGCCCAAAGGCAAGTGTTATCGCGCAGTCGCGGGCTACGACTCGAACTCCTACATGAACCGGGCGGGTGGGCGGTGGGAGGCGCTGGCCAGCCGGATCCCCTCCGACCACGCGATGTGGGCGGTGAGCTTCGCCCATTGGCTCCAGGAGACCAGCCACGGTCGTAAGGCGGCGGCCGAGCTCGGCTTCACCATCCTCGAGTCGGACGGCAAGACCAAACTGGGTGACTTCCTCGCGGCGCGGCCCGATCTCCGCGGTTCCATCGTGGTGGTCCCCTTCGGGCAGGAAGGAACGGCCTCGCAGGAGTGGAACGCTGCTGCCAACTACGGATCGTCGAAGTGGGGCAAAGGGGTAGGAGACATCGCGGTGGTCAGCGAAATCGGGGCGAAGGGCGCCACCTACGTCGCCGACGGCAAGGTCCCCCACAACAACGCTACGATGTGGTGGCTGGTCCACCCCAACTGAACCATAGGCTCCCCCGCCTACCGGGGACCGACGCCGAAGCCGGGGCGCAGGATCGCGGGCCATCCACCGACGGTTTACGACGTCGACTCGTCCGAGACCCGGCGCGACGCCGCGATCTGTGAGATCGACCGCTCCACCAGCAGGTCCAGCGCCCAATCCAAGAGCACCCGCACCTTGTTCCCGAAGCCGACCAGCTTGCCGACATAGAGCGCTCGCCAGACCACCCAGGCGAAGAATCCCGACAGACGGAGCCCGATCAGGTCGACAACCGCGAATCGTTCGCCCACCGCGAGCAAGGAGCCATAGTTGAAGTAACGGAAGCTGCGGGTGGGCCGGCCCAGCAGGAGCCGCCGGATGTTGTCGGCGGCCGCCGCCCCCTGTTGGAAGGCCACCTGGGCGAGCGCCGGGAGGGGTTTACCGTCCGGTCCGGGGTAGAAGGCCGCATCACCCAGGACAAACACCTCGGGCCGACCTGCGACCCGCAAGTCGGGCTCCACCAGCACCCGGCCGTCCTTGCCAAGGGGCAAGCCGATCTTCGATAGGAGCCCCGCCGGCTTCACCCCGGCGCACCACACACAGGTCCGGGTGTGGAGCTCCTGGCCGTCGCCCAGCACCACCGTGGTCGCCTTCACCTCGGTCACCCGAGTGGAGAGGAGGAGCTTCACGCCGATCCGCGACAGCTGTACGCCACAATCTCCCACCAGCGCGCCGTCCCAGCCCGGCAGCACCTGTCCGGCGGACTGGACCACGTAGACCTCGGCCAGCGCCGGATCGACCTCCGGGTAACGTAACGACAGCACATGCCGGATAAGATCCTGGATCTCCGCCGCCAGCTCGACGCCCGTGGGCCCGCCTCCGACGATCACGAAACGCAGCAGCTCAGCTTTGACTCGGGCGTCCGGCTCATGGGCCGCGGCTTCGAAACAGTCGATGATGTGGTTTCGCAGCCCAGTCGCGTCCCCGAGCTCACGCATGTAGAAACAGTGCTTCTCCGCGCCGGGCGTCCGGAAGGTGTTCGTCTCCGAGCCCGGCGCTACGACGAGGTAGTCGTACTGGATCGTGCCCGCCCCGGTACGCGCCTGGTGGCTGTCGGGGTCCACCCCGAGGTCCAGCCGGGTGTGGACCTCACGCCGATCGGGGTCGATACGCAGCACACACTCCTTACGAAACACCACGTTGGTGGCCTCGAAGACCCGACGAAACGGGTAGGTCACCTGCCGGGTCTCGATCGAGCCGGTCGCGACGCTCGGGAGCATCGGCGGGAACAGAAAGTAGTTGCGACGGTCGACCACCACGATCTCGAGCCCCTCGTGGTAGCCCAGCGCCGAATCCAGCCCAAGCGCAGAGTACAACCCACCAAATCCGCCACCGACGATCACCACCCGTTTAGGCGGGCCCTCGGCGCGCCAGCGGGTGTACACCCACATCTCCGAGATCGGCGTGAGCACGAGGTAGAGAATGAACAGGCTCTCCAACGCCAACAACCACGGCAGCAGGGTCTCCGCCACGACCGACCACGGCAGGAGGACCCACGCGGAGATGTCCAGGACCGCGAGCCCGACCGTTCCGGCGAGGAGCGCGGTGCGCGCGCCACGGGGCAGGGCGACCCGACGGAACAGCGTGTGGGCCAGGCCCAGGATGAGCGGGAGAGAGAGGCCGTGTAGCGAGAACAGCGCGTAGAACCACAGCTCGCTGATGGTGCGAATCTGGAGCAGCGTGGTGCCGAGCTCGAAGAAACTGGCGAAGCCGAGCCCCCAGCCGCCCATGAGCACGCTCGCGAACCAGACGGATACAAACAGGCCAAAACCAAGGAGCAACACCGCGGTGGCGAAAATCCGGAAGGCGAAGGAGAGATTGGGGAGCTGGTGGTTCCGGCGGGTACGCATGGGCCTCGTCTGACAAGCGCACCATGTTGCACAATCGGGAACATCAAGGCAAGATCCACATTTCCCGAGCGACCGATGCCCCTCCTCCTCCTCCTCCTCTCGTGTAGCGACCCAGCGCCCCCCACCCCCGAGCCCGTCGAGGTCCCCGACCTGCCCGCGGTCGTCGAGCCGTCGCCCGCCGCGGGTGCCGGAAGCCCAGATGCGGGCGCGGGCACCGTCGGCGCGAATGGCGCACCTTCGCCTGACGCCGGCGCTCCGGTGCCGGCGGCGGGTGTGGTCGGCACACCCGGTGCCGACGGCGCACCAGGCGCACCGCCCGTCACGTCCCCCGCGGCACAAGGCTCCCCCGCCGTCGTAGCGGCGACCAGCGCGGCCGCACCGGGCAATCCTCCGGCCGCGGGCGCTGCGGCTCCGGGTGTACCGGCCCCCGCGAGCGCTGCGGGCCCGACGAACGTCGCGGGTGCCGCCGCGCCCGAGCCTGTCGCCGCCCCACCCCCCGCGACCCCGACCCGCTACGAGCTCGATGCAAGTAAAAGCCTGCTCTACGTGCAGGTCTTCCGCGATACCAGCACGCTCGCCGCCGGTGCTTCCCACGACCACGTGGTCCTGGCGACGGGCTGGTCGGGGAGCGTGACGTGGCAGAGCGGCGACCCGAGCCGCTGCGAGATCGACGTCCGCGTACCGGTGACCGGGCTGCGGCCCGACCTGTCGGAAATGCGGAAGAAGGTGGGTTATGACGTGATGCTCACCGACAGTCAGCGGCAGCAGGTGGGCGAACATATGTTGGCCAAAGGCCAGCTCGACGCTTCGAGCTTCCCGGAGATGCGCTTCCAGTCTACGGCTTGTGCTTCCAACGCGGACAAGGTGACGGTGACCGGCAACCTGAGCCTGCACGGCAAGACCCGGACTGTCACGCTGCCTATGACCGTGAGCGAAGACGGCACGAGCTTCACCGCCTCGGGCTCTCTTTCGTTCAAGGGGAGTGATTTCGGGATCGCGCCGTACGAGGCGCTCCTCGGCGCGTTGAAGAACCAGGACGGCATGAAGCTCGGCGTGAGCGTACGTTCCAAACCCAGGTGAGCGGGTGAACCCCCACCCGTCCCCGTCGGCCACGGGTGAACGCCGCGCCTCAGCGAGCGCGCGGCGAACGATGACACACCCGCTCAGGCGGCCTGGCTCTCGTTGCCCGCGCTGGCGCGACCCGCGCGCCACCGGTCGGGGAGCAGGTTGGCGAGCTGGCTCGCGCGGGTCGTGGGGATCCGGGGCAGCACCGCGGTCAGCCAGGCCACCGGGTCAACCCCGTGGAGCTGGCAGCTCGCGATGAAGGTGAAGAAGATCGCGGAGCGCTCCGCACCTCGGTCGGAGCCCGCAAACAGGTAGTTGTGGCGTCCGACCGCGATCCGCTTCAGGAGGCGCTCCGCCCAGTTGTTATCCAGGGGAATCCTCCCATCCACCAGGAAGCGTGTGAGCGCGTCCCAGTGATTGTGCGCGTAGTTGAGTGCCTGGGTGAGCGGGTCTTTGGGGGTCCGGGTCCCCCGGTGCCGGTCGATCCAGGCGCGCAGCTCACGGACGATC
>CANKTH010000066.1 GCA_947486185.1 Deltaproteobacteria bacterium
CGTCGCCGCCGAGGTGATCATCCGCAGCCTCGACGACCGCGGCTGGCTGACCGTCGGCCTTGACGAGCTGATCACCGAGTACCAGATGGATCGTGAAGAGGCCGAGGGTGCGCTGCTCATCGTCCAGCAGTTCGACCCCCTTGGCTGCGGCGCGCGGGACCTCGTGGAGTGCCTGGACATCCAGATCAAGACCCTGTTCCCGGAGGACCCGCACTTCCCGCTGCTCGTCCGGAGCCACCTTGACGACATCCAGAAGCGGAACTACCCCGCGATCGCCCGGGCGATGGGCCTGGACCTCGAGGACGTCATCGAGTATCACCGGATGCTCCGCCAGCTCGAGCCCTGGCCCGGCCGGCGTTTTTCCTCCGAAGATCCTCAGTATATTTCGCCCGATGTCTACGTGGTACGGGTGGGGGACGAGTGGCAGGTGCGCCAGAATGAAGACGGCTTGCCGAAGCTGCGCATCTCCAACTACTACAAGAACGTGCTCACCGGCAAAGACTCCACCCGGGAAGAGCGGAATTACATCAAGGAGCGCCTCGCCAGCGCCGACTTCCTCATCCGGTCGATCTACAAGCGGCAGGACACGATCGGCAAGGTGGTCCGCTGCATCCTCCGTCGCCAGGCTGACTTTTTTGAACGAGGCCCCGACCACCTGCGCCCGATGGTGCTGAGAGATGTCGCGGACGAGGTCGGGCTCCACGAGTCGACCGTCTCCCGGGTGACCTCCAACAAGTACCTGCAGTGTCCCCACGGTTTGTTTGAGCTCAAGTATTTCTTCAACAACGGCCTGAACGCCGTGCACGGAGAACAGGTCGCCGCGGAGGCGGTCAAACGCCGGATCAAGCGCCTCATCGCGAGTGAGCCGACCGACAAGCCCCTGTCGGACGACGCTATCGTACAGGTCCTCCAGAAAGAGAACGTCGAGATCGCGCGACGTACGGTCGCGAAGTACCGAGAGGCCATGGGCATCCTGCCCTCATCAAAACGGCGGAACCCTTCCTGAGTCCGCCACTTCAAGGAGAAGACAGATGGAGCTGGGCTTTACTTTCCGAAACATCGAGTCCACCGAAGCCATCAAACAATGGGCCCAAAAGCGGTTCCAGAAGGTGCTCAAACACCTCAAGGAGCCAAACACAGCCCACCTCACCTTGACCGTCGACAAACACCGCCACCGCGCCGAGCTCTCCGTCCACCAGCAGGGCGACGTACTCATGGCGCGGGAGGAGACCGACGACATGTACGCCAGCCTGGACGGAGTGATGTCGAAGCTGGAGCACGTGGCCCGGCGCCAGAAGGAGCGGGAGCTCGCCCGCCGCCAGTCGGAGCGTGATGCGGCGCGGCGCCCGAAGGATCGGGACCGCCGCACCGGCACCGAGTTCTGACAACGCCTCCGCCCGGGGCCGCCGGTCACGATATGCGGCCCTTGGAGCGGCGATGGCCTTTACGATGAACAGCATCCCCCCGTGCGACGGCAAGACCTTCCTCGTCACCGGGGCCAACAGCGGGCTCGGGTACGAGACCTGTCTGGCCCTGGCGCGCCGCGGGGCGAACGTCAAGATGGCGTGCCGCAGCCCCGAACGCGCGGCGGCCGCCGTAGAGCGGATCCGCGAGGCGGTACCGGACGCAAAGATTGAGGTACTAAGCCTGGACCTTGGCGATCTCGCGAGCGTCGCTCGCTGCGCGGAGCAGGTGGCCGGCACCGGTGGACTCGACGTGCTGATCAACAACGCCGGGATCATGGCGGTTCCGCCGGGCCGCACCGTCGACGGCTTTGAGCTTCAGTTCGGCACCAACCACCTCGGGCATTTTGCGCTGACCTTGCGGCTCTTGCCCACGCTCCGCGACCGGGTGGTCACGGTCACCAGCACAGTCGCCCGTATCGGCAGCATGCCCTTCGACAACCTCCACGGCGAGAAGAGCTACAATCGATGGGCCGCATATGCAAGGTCAAAACTTGCGAACCAGCTGTTCACCCTGGAACTCGCGCGGCGGCTCGAGGCGGCGGGCGATCCGCGTCGGGCGCTCTCAGCCCACCCAGGCTACGCGGCGACTGAGCTTCAAAAAAGCAGCGCCGATCAATCGGGATCGTGGTTCGAAGGCGCGATCATGGCCCTCGGCAACTTCTCCATCGCGATGAGCGCGGCGAACGGCGCCTTACCGCAGCTCCTCGCGGCTACGATGCCGGACGCGCCAAATGGCGCCTTGTACGGCCCGTGGATCTTCGGCTCCTGGGGCGCCCCGGCGCTCGAGACCCCGCCGCCCCAAGCGCGCGACGCCGAGGTGGCCGCCCGTCTGTGGGAGCTGTCCGAGACCGCTACTGGCGTGCGTTTCGTGCGCTGAACGCACGCTGTTCGACCAACCAGCGCCGCAACACCCGCTGCGCCACCTGCCGCCGCCAGACCGCGGTACTACGCACATCGTCGATCGGGGCGATGTCGTCGACCACCGCGTCCGCGGCGTCGGGATCGAGGCCGCGCTCAACCAGGAGCGCCTCCACCCGACGGGCCCGTAGAGGGACGGGCCCCACCGAGCCAAGCGCGATACGAGCCTCAGTGACCGTACCTTCTACCTGACGAATACGCGCGCCCACCACGACCTTCGAGATCGCCTGGGCGAGCCGGGTGCCCACCTTCCGGTAGAGCACCGCGTCCGCGCCTGCCGGCGCGACCGTGACCCCCGTCAGGAGCTCGTCGGGCGCCAGCGCGGTCCGCCGATAGCCCACCCAGAAATCTGCGGCGGCTATCCGCCGGGCGCCGCGTAGGCTCGCCACCTCAAACACAGCGTCCAACGCCAGCCAGAGCGGCAGCGAGTCCCCAGCCGGCGACGCATTGACGATGTTGCCGCCTACCGTGCCACGGTTCTGGATCTGGAGCGCGCCCACCGTCCGGGCGCACTCGCGGAGCGCGGGATGGACCGCCGGGTGGCGGGCGACGTCGGTCCAGGTAGCCAGGGCGCCAAAATGGCCTCCATCTTCGGAGATCGTACGAAGCCCGGCGCAGCCCCACAGGTTGAGCACGCGCCCAGGCCGGAGCTGGCCCGCCTCCATCATCACCATGAGATCCGTGCCACCGGCCAGGACCACCGCCTCGGGGAATTGTGCACGAAGGGCAAGCGCTTCGGGCAGGTCACGGGCGGTGACAACCGCGCCGCCGTAGGTAGGCGCCGGCCCGCTCATTCGCGCACCGCTTCGGCGTGCACCACGGCATCGACGATCGCCTGGTAGCCCGTGCAACGGCAGAGGTTGCCCGCCAGGGCGTCCCGCGCCTGATCCGGCGTCGGATGAGGATTTCTGTCGAGCAGGTCCCGCGCGGCGACGAGGAAACCCGGCGTGCAGATCCCGCACTGGGCCGCCCCGTGTTTGAGAAAACTCGCCTGAATACTATCGAGCTCGCCGGCCCGCGCCAGCCCCTCCACCGTTCGTACCGACGCGCCCGCGACCTGCACTACGGGCACGAGGCAGGAGCACACCACCTCCCCGTCCAGGATCACGCTACACGCGCCACACTCGCCCTCCCCGCAGCCCTCCTTGGCGCCGGTGAGATCGAGGTGCTCGCGGAGTGCGTCGAGCAGGCGGGTCATCGGCGGCAAGTCCACCTCACGGCGCTCGCCGTTGACCGAAAATTCGATATGCATCAAAAACTCCGCTCTGAAAGAGCCACATTCATCTCAGCCACCACCCGTTCGGGCGTCATGGGCAACCGGTCCAGCACCACCCCCAGCGCCTCCTCGATCGCCGCGGCCACCGCCGCCGCCGGGCCATCCATGGGGATCTCGCCGATGCCCTTCGCGCCAAAAGGGCCGCCTGCGTAAGGGATTTCGACGAGTCGGGTCACCATCTGCGGCGAATCGACCGAGGTCGGGATGATGTAGGTGGTGACACGATCACTCCGCACCCTGCCAACGTCATCCCGCACCACCTCCTCCAGGGTCGCCCAACCCAGGGCCTGGAGCGCGCCGCCTTCAAGCTGCCCGATCGCCAAAACCGGGTTGATCGCCCGCCCGACGTCGGTGGCCGAGACAAAGCGCCGGTAACGCACCACACCGGTGTCCTCGTCTACGTCGAGGTCGACGATGCCGCAGCTCCACCCGAAGGTGGGGTAGGCATCCCCCGAATAGCGATGTTCATCCCACACAAGGTTGGGATCCGGCTCATAGGTGTGGTCGGTGCGCAGGGGAGAGTCCACCGTGCGCGCGGCGAGCAGGGTATCGAAATCGCGGCTCGTGCTGCCTGTCTCCGCCTGAAGTGCCGCGCGCATCCGCCGCGCCGTCTCCTGGACCACCGCTCCGACCACCATGGTCGTGCGGGACGCCACCGTCGGACCCGAGTCGGGCACCTCGGCGGTATCGTGGCGCGCCACCTCAACTCGATCCAGCGAGATACCCAGCTCCTCCGCCACGATCTGCGTGAATATCGTCTCCGCGCCCTGACCGATCTCGGTCGCGCCCGTCAGGATGTGGAGCTTAGAATCACGGAGCTCTAACGCTGCTTTTCCTTTGAGCCAAGCCTCGCCGTTGCCCGTGAAGCCACACCCGTGGAAGGCCAGGGCCAGGCCCCGTCCCGAGCGCCACGAGGCTCCGCCTTCTCCCGGCTGGGCGGCTACCGCCGGGAGCGGAGCCTCGGCCGCCGCGAGCGCCTCCTCCAGCACCGCAGCACCGCCGACGTCGTACAGCGTCTGGCCCGTGACGGTGACGTCCCCGTCACGATATAGGTTCAACCTCCTGATTTCAAGCGGACTGCGCCCGAGCTCTCGCGCGATCCGGTCCATGTGGCGCTCGGCGGCGAACAGGGTCTGCGGGGCCCCAAACCCGCGGAAGGCGCCGTTAGGCGGCGAATGGGTAGCCACCACCGCGCCTGACAGCTCCACGTGCGGGCAGGCATAGGGACCGGTCGCGTGGAGCAGGCCGCGAGAGATCACCACCGGCGAGAGCGTGTTGTACGCGCCGCCATCCATCAGGATATCCGCCTTCCAAGACAATAAACGCCCGTCTGGCGCGACCAGGCTCTCGATGCTGACCCGCGCCGGATGGCGCTTGGTGGTAGCGCGGATGTCTTCGTCTCGCCGATAGATCATCTTCACCGGCCGGCCCGCCTTGAGGCATAAAAGAGCCGCATGCGCCGCGATCATCGAGGGATAATCTTCTTTGCCCCCGAAGCCGCCACCGGTGGTGGCCTGAACGACGTTCACCCGGTCGTGACCGAGGAGCCGCTTGAGCGCCTTGAGCACGTAGTAAGGGCACTGCAGGGAGCCAATCAGCGTGAGGCCGGCGTCGGTCCGCGCCGACGCGATCATGCCCTGTGGCTCCAGGTAGAGCTGCTCCTGGTGGCCCACGTGGTAGACGCCGCGCACGACCCTGCCCACGGTCGGCGGATCGCCGCGACGGATGGTGATCTGCTTGAAAACGTTGTTTTCGCCATAAATTCGGATCGGGCTCCCGATGGACTGCTCGGGGTCGATCAGCACGGGGAGCGGCTCGTAGGTGATCCGAACGTGGCGCGCGGCGTCCAGAGCGCGCTCCCGCTCCGGAGCCGCAACGAGCGCAACCGCCTCCTCGACGTGGCGAACCACCCCGTCCGCGAGGCATGGTTGATCGTCGGTAATGAGCGCGATGACGTTCTCGCCAGGGATGTCCCGCGCCGTGACGATGACGACGTCCGTCCAGTCAAAGGCAGGATCCCGCTCGATCTTGACGATCCGGGCGTGGGCACAGGAGGCGCGAACGGTCGCTCCGTGCCAGCATCCGTCCGGGTGCAGGTCATCTACGTAGATCGCCTTGCCGGTGACCTTGGCCACGCCGTCCCCACGCGGAACCCCGATGCCGATATTCTTCAAAAGCAACTCCAGAAACGACGGTTTATCAACAACCTACACCGACTCCACCGCGGAACGGAAGGCCGCCGCGTCAAGCCGTCCCGCCTCGAACGCTGCGCTAAGTGCGGCGATCCTCTCGCGCCGCTCGCGTGCCGATGCAGCGTGCTCCTCTCCCCGCTCCTGGTAGAGCCGCTCTCCCTCAGCCCGCGCTGCCAGAAAGCGCCCCCTCAAGGCAGAAGGGTCGCTCTGCGCACCCTCAGCGAAGTACCTTTCCGCCACGCGCCCCACCGCCCAGGTGCTGCCAAAGGCTGCCGCGGCGCCGTATACCGAGCCAAACCCTGGAATCAACCTTGCGAGTTGGCCAATCGCGAGGCGCAGACCCACGCTTCCGAGCATCGCCGCCAAGAGCGAACGCCCGGCTGCCTGGTCTAGCTGATGCCCATGATAAAGCCCGATGTCCCTCACCATTTTCACCTGCGCCGCCACCACCACCAGGTCCGTCACCACCGCCGCGCCGGCGAGCGGGTTGGCGCCCAGGATCGCGGAGAGCAGAGCATATTTCAGCAGATCTTCGCGGACCTGCGTCGCGCGCAGCTCGGGGTCGGCTTCCGCCTGGACCGCGCTCGGGAGCAGCGTGTCCCGGGTCTCAGCCACCACCTGCCGAAGGAGGCCCACCTCTTCTGCCTCCCCCCGTACCAGCTCCAACAGCACCAGCTCATCCGGCGTCGCCTCGCCATCCGCCGTCGCGAGCACAAAGGCTGCCTGATAGATCGACCGACGGGCGTCCGGGGCGAGTGGCGCCACCAGCGCGGCGAGGTCCAGGTCGGCCTCCGTGAGCGTCTGGATCAGGGCGTCCGTCGCCTCGCTCTGGCCCCCCAGCGCCTCCTCGAGACAGGCGCGTTCCCCCGGTGTGAGTCGGCCATCCGCCCGAGCGACCGCCACAAGCACACGGATGCCGATAGAGGCTACGGCCTCGTCCTCGAACCTGGCTTGCACCTCACGCATACGTGTCCCTCCGCCCCCTTTGTCTCACGACGCCTCGAGCTGTAACTGCGAGAAGCCGAAGCGGACTTTCAGCGTGAGCTCGTCCTCGTCGATGTCGAGTCCTACGTCCTCAACCACAAACTTGAGCTTCAACGGCCCGCCGGCGGGACCGATCATCTCTTCGAGCTGGTCCTTCTTGAGGATGGGGACCGGGTTGACCTTGGGCACCTGCTGACTCAGGAGGTACTCCGCCGCCCGACTCAGGAGCTGCAGCACGAAGTTCTCTCCGAGATCGACGGTGACGCCGCCGAGCTCGCCCACCAGGGCGCGCTTCTCGTTGTCGTAGTGGATGTCGCCGAGCGAGGCCTGCGCACCGATACGCTTCTCGATCACGAAGGGGAACTCTACGTTTTGTCGGAGGAGGAGCACCTTGCCCGAGGCGACCGCTTTGACGTGCGCCTCAACCCCGAAACGTTGGCGGGAATAGTGGAAATTGGAGCCCTCACGGTCCACATCGAGCCGCCAGTCCCCCTGAACGGCCACCAGGTCGTTGACCACGCGGTAGACCTGCTCGCGCCGGGCCACCCAGACCCCGCGGGCGACCTCCTTCCCACGCACGAGCACTCGCGGAACCTCCCGATCCTCCAGGAGTCCTCGCACCTTTTCACGCACACCGAGCTGTTTGACCCCCGCACGCACGTTCTGGACGAGGTCAAACTGCCCATCCTGGATACGGAAGGGCAGACCAACCGAAAAGAGCTCGTTCCAAAGCGCCTTTCCGATCGTGAACTTGAGGTGGTACCCATCCGATTGCCGCGCCGCCATGCCGCCTCTCGTGAGCCGGCAGTATAACGGCACGTCTACGACCGGACCCGGCACCCCCGAGGTCGCGCCCGAAATACCAGCCTTTCAGGTGCAGAGCGCCTAGCGCTCAGTGCAGCTCGAGCGTCGAGAAGAAGTACGTGATCTCGCGCGCGGCGGAGGCAGCGGAATCGGAGCCGTGAACCGCATTCTCGCCTTTGGAGGCGGCATAGAGCTTACGCAAAGTGTTGGGAGCCGCGTCCGCCGGATCGGTAGCGCCCATGATCTCGCGGTTACGGGCGATCGCGCCCTCGCCTTCGAGCACCATCACGACGACCGGGCCCGAGGTCATAAAGGTGACCAGCTCACGAAAGAACTTGCGCTCGCGGTGCTCCGCGTAGAACCCTTCGGCCTCGGCGGTGGACAAGTGCCGCTTACGAGCCGCGACGATGCGCAGACCCTCCTGCTCAAATCGGCCGATGATGGCGCCGATACGGTTGGCCTTGACGGCGTCGGGCTTGATGATCGAGAGAGTGCGCTCCATACCTGTCTCCAAGGAAGGGTGCGCGGCTAACGCGATCTGCCCGGCGCGGCCAGCGATCTCGTGGCCGTCGGCTCAAACTCGTGACCCACCCGGCTCAGGCGCCGAGGTGCTCGATCTGGTGCCCGAGGATCTCTGCGATCTTCTTGCCCATCTCGGCGGGGCTACGGACGATGTTGATGCCCGCAGCGGCCATCGCCTTGTACTTCTCCTCGGAGGTGCCTTTTCCGCCCGAGATGATGGCGCCGGCGTGGCCCATACGCCGTCCGGGGGGCGCGGTCGCACCGGCGATGAAACCGACCACCGGCTTACGCATGTGCGCGCCCACCCAGGCCGAAGCCTCTTCTTCCGCCGAACCGCCGATCTCGCCGATCATGATCACCGCGTCGGTGTCCGGATCTTCGTTGAACAGGCGCATCACGTCTTTGTGCCGCAGACCGATGATCGGGTCACCGCCGATGCCGATCGCGGTGCTCTGGCCGAGGCCGAGCACCGAGAGCTGGTGCACCGCTTCGTAGGTGAGCGTGCCCGAACGTGAGAGGATGCCGATGCGGCCAGGGCGATGGATATGCCCAGGCATGATGCCGATCTTGCACTGGCCGGGGGTAATGACGCCAGGGCAGTTGGGGCCCAGCAGGAGCGAGCCGCGGCGCTGCACCAGATCCCACGCGGGGATCATGTCGCGCACCGGAATGCCTTCGGTGATCGCCACGATCAGGCGGATCCCAGCGTCGGCGGCCTCCATGATCGCGTCGGCGGCGAAGGCCGGCGGCACGAAGATGACGGTCGCGTTGGCGCCGGTCTTGGCCACCGCTTCGGTGACCGTGTTGAAGATCGGCACGGTGCCGTCGAACTGGGTGCCACCTTTCCCCGGCGTCACGCCGCCGACGAGGCGGGTGCCGTAGGCAATCATCTGCCGGCAATGAAATCCGCCGGCGGAGCCCGTGATGCCCTGGCAGATGAGGCGGGTGTCAGAATCAACAAGGATGGCCATGGTCTACCCCCGCACCGCGGCCACGACCTTGCTGGCCGCGTCCGACATCGAGTCTGCGGGAATGACCGAGAGGCCGCTCTCCGCAAGGATTTTCTTGCCCATTTCGACGTTCGTCCCTTCGAGGCGCACCACGAGCGGCACCTGGAGTCCGACCTCTCGCACCGCCGCGAGCACGCCCTCAGCGATGACGTCGCACTTCATGATGCCCCCGAAGATGTTGACGAGGATCGCCTTCACCGCCGGGTCGCGCGTGATGATCTTGAAGGCCGCCGTCACCTTCTCCTTGTCGGCGCCGCCGCCGACATCGAGGAAGTTGGCTGGCTCTTCGCCGTAGAACTTGATGATGTCCATCGTAGCCATAGCCAGACCGGCGCCGTTGACCATGCAGCCGATGGTGCCGTCCAGCTTGACGTAGGACAGGTTGTACTTGCCGGCCTCGATCTCCGAAGGGTCCTCCTCGGCGAGATCACGGAGCGCCTCCAGATCCGGGTGACGGAAGAGGGCGTTCTCATCGAAGGTGATCTTGGCGTCCAGGGGCAGCACCCCGCCGTCGGCGGTCACGATCAGCGGGTTGATCTCGAGCATGGAGCAGTCGTTGATCTGGTAGACCTGGTAGAAGCCCTGGAGCATCTTGACGAAAGCGCTCACCGTCGGACCGCTGAGCCCCAAGCCGAAAGCAAGATCGCGCGCCTGCCAGGAGCCGAGCCCCACCACGGGATCGACGATACACCGTAGGATCTTCTCGGGGGAATGCGCGGCGACCTCCTCGATCTCGGTGCCGCCTTCCGCCGACGCCATGACCACCACCCGCGACTGCGCGCGGTCGAGCGTCATCGCGACATAGATCTCCCGGGCGATCCGCGTGCCCTCTTCGACGAACACACAGTTGACCCGCGTGCCGTCAGGGCCGGTCTGTTTGGTGACGAGGGTAGCGCCCAACATCGCCTGGGCTGCCTCACGCACCTCGTTGATCGAACGGCAGATCCGAACGCCCCCTTTCCCGGGCAGGCCACCTTCGCCCCGCGACGCGGCGGCGATGACGTCGGGAGCGACCTCTCCCACGAACCGGCCCATACCACGACCGCCGGCATGCACCTGGGCTTTGACCACCCAGATCTGACCCTCGATGAACTGCGCGACGTGGGCCGCCCCCTCGGGGGTGTGCGCGGCGCCACCCTTGAGCGTGGCGATACCCTGCTTTCGAAGGAGCTCTTTGGCTTGAAACTCGTGGATCTTCACGACAACACCCGGCCGCGGGACCGCGGCGACAGCTTCAGGGACATAGCCACTCCGAAAATTAGGGGGGCACCTTGGTGATCCGGCCCCAGGGCGTGTGCGCTGCGGCCGGACTTGGGGCTCAGGAGCTCAGGACGCGGTGAGGCGGCGGCGGGGCTGATCCCGCGGAACGTACTTGCAGCGGTAGATCGCCACACCCTTCCCACCACGCGCGACCAGGCGCTCGTCCACGATCTGGGCGGCGATGCCGGCCACGCGCGAGAAGCCGAAGAGCACGGTGTAGTACTCGCTGTCGGTGAAGCCGGTCGCGTTGAGCAGGGTGCCCGACACCGCATCGACGTTCGGGTAGGGGTTGGCGACCTTGGGGTTCTCCTGGAGAACCTTGACCGCGACCTCGCGCATGTTCCGGGCGGTCTGGAACAGAGGATCGTCGCCGCAGATACGCTCGCCGAGGGCGTACTGCACCCGCGCGCGCGGGTCCTCAGCGCGGAGCACGGCGTGCCCGAAGCCGAAAATGAGCCCTCCGGAAGCCAGCTCATTACGCACAAAGGCCTCGATCTTCGCCTTGTCCGGCGAGCCGACCTTACGCACGAAATCGAGGCAGTCCTGATTCGCACGGCCGTGCCGGGGGCCGTAGAGTCCCGCCATCGCCGCGACGTTGGAGGCGTAGACGTCGGCGAGGCCGGACGCGACCGACTTGCCGACGAAGGTGGAGAGGTTGCCACCGCCGTGGTCGAGATGGAGCACGTAGAAGATGCGGATCATCTCGGTGAGTTTGGCGGGATCACCGCCGGGCATTCCGAGCATGTGAATGAAGTTCTCCACCATGCCGAGCTCGGGACGGCTCGGAATTGGCGGGCCCCAACCCGAGCGCAGACGGAACACGTTGGCCACGAGTTCCGGCATCCGCGCGATCATATTGAAGGAGTCTTCCCGGAAATCGCCGGTTTTTCCGGTCATACCCAGGAAGGTGAGCCCCGCCATGAGCCACTCCATCGGGTGGCCGTCACGCGGGAGCGCAGAGAGGAAGCCGGTCAGGCGGAGATCGACAGCCGCTCGGCGCGCGAGATCTGCCTTGAACGCCGTGAGCTGCTCGGCGTCCGGAAGGTTCTTGTAAAAGAGCAGGTAGACCGCGGCTTCGGGGTCGAGCAACGCGAGATCCTCGACGGGGTAACCGACGTAGTGGACGCCCTCGATCGGATCGACCGACGAGGTTCGACAGGTTCCAACCGGAAAACCACGCAACCCGGTATCAAGGTGTTCCTCGGTGACCTCGAAAAGCACCTTCTTCGTCTCTGACATGGCCGCTCCAAAAGGGGGGACCCGTTATCCGAGACAGGGCGCCGCGACCAGGGTCGGGCGCGCTATGACGATCTCCGTACCGGCACCTACCCGTCGCGGGAACGGGCGCTGGGCGGTCTCGGTTGGACGATCGTGCCGGTGGTGCTGGTCATCGCCGGCTTGATGCGGATCAATACGCGCTCGTGGGCCGCGACCGCCATCGTGGTGCTCTCACGGCCGCTCTCGGTGTGCGGCGCGCTCTGGCTCCTTTGGATGCTTGACTACAATCTGAGCGTCGCGGTGATCGTGGCACCATCGCGCTCGCCGGGGTGGACGCCGAGACCGGCGTGGTCATGCTGTTCTATCTCCGGCTCGCGTGGGAGAAGCGCCTACAAAGCGGCGGGATCACCTCCGCCGAAGACGCTGAGGGCGCGAACGTCGAGGGGGCCGCCCGCCGCCTCCGACCCAAGCTGATGACGGTAGTGACCGATATGATCGGCTTTATTCAAGTATTTATCGTTGGCGGCCTCGGGTCGGATGTCATGCGATGTATCGTCGCGCCGATGGTCGGCGGCCTGCTGGTGAGCTCCGCGGTAGAGCTACTCGTTCATCCCGCTGTTTTCGCGATCTGGCGCGGACGAGGCGCCAGAGGATGCGCCCCACGGCGGCCGACCCCGGCCGGCTGACCGCGTAGAGGCCCATCGGGGAGACGGGCCCTCGAACCTTGCCCTCAGCTCCCAAACTCGATAGAGACGCCCCCCTCTTAGACCCGCCCTCGTGGGCGGCACGAGCCCTCCCAGCCCGAGGCGGTGATGTCCTGGCTCACGATGTTCCTCCGTTCTACCGTCGGCTCCAAAGCCGCCATGGCCGTGAGCGGCGTGATCCTCTACGGGTTCACGCTGGTTCATATGGCCGGGAACCTCAACGTTTTCCTCGGTCAGAAGGCGATGGCCGAGTACGTTCAGGTGCTCCACCTCGTGCCCGAGGTGGTCTGGGCCGTGCGCGCGGTGCTGCTCGCCTGCCTCGTGGTCCACATCGGCGCCTATAGCCGCTTGTTGGCCCAGACACGCGCGGCTCGGCCGGTGGCCTACAAGAGCTGGAAGGCCCGCGCCTCCACCTTCGCCTCCCGCAGCATGTTGGTTACCGGGCCGTTGCTCCTGATCTACATCGTGGTCCACCTGCTCCATCTCACCGTTGGCGCGCTCCAACCGCTCAAATACCAGAGCGGTGAGCACGCCCACCTGATGGACGCCTACGCCAATCTGGTCAACGGCCTCGGCGGAAGCTGGTGGTGGATGGGCGGCTTCTACCTGATCGTGAGCGTCACGCTCGGGGTCCACCTCTGGCACGGCGGCTTTGCCTTCACCAAGACCCTCGGCCTCTCCGCGGGGCGTCAGCTCCAACTCGCGCGGCTCATCGCCACCGCGCTGGCCGTCACGGTGGCCGGCGGCAACGTGCTCATCGTCACCGCGCTGCTCACCGGCCTGGTCAAGTAGGAGGCGTCATGGTCCTCGACAGCAAGATCCCCTCTGGCGCCATCGAGACGGCTTGGGATCGGCATCGTTTCTCGATGAAGCTGGTCAATCCAGCCAACCGTCGTAAGTACACGGTGATCGTGGTCGGTAGCGGGCTTGCGGGCGCCGCGGCGGCGGCCACCCTGGGAGAACAGGGCTACAACGTGCTCTGTTACTGCTTCCAGGACACGCCTCGGCGTGCGCACTCGATCGCCGCGCAAGGGGGCATCAACGCCGCCAAGAACTACCAGAACGACGGCGACAGTATCTACCGCCTCTTTTATGACACGGTCAAAGGCGGCGATTTCCGAGCGAGGGAGGGTAACGTCTACCGTCTCTCCCAGCTCTCGGTCAACATCATCGACCAAGCCGTCGCCCAGGGCGTTCCCTTTGCCCGGGAATACGGCGGCTTGTTGGCCAATCGCTCCTTCGGCGGCGCACAGGTCTCGCGCACCTTCTACGCCCGCGGGCAGACCGGCCAGCAGCTCCTGATTGGCGCCTATCAGGCGCTCTCCCGGCAGATCGCCGCCGGCCGCGTGAAGATGTTCGCCCGCACCGAGATGCTCGACGTGGTGCTCGTCAACGGCCGCGCTCAGGGCATCGTGGTGCGCGATCTCGAGAGCGGCGCGATCAGCACCGCCGCCGCGGACGCGGTGTGCCTCGCCACCGGCGGCTACTCGAACGCGTTTTTCTTGTCCACCAACGCGATGGGCTGCAACGTCACCGCTACCTGGCGCGCGCACCGAAAAGGCGCATTGTTCGCGAATCCCTGCTTCACGCAGATCCACCCGACGTGTATCCCCGCCTCGGGTGCCTATCAGTCCAAGCTCACGCTGATGAGCGAGTCCCTGCGGAACGACGGCAGGGTCTGGGTGCCGAAGAACCCCGCCGACTGCGCGAAGAGCCCCAAGGACATCCCCGAGGAAGATCGCGACTACTACCTGGAGCGTAAGTACCCGTCCTTCGGCAACCTCTCTCCCCGGGACATCGCCTCGCGCGCCGCGAAACAGGTGTGTGACGACGGCCGCGGCGTCGGGCCAGCGGTAGAAGGCGCGCGCCGTGGCGTCTACCTCGATTTCGCCGACGCGATCCGACGGCTCGGCCAGAAGGCCATCTCCGAACGTTACGGCAACCTCTTCGAGATGTACGAGCGGATCACCGGCGAAAACCCGTACGAAACCCCGATGCGTATGTACCCGGCACCCCACTACACCATGGGCGGGCTCTGGGTCGATTACAACCTGGAGAGCACGATCCCCGGCCTGTTTGTCGCCGGCGAAGCCAACTTCTCCGACCACGGCGCCAACCGCCTGGGCGCCAGCGCGCTCATGCAGGGCCTCGCCGACGGCTACTTTGTGTTGCCCTTTACGCTTGCGAACTACCTCGCGGGGGTGAAGGCGGGGGCGGTGACCACCAGCCACCCGGCGTTCAACGACGCGGCTACCGAGGTGAAGGCGAGCGTACAGACCTTGTTGTCCATCAAGGGCAGTCGTACCGTGGATTCGTTCCACCGGGAGCTCGGAACGCTCTTGTGGGAGCGCTGTGGCATGGCGCGGAACCGAGCAGGGCTCGAAGACGCGATCGCGAAGATCCCCAAGATCCGGGAAGAGTTCTGGGCCAATGTCAACGTGCCCGGCAGCGGGGCTGAGCTCAACCAGTCGCTCGAACGTGCCGGCCGGGTCGCCGATCTGCTGGAGTTCGGCGAGCTCATGTGTCGGGACGCCCTGGCGCGGGAAGAGTCCTGCGGCGGGCACTTCCGCGAAGAACACCAGGATGATGGCGAGGCGAAGCGTAACGACGCCGAGTACTCCTACGCGGCCGCCTGGGAATACGCCGGCGCGGGCAAGGCGCCTACCCTACACAAGGAGCCCTTGACCTTCAATTACGTCAAGCCGGTCACGAGGAGCTACAAATGAAGATCGTGCTGAACATCTGGCGTCAGTCGACTCGCTCCGCGAAAGGCGCTTTCGAACGCCACGAGCTCGCGGATGTCACCGAGCATATGTCCTTCCTGGAGATGCTTGATGTGCTCAACGAGCGGCTCACGGCCCAGGGAAAGGAACCGGTCGCCTTTGACCACGACTGTCGCGAGGGCATCTGTGGCGCTTGCGGCTTCATGATCGACGGCCAGGCGCACGGACCCGCGGTGCGCACGACGGTCTGCCAGCTCCACATGCGCTCCTTCAAAGACGGCGACGAGCTGTGCCTCGAGCCCTTCCGGGCCGCGGCGTTCCCCGTGGTCCGCGATCTCATGGTGGATCGGAGCGCGTTTGACCGGATCGTGCAGGCGGGCGGGTTCATCTCGGTCAACACCGGCAGCGCGCCCGAGGCCAACTCGACGCCGGTCGGCAAAGACGCCGCCGACAAAGCATTTGACGCGGCCGCGTGTATCGGCTGCGGCGCCTGTGTCGCGTCGTGCCCCAACGCATCGGCGATGTTGTTCACCTCCGCCAAGGCGAGCCATCTCGGCCTGCTCCCGCACGGTCTCCCCGAGCGGCACGACCGCGCGGTGCGTATGGTCAGCCAGATGGACGCCGAAGGATTCGGGCACTGTTCGCAACACACCGAGTGCGAAGCGGTGTGCCCCAAGGGCATCAAGGTCGAGAACATCGCCAGGCTCAACCGGGATTATCTCTTCGCTTCGCTGTTTCACAGCCCGCGGGAAGGCGAGGCCGACGGCGGCGGCTGAGCCGGCATTCTCGGCAGCCCCCTTCAGTCGGCGCCTTTCTTCTCCATCCGCGCGCCCTCGCCTTGGCCGTTCCGGACGACGATGAGCTCGCCGTCCACGAATGCGAGCGTATTCTGAACGCGGAACTCGGTGGAAGGCCTCAACGAGTCGAAGCGGAGCTCGGTACCGTCAAACGCGACTGCGGAGATCACAAATCGCTCCCCGTCGGCGCTGTCCCATCCATCGACCCTGAGCTGGCCGCCCGACATACAGGCTCGGAAGATCGCCGACGAATCCTCAGGCTGCCAGGCCCCGAGGAAGGGTCGCAGCGCAGGCGCCGCCCCCGTCGGATCACAGGGGGCGTTGACGTCCAGCGCCCCCGTGTCGAGCCCGGACACCGGCGCCACGCCCTTGGGGCAGCCCGAGAGCGCGAGAACCAGGGCGACGTTCCAGGCTTTCAACTACCCCTCCCTAGGGTCGGGTCAGCGGCTCTGGCTTGCCCCGAAGTAGCTCCGAACCGCGTCGGCCATGTCGGTACGTTCCCAGGTAAAATCGGGATCGTTCCGTCCGAAATGACCGTAGGCGGCGGTCTTGCGGTAGATCGGCCGCATGAGGTTGAGGTGCTGGATGAGCCCCTTGGGGCGGGTGGGGAACAGCTCCCGCACACATTGGCCCAACGCCTCCTCCGACACCTCTGAGGTGCCGAAGGTGCTCACCATCACGCTCACCGGCTCAGCGACGCCGATCGCGTACGCGAGCTGCACCATCGCGCGCTCGCACACGCCGGCGGCTACGAGGTTCTTCGCGATGTACCGGCCCATGTAGGCTGCGGAACGATCGACCTTGGAGGGGTCCTTCCCGGAGAAGGCGCCGCCGCCGTGAGCGCCGTGACCACCATAGGTGTCCACGATGATCTTCCGACCGGTGACACCGGTGTCTCCCATCGGCCCGCCGATCTCGAACTTACCAGTCGGATTCACAAAATAGCGGGTGTTCGCGTCCAACAGGTGAGCCGGCAGCTCCTTCTTGATCAGCTCGTCGATGATCTGGGAGCGGATCAACGCGTGATCCCGCGGCGCGTGCTGGGTGGACACGACCACGGTATCAATCCGCGCAATCTGACCGTCACGGTACTCGATAGTGACCTGGCTCTTGGAGTCGGGCCGCACCCAGGACCACGTCGGGTCGTTCTTGCGATGAAAGGCCAGCCTCTCCATGAGCTGATGCGAATACTGCAGGGTCGCGGGCATCAGCTCCGGGGTCTCATTGATCGCGTAGCCAAACATCATGCCCTGATCGCCGGCGCCCTGCTCCTGGAACAGGCCCTCGCCCTCGGACACCCCCTGGGAGATGTCGGGAGATTGTTCCTCGATCGCGACCATCACCGCGCAGGTGCTGCCGTCGAAGCCGGTGTCGGTATGGTTGAAGCCGATTTCGTTGACCACCTTCCGCACGATCTTGGGCACCGCGACGTTGACCGTCGGCGGCGCGGTGATCTCACCTGCGACCACGACGAGGCCCGTCTTGACGAGGGTCTCGCACGCAACACGGGCGGTCGGGTACTGGGCCAGGTAGGCGTCCAGCACCGCATCCGAGATCTGGTCGCACATCTTGTCCGGGTGGCCTTCGGAGACCGACTCGGAGGTGAAAAGATAGTTCTTCAATGCCATAGATCTTTTTCGCTCCTGAAAACCGGGCACCACCGGCGGCCGGCATACGATGAAGGGGGCGGGAGTATCCCGGGCTCACGCGCCACTGTCAAGCCCCCAAACGCTCCGGTGAGGGAGCGTACCGACCCCGATCCCAGCGCTCCCGCGCGTCGGGGTCCGGGTTCGCCGTCAGCCGTTGGAGGCGCCTGGACTCGCACGCTCCAATGACTTCCACTCCGCGCCGCCGTCCGGGACGCGGCCCATCGACACGTCCTGGGCCTGGTCCTTGAACTCCACTGCGTCGAGCCGGATCGGGTCGTTGCCGCCATCCACCAGGAAGATCGCGAGGAAGTCCTCCTTCCGGTTGAGCTTGTACGGCGCGTGCGTGGGGCCCTGCTCCGGCTGGTCGTCGCACCAGATCAGGAGAAAACCACCGGGCTCCATCGACCGGTCCTCGGGGAGGGCAAACTTGGTGGGAGTTTCCAGATCATCGGTGAGGTACAGCCCAGCGAGCTCGACGGTCTCGGAGCCACCGTTGTAGATCTCCACCCAGTCGTCAAACTCCCCGACATAGTCAGGGTCCTCGTATACCGTCCGGTTTGATGCCAGAAACTCGTTGAGTGAGAGCTCAGGCACGTCCATCTCGGGCGTGACACCCGAGGTCTCGGTGTCATCCCCAACGTCGGGTTTGCTCGCCTCGCACGCGACGAGGAAAATCAGCGGCAGCACGATCATCGCTCCAGGGTACCTCATCCCGGCAGCATACAAGGTCGGGCCGCAACCGGCTATGAAGGGGCCGCCCATGATCGTGCCCGATGTCGAGCTCTTTGACCGCCTGCTGGAGATCCTGCCCTCGCCGGTGGCAGTCTCAGATCGTGCAGGTCTGATCGTGCTGTTCAACTCCGCGGCAGAAGCTCTGCTCGGCTACAGCCAAACGGAGGCGCTCGGGCTGCACGCGAGTGAGCTCTACCAGTATCCCGAGCTTGCACCTCGGCTGATGGCTCGGCTACGGTCGTCGGACGGGCACGGCGGGAGCGCGGCCGAGCCCACCGAAGTGGTGCTGCGGAGCAGGGACGGCACCCCGATCCCTGCGCGAATGGCCGCTTGCCTGCTCCGGGACGCAAACGGCCAGCCCGCCGGGGTGGTGGCCGTGTACACCGACCTTCGGGAGACGCGGGCGCTCGAACGCGGACTTGATCAGGCGAAGGCGCAGGTCTCCGCCGCCGAACGCCGAGCCGCGCGCCTCTCGGCCGCGTCGAACCTGACCCACGCGATGTCCCAACCGCTCACGGCCGCGATGGGCAACATCGAACTCGCGCTCATGAACCGGGATCCGAGCGGGCACGAGCGGCTCCAACGTTGTTTTGAGCAGCTCGAACGTATCGCTCAGATCCACCAGGAGCTCACGGGCGTGCTCGTGTCGCGCGTAGACACTCTGCAGCGTTCCTGACAGGCTCATGTCAAGCTTATTGTGGTTTCTCCTTTCGTTTCCCGCGGTGATGTCGCCGCCGGCCGTCGCGGTGCAGGTGCACTTCCGCGTGGAGTCCTGCCCGCTCGGGAGCGGTAACGTCAAGATCTACGAGCGGATCTCGCAGAACGCCCACGGCGGCTGGGACTCCGATCTCGCGTCCTACGCCAGCGGGGGGCAGTGGCGGACCTTCCGGGTCGCGACGTGTATGGAAGGACTGTTCTCTTTGTACAACGAAGATTTCAGTCGCACCTTCACCGCCGCGGAGCGCGTCCGCCTCGAGGTGGCGCTCAAGAACCGCGTCGCGGCGCTCGCCGTGCCTGACGCGCCGGAGATCTGGGAGCGCTACGGCATCGCCGCAGCGATGTATACGGAGCTCGGAAAGGACGCGGCATTCCTCGGAGAACTCTGGTTGGAGGCCTCGTGGACCGCGCGCGACGCCGCGGTTGGCTACTACCCGGGCCTCGAGGGACCCGCGGGCGCGCGCACGCTGCTCGACGCAGGCGGCGCGGAGCTGGCCAAACCGTTGGCGGTGGAGGACCGCAAGAAAGTGCTCTTCAACCTCGTCCGGATCGCTGAACGTGCCGGCCTGCCGACGCAGCGGGATCTGCATCTCGCCGCGTTCGAGAGCTCGGGACCGATGACGGACCAGGAAAAGACGGTGGTCTCCCGCTTCAAAAAGCTCACCCGGGAGGTCATCCCCGAGCTCCAGGATCACGTGATCCGCGAATACACCGCGGCGCTGATGACCCAGGGGACACGCCCCGAACAGCGGGCCCGCATGAGCTATGTGCTCGCGGATACCTTGCGCCGGCGCGGACGAGTCGCCGAGGCATCCGGTCTGTTCGCGGCGGTCGCCAAGGATCCGGCCGCGCCGGCCTCCTGACAACAGCTCGCGACGCTGCTCGGCGGTTGGTGCAGCGCCTGACGCCTGAGGGTTGACGTTCGGCGTCAGGTGTACAAACATGAGCCCATGGGCCCCTTCCCGTTGCAGCGCGAGAAGGGGCTCTCCCGTTTTTCGGGGCGCGGGTGGTCCGCGCGCGAGGCCGAGAGCGGTCTCGGCACCGGAAGCAGATTAGTCGTCCGACGGAGGTAGCTCATGGGTCTCTGGTCCACCCTCACTCAGCATGCAAAGGCGCAGTTCCTGGACGTCATCCAGTGGCTGGACGACTCCAACAACACGCTCGTCTATCGTTTCCCGGTGTTCAACCAGGCGATTCAGGACGGTGGCAAGCTCGTGGTCCGCGAAGGCCAGGCTGCGGTGTTTGTCGCCGAAGGGCGCCTCTCCGACGTGTTCGGGCCCGGCACCTACGAACTCTCCACCCGCACCACAGCGATCAGCGGCTTCTTCGAGAGCATCAAGTACGGCCTGAACATGCCGTACAAAGGGGATATCTACTTTATCTCCACGCGGCAGTTCACCAACCAGAAGTGGGGCACCTCCAACCCCATGATGCTGCGGGACGCCGACCTCGGCGTGGTACGGGTTCGGGCTTTTGGAGCCTTTGCCTACCGGATCACCGATCCCGCCGCGTTCATCCGCGAAGTGGTGGGCACCGCCGGGCTGTATACGACCGAAGAGATCAATGGCCACGTCAAACGAAAGCTGGTCAGCGCCCTGGCCGACACCATCGGCGAGGCCAAGATCCCGGTGTTCGACCTGGTCTCGCAGTACATGGACCTGGGTGACGCCCTCCGGCAGCGCCTCACCGGCTGGTTCCAGGAGAACTACGGCCTCACGTTGACTGACTTTGTCGTCGAGAACATCTCCGTGCCGCCCGAGGTCGAGAAGATGATCGACACCCGGTCGAAGATGGCGTTGGCCGGAGACATGAACGCCTACACCCAGTTCCAGATGGCCAACGCGCTCCCCGACGCAATGACTCGGCCGGGCGCCAGCAACCCGATGATGGACGCGGGAATGGGGCTCGCGATGGGCCAGATGATGGGCAACCAGTTTGCGCGGGCCCAGCAGGCTCCTGCGACTTTTGCCCCCAACACGGGCCTGTCTGCGGCGCCGCCGCCGCCACCCCCGCCGATGGAGACCCGCTACCACTACAATGGCGTGGGCGGTCAGGCGGAGCTCACCGCACGCGAGATCGCGGCGCGGGTGGCCCAGGCCCGTGACGGAGCCCACAACGTGTGGGCCGCAGGCTGGGCGGGATGGAAGAAGTGGTCAGAGGTGCAAGAGATCGTGGCGCTGGTGCCCGCGGTACCGCCGCCTCTGCCCACCGTCTCGGTGTTCCACTACACCGGCCCCGACGGCGCTACCGCGACCCTCTCGGGCACCGACGTCGCGGCGCGGGTACGGAGCGCGCCGGGCGGTCGCCACCTCGTGTGGAAAGAAGGTTTCGCCTCGTGGACCGACGCCCGGGAGGTCGGGGAGATCGCGGCGCTGTTGGGGGGAGGGCCGCCACCGCCACCGCCGATCTAGCTCGGTACCTGCTGGAGGCCGCGGCGGACGGCACCGCGGGTTGGGGCGTCCAGGCCTCCTGAACTTCCCGGTCGGGGGCCTCGTTGGCCGGGCCCCGGAGCTCCCCACTTCTCGGCCCCGTGAGGCTTCGCGTGTTCTTCAGGCTCCTCCCGCTGTTTCTCGTCGCCGCTGGGTGCTTCTCGGTCAAGACCTACCGGCCGCCAGCGCCTGGCGAGGCGGTAGAAGCGGCCGTGAGTTTTGACGCTCAGGAGCGCCGTATCGCCGAGCTTCTCGCGACCACAGAAGACAACGACCAGCGGGATCGTCTCCTCCACCTTCAGGATCTGCTCGCGGCGCTCCGAAGGGCCGATCCCAAGGCGCAGCGTGCGGTCGCCGCCTTTGTGGACCGGATGCTCGAGGTCGAGGCGCGCGGGTTGAACCAGACCGTCGGAGTGGACCTGGGCCTCGGAGACATCGACGAAGAGACGCTCAGCGCGCCCGAAACTCGGATGACGCCGATCCCGGGAGCGTCAGCTACGCCGCTGTCCGCGCCGCCCCCCGCCGACCCCCTCGCCGATCCGAAGGCGGCGTATGAGCGCGGTGAGTGGAAAGAGGCCCTCCGACTCCTCGAAGGAAAATCCGGGGACGCGGCGGTGGAGCTCAAGAAATCGGCGACCGACGGGTATGTTCGGGCCGAACGCGAGCGCGCGGGTCATCTCGTGCTCACCGCGCGGACGGCGGCGGCGGGCCCCGACCGCACCCGCTCGCTCGAAGAAGCGCAGGTGATCCTCGAGGGCCTGCTCCGGGACTGGCCGGAGAGCACGCTCACGGCGGACGTCAAATCGAGCCTTGAGCTGGTTAAAAGCATGCCTCGCTGAACCGACGGGATCCGGGACCCACGCGGCCACCCCCACGCGGACCGACCGCCGTTCAGCTACAGCTCCTGGCAGCCCAAATCGGCGTAATTGTCGGGATCGTGGCCGCCGACGAAGCACACGGCCGCCCCGCCGTCGGCGGAGTGCGCGCGATAGTAGACCGTCAGATCGTTGAGCTCGCTGCTGCTGTCAAAGAGCGTCGACGTCCCATTCACCTGGTCGCTGGCGGACGGCACGACGTCCAAATCGAGCCGCCACTCGCCGCGGCCCCGATCCTCCAGGTACATCGGCCCCTCCACCCAGACGCCGCATTCGACGGACATTTCGGGGCCGCAAGAGAATCCAGCATCGGCGGCGACGACGCCGTCGAGCGTGGCAGCTACTCCCGCTCGACGTTCCGAACGTGGAGCTCGCCCAGTTGGGCCGGATCGACCGGGCTTGGGGCCTCGCTCATCAGGTCCTGCGCGCTCGCGGTCTTGGGGAAGGCGATCACCTCGCGGATATTTTCGGTGCCGCACAGCAGCATGATCACGCGGTCGAAGCCAAAAGCGCAGCCGCCGTGGGGCGGCGCGCCGTGGCGCAACGCGTCGAGCAGGAAGCCAAACTTCTGCTGAGCCTCGGCGTCCGAGAGCCCGATCGTCGAGAAGACCCGGGCCTGAACGTCGGGATCGTGGATACGGATCGACCCGCCACAGATCTCGTAGCCGTTACACACCAGATCGTAGGCGTCGGCCAACATCTCGCCTTCCCGGCCCGTTCCAAGCAAGGCGATGTGCTCCGGGCGCGGCGCCGTGAAGGGGTGATGCACCGCCATCCACCGGCCGCTCTCAGGATCTTTCTCAAAGCTCGGGAAATCGACGACCCAGGTGAACGCGAAGCCCGCAGGAATGCGCCCGAGGTCACGCGCCACCTGCACCCGCAGCCGCCCAAGACCAGGATGAATGTGCTCAGGCTTCCCAACACCCAGGATCACCAGGTCGCCCTCTTTCGCCCCGGTCGCGGCCGCGAGCGCGGAGAGCTCGGTCTCGCCGAGGCGCGCCAGAGGACCGGTCCAGGGACCTGCCACCTTGCCCCACAAGATGCCGCCCAGACCGTAACGTTTGACGAACAGGGTCCACGCGTCGAGCTGTTTGCGGCTCGCGGCCTCGGCACCGGCGGGCACCACGAACGCTTTGGCGATCCCGCCGTCAGCGAGCCCCGCCTGGATGATGGGGGAGCTCGATCCCGCGAGCAGCCCGGTCAGGACGACGTGCTCCATCCCAAAACGTACGTCGGGCGAATCGAGGCCAAACCGGGAGATCGCGTCGGCGTAGCTCATCACCGGGATTTCGCCCGGCTCTTGACCTAGGATCTCCCGCCACAACACACGTACGACCCCAGTCGCGAGCTCGATCACCGTCTCGCGGGTCACGAAGCTCATCTCGATGTCGATCTGAGTGAACTCAGGCTGCCGGTCGGCGCGAAGGTCTTCGTCGCGGAAGCAGCGCACAATCTGGAAATAGCGGTCCATGCCCGCGACCATGAGGATCTGCTTGAAGATCTGCGGGCTCTGCGGCAGGGCGTACCACTGGCCGGGGTGCACCCGGCTCGGCACCAGGTAGTCGCGGGCGCCTTCAGGGGTGGCCTTGGTGAGAACAGGTGTTTCTACCTCGACGAAGTTCTCACTGTCCAGGTAGCGCCGCACCGCGAGGGCCGCGCGGTGGCGAGCCACGAGGTTGTTCTGCAGCTCGGGTCGGCGGAGGTCGAGGTAGCGGTACTGAAGGCGGAGATCCTCGTTGATCGTGGTGTGACCGTCGAGGTTGAAGGGCAGCGCCGGGGTGCGGGAGAGGATGACGACGCTCTCGGCGACCACCTCAATCTGACCGGTAGGAAGCTTGGAGTTGGGGCTCGCCCTCCGGGCCACCACGCCTCGGACCTCCAGCACGTACTCCAAGTGCACCTTCTCGGCGTCCGCACGCGCCGCATCCGGGCTCCGTTCGTCGGTCACGACCTGGACCAGCCCGCTGCGGTCGCGCAGGAGCAGGAAGCTGACGCCTCCCATATTACGAACGTTTTGGGCCCAACCTTGGACGCACACCTGCGCGCCGATGTCGGCTTCGGAGAAGTCGCCGCAACGATGGGTGCGACGCGGAGTGGACAACATGGACGGTTCCTGGCGAGCGCCGCTCTTTAACCCGACGACACCGCGGGCGCCCCCTCTCAGACCGCCAGCACCCGCCGGGCGCGCGCCAGGATCGCCTCGGTGGCGGTGTGATCACCGTCAACCACCACCTGCCGGCCGCCCACCCATACATCGGTCACCGCCGCGCCCGAGTACACGAGGCTCGGCAACAGCTCCCCGCCAACCTGCTCTGGGCGCGAAGTATCCACCGCGATGAAGTCGGCGAGCGCCCCAGGTACGAGCCCGCCCTCGAGCTCGCCGGGTCTGACGAGGCCGAGCGCCTCGGCACCGCCCCGACTGCCGATCTCCCAGAGACGCGCCGCCGAGGCCGAGACCTGGTTCTGCGGCTGGACGACGTTGCGGCGGTTGGCGAGCGCGCGGCCGTGCCACTCGATCGCGCGAATCTCCGCTATGGGATCGATGAGGACCTGGCTATCGGAGCCGATACACAGCCGACCGGAGGCGTGTGCCGAAGCCGGGAAGAAACCGTCTCCCAGGTCGAGCTCCGTGCTGGGGCAGACGCAGACCAACGCCGATTGTTCGAGGAGAAGCCGCCGTTCATCGTCGGCCGCGTGGGTGAAATGGACCGCCGTGAACCGCGAGTCCACCAGCCCCTCCTCGGCGAAGACCGTAAGCGGGCGCGCGCTGTACTCGGCGAGGGAAGAGGCGATCTCGCCCGGCTGTTCGTCCACGTGCGCGTGGATCGGGCCGTCAAAGGCCCGCAGCGCCCGAAGCCAGTCCCGCGGGCACGCGCGGATGGAGTGAGGCGCGAGGCCCACACGAAGCCCACGTGCGCTGAGGCGACCGAGCGAGCTCAGCACCGCGTCGGGAGAAGCGTCGATAAAACGCCGTTGTAGCTGATTGGGCGCCGCTCCGTACCCCGAGCGGGCGTAGGCCACCCGGAGGAGCACCAGCCGGATACCGACGGCCTCGGCCGCGGCGGCTACACGCCAGGCGAGCTCGTCGGGATCGGCGTAGGCGGTGCCATCGGGCTGGTGGTGGAGGTAGTGAAACTCGCCGACGGTGGTGTAGCCGGCGCGCACCATCTCAAGGAACGCGAGGGCGCTGACCGCCTCGACCCCGTCCGGGTCGAGCGCGTTGGCCAGGCGGTACATGGTGTCCCGCCAGGTCCAGAAGCTGTCCCCGCCCACCGAGTACTGGACCCGCCCGCGTAAACCCCTCTGGAAAGCGTGAGAGTGGGCGTTACAGAAGCCCGGCAGGAGCGCGCGCCCCGGCATACGTCGGGCGTCGGCGGGGGCGCGCGAAGCCTCATCGACCCGCGACACCCGATCTGCGTCAATCCAGAGGGCTTTCCCGGACAAGAGGGCGCCGCCGGAATAAATCGTGTCGGGGATGATGACCTGCACCCGGGCAGGCTATCATCAAGCGCAGCGGAGGGTCCATGGCAAACAACGGCGACAACTCGATGGTCTCTCGGCTGGCCTCCCGGGCCGAGACTCCCTTGAAGCGGAAATCGGTGTCGGGCGGCGGCGAAGTGTTCACCGGCCCCCTCGCCTCCCGCGCGTTGAAGAGCCTCGGCGCCCGCGCCATGACTGTGGACCGCAGCGTGATCGTCGCGGAGGGCTTCGACGAGAGCCGCGCCGAAGATCAGGCCTTGTACGCCCACGAACAGCATCACGTGGCCAACTCCGGCGGCACTGACGAGCACGGCACCCGCGACGCCGAAGAGGTCGCCGCTCGGGCGGTCGAACGGATGGTGCTCCACCGCCACGCGGCCGGCGGCATCGAGTCCCACGAAGCGGGCCACGCTACCGGCTCCGGGGCCTTCGGCGGTTCGGTCAACAAGAGCCGCGCGGCGGGGAGCGACGTGCCGGGTGAGGGCCAGCCCAACGCGTCGCGTGGTTACGAGCGCCTCAAGGCGGAGGGCCTCAATCATATCGACATCGTCGAGAAGATTGCCAGGGAGGTCGTGAAGGGGATGGACGAGGCGCGCGACTCGCGGAACGACCGCTTCGCCGACAAGAAAGGCTTCTTGTAAGCTGAGATCATCCCGCCGATCCCGGCGAACCGGGTCCCGGCAATCTCTACGGACAGCCTCACGCAGGCGCAGACGCGAGGAGCAGCTTGGCGAGCGTATTTGATGACTTGACCCGTCGTTTACGGCGGACCGACCTCCTGTTGCTCCGAGCCGTACGCCGCCAACGCGCCCGCCCCGCAATGCGCGCGAAAGGGCAGTTCTGGGGCTCGGTGATCACCGACGACGAGGTGGACGCGCTGCTCCGCGCGGCCGGCGAGATCGACTACGTCACGGGCCCTGACGGCCTGGAGGACGCGATCGCCGCCTCGGTCGCGCTGCGCGACGGCGCGGGCGGGCGCTTCAGCCGGTTGAGGCAAGCTTTTGACCTCGACGGGGACGACGCCGACCTCATCCTCCTCTCCCTCGCCCCGGAAATCTCCGCCGGCTACGGCAAGATCTTCGCCTACCTCAACGACAATCTCAACCAGGCCTACCTCACGGTCGACATGGCCACGCGCGTGCTGCGCACTGAGCGGCGCGAGCGGCTCGCCTTGCAGTCGCGGCTCATGCCCGGCGGCCCGCTCATCCGGTACCGGCTGCTCCTGCTCAACCCGCCCGAC